>NZ_JAAVVD010000098.1:0-707 GCF_018449755.1 Variovorax sp. dw_954 | reverse complement strand
GTTGCTCACGATGAAAGCCAGTATAGGCATCGCGGAACGCCTGTGTGCGGTGTCGCACAGTGACCGCGACGGGAGTGTTTCATCAGGCGGGTGTAAGTGGGCCTGACCAGTCCAGTCAGCTCGCCGGGGGAACGCGCGGCACGCAACTGGTACTCCGCAATATTCCATGACACGTAGCTGATGTCGTTGCTTCGCAGTTGCTTGGCCAAGCACGAAGTTGTTCAGCGACAACGGTGAAGGATGTCCACTTCCATTCGCCGGGGCAACGCCGATTGACCGCGTGCGTTTGCGAGCCATCGCGCGCGCGATGTTTTCAGCGAAAGGCTTTCGCGCGTGCGCCACTGTGTATGTTTGACACCGCACAGACCGGCCTTCCTCGAAGGGTTAAACAAGAAGTCGTACGCCTTTGAAGAACAAGCGGGCGGTAGCCGATAAATGAACCGACAAAATCCAAGGACTGGAGCATGCGTAACTTTCTCGCCAACAATCGGGAGGAGCTGGTTTCACGCTGCAAGTCGAAGGTTGCGCTGAGGCCTCAGCGCTCCGCCACTGAAAAACAGTTGGCAAACGGCATTCCGTTGTTCCTCGACCAGCTGATCAAGACCCTTGAAGCGGAAGATGCTGACAAGCCCGCGGACAGCATCAGGATCTCGGGGCCATCAGGCGGAGATTCGATAGACTTGTCTGAAATGGGGGTGGGCGCCGCT
>NZ_JAAVVD010000097.1:0-718 GCF_018449755.1 Variovorax sp. dw_954 | reverse complement strand
GCTCCCCATTTAATGCCTCGTCCTGAGCAGCGCAATGAGTCGGTCCGGCGGCCTGAACTTGCCCTTGCGCAGATGCGGCGGCACGACGGCCTCGATGGCCTCGAGCTTTTGGCTGGGGTCGGCTCGAACGTAGATCTCGGTCGTGGCCAGGGTGCTGTGCCCCAGCCACAGAGAGACCTTGCGGATGTCCTGCGTCGCCTGCAGCACGATCATCGCGCAGGTGTGCCTCAGGACATGGGGCGAGATCTGCTTGCCGCGCAACGACGGGCAAGCGGTACTTGCGGTATCGGCGTGGCTGCGCAGGACGTACGCGACGCCCCAGCGACTGAAGGGCTCGCCGCGCGCGTTGACGAACACTTCAGGTGCGGCGACCTCGCCGCGCACGGACAACCAAGCTCGCAATGCCGACGCTGTCGGCTTCCAAAGGGGCAAGGCTCGCTCGCGACGGCCCTTACCAAGTACGTGGATGCTCTTGCACTGCGCCGCGACGCCGGACATACGCAACCCCTTCAATTCCGAGACACGCAGTCCGGCGCAGACCGCCACATGGAGCATAGCCCGATCGCGAATCCCTTCGCGGGCCGGCGGATCCGGCGCATCGAGCAAGGCTTGGAGTTCCGCTTTGTCCAAGTGGGCAACCAGCCGGGTGTCGGTCTTCTTGTATGGGATCGCGAGGATGCGGCGAGTCTGCTCGAGCGCGCCGGGTTCACGGTGTTGT
>NZ_JAAVVD010000096.1:0-722 GCF_018449755.1 Variovorax sp. dw_954 | reverse complement strand
GCCGGATTGAACAACACCAGCGCGTTGTGCAGCTTCCAGTGCTCGGCCCAGGTCTTCTTGCGACCGCTGGCCACGTCGAGCATCAGCTGGAACATCTCCCAGCCCACGTCCGCGATGGTCTTCTCGCCCGTGGCGATGGTGCCGGCGTTGATGTCCATCAGGTCGTGCCAGCGGCGCGCCAGGTCGGCCCGCGTGGCCACCTTGATGACGGGCACTTCGGCCAAGCCGTAGGGCGTACCGCGTCCCGTGGTGAACACATGCAGGTTCATTCCTGCAGCGAGCTGCAGCGTGCCGCAGATGAAGTCGCTCGCCGGCGTGGCCGCGTAGATCAGGCCCTTTTGCTTCAACTTCTCGCCCGGCGAGATCACGCCCGAGATCGGCGAGCTGCCCGACTTCACGATCGAGCCCATCGCCTTCTCCACGATGTTCGACAGCCCGCCCTTCTTGTTGCCCGGCGTCGTGTTGGCGCTGCGGTCCACGCGCCCCTTGTCCAGGTAGGCGTCGTACCAGGCCATCTCGCGGATCATCGCCTCGGCCACTTCGGGCGTCGTGGCGCGCGAGGTCAACTGGTCGATGCCGTCGCGCACTTCGGTCACTTCCGAGAACATCACGGTGGCGCCCGCGCGCACCAGCAGGTCGGTGCAGTAGCCCACCGCCGGGTTGGCCGTGACACCGGAGAACGCATCGCTGCCGCCGCACTGCACGCCCACCACCAGTTCGCT
>NZ_JAAVVD010000095.1:0-787 GCF_018449755.1 Variovorax sp. dw_954 | reverse complement strand
CGGCGTGACCTCCACCGTCAGGTCGCTGGTGCCGGGTGTCAGGCCCTCCTGCAGGCCCGAGCCCACGCGCGTGCCGGGCTGGTCCGACAGCAGCAGCATCGCGCGCTCGTAGCTTTTGGCATTGACGGCCTGGCCGGGCTGCAGGTCCGACAGGAAGCCGCGCACGCGTGCCTCGCTGATCGGCGCATCGGGCGCGACCAGCACATCGACCTTGCCCAGCTTGCCTTCGATCACGCTGATCTCGACGACGCCATCGCGCACCGTCTGCACCGGCACCACGGCCGTGGCCAGGAAGTAGCCGCGTGCGCGGTACAGGTCGGTGATGGCCTTGGCCAGGGCTTCCAGGTCGGAGAGCGCCACGTCGCGCCCGATGTAGGGCTGGGTGACCGTCTTGAGCTCATCGGCCGAGAGCGCCTGCGCGCCATTCAGGCGGATGTCGTTGAGGCGGAAGGTCGGGGGTGGCGCGGGTGTGCGCGGCAGGTCTTGCGGCATGGCCGCGCCGGCCGGGGGGCGTGCGGCCTGTGCGAGCTGGTTGCTGTTGCCGCTGTTGCCGCAACTGCCACAGGGATCGTTGGTAGGCAACAGTTCGGTGTTGGCCGTGGTCGCTGCAGCCACGGTGGTCGCTTCCTCGGCCTCCCCCGCCGCATGGGCACGCTGGGCCGCCAGCAGCCACAGCATCGCGCCCGCGACCACCACGCTGGACGCCACGGCCACCTGCCTGCGCTTCGTGTGCAAGGCGCGCATGGCAGGCGACGCAGCCATCGTCTTCTTCTCGTTGTCCTGGATT
>NZ_JAAVVD010000094.1:0-799 GCF_018449755.1 Variovorax sp. dw_954 | reverse complement strand
CTCGCGCGCCTTGCTCGACGCCGTGCGCGGTCGCGCCCGGGTCAGCGACGAGGCCACCGCCACCGCCGACCTGCCCACGCTGCAGCGCGCACTCAAGCCCGATGAACGGGTGATCGAGTTCCACTCGCTGCCCGACCGGCTGCAGGTGTGGGTGGTGAGCGCGACCGAGATCAAGTCCTTCAGCGTGGCCGAGACACGCGACGAGCTGAACGAACTGGTGGATGGTTTTAGGAACCAGGTGCTGCGCGCGCGCCGCACCACCGTCGTCAATGCCGAGAAGCTGGGCGCCGCGCTGCTCGGCCCGCTCGGGCTGCCGCCGGGCGTGCGGCTGATCATCGTGCCGCACGGGCCGCTGCACTACCTGCCGTTCCAGGCGCTGCGGCTCAACGGCCAGTATGTGATCGAGACGCATCCGGTGTCGGTCGCGCCGTCGATGAGCATCGCGGTGCAACTGGCGCAAAGCACGCCGCGCGTGGATGCGTCGCTCACCGCTTTCGGCAATCCGCGCATCGACGACCAGCACGAGCTGCCCGGCGCCGCGGCGGAGGTGAAGGAGATCGCCACCGTCTTCCCGCGCAACAAGGTCTACATGGGCGCCGCGGCCACCAAGACCCAGTTCCGCGAGGCGGCGGGCCGCTCCCCGCTGATCCATGTGGCTGCGCATGCGGAGGCCGACCAGATCGATCCGCTGTATTCGCGCATCCTGCTGGCCAACGAGGACGGCAAGCAGAACTTCCTGGAGGCGCACGAGATCCTGGACCTGCCGCTCTCGCACAGCGCGCTGGTCACGCTGTCGGCC
>NZ_JAAVVD010000093.1:0-799 GCF_018449755.1 Variovorax sp. dw_954 | reverse complement strand
TTCGCGCGCCTTGCTCGACGCCGTGCGCGGTCGCGCCCGGGTCAGCGACGAGGCCACCGCCACCGCCGACCTGCCCACGCTGCAGCGCGCGCTCAAGCCCGATGAACGCGTGGTCGAGTTCCACTCGCTGCCCGACCGGCTGCAGGTGTGGGTGGTGAGTTCTACCGAGATCAAGTCCTTCAGCGTGGCCGAGACGCGCGACGAGCTGAACGAACTGGTGGACGGCTTCCGCAACCAGGTGCTGCGCGCGCGCCGCACCACCGTCGTCAATGCCGACAAGCTGGGCGCCGCGCTGCTCGGCCCGCTCGGGCTGCCGCCGGGCGTGCGGCTGATCATCGTGCCGCACGGGCCGCTGCACTACCTGCCGTTCCAGGCGCTGCGGCTCAATGGCCAGTACGTGATCGAGACGCATCCGGTGTCGGTGGCGCCGTCGATGAGCATTGCCGTGCAACTGGCGCAAAGCACGCCGCGCGTCGATGCGCAACTCACCGCCTTCGGCAATCCGCGCATCGACGACCAGCACGAGCTGCCCGGCGCCGCGGCAGAGGTGAAGGAGATCGCCACCGTGTTCCCGCGCAACAAGGTCTACATGGGCGCCGCGGCCACCAAGACCCAGTTCCGCGAGGCGGCGGGCCGCTCGCCCCTGATCCATGTGGCCGCGCATGCCGAGGCCGACCAGATCGATCCGCTGTATTCGCGCATCCTGCTGGCCAACGAGGACGGCAAGCAGAACTTCCTGGAGGCGCACGAGATCCTGGACCTGCCGCTGTCGCGCAGCGCGCTGGTCACGCTGTCGGCA
>NZ_JAAVVD010000092.1:0-806 GCF_018449755.1 Variovorax sp. dw_954 | reverse complement strand
CGCGCGCTTCGTGCGCTTCTGCGATGCCTTCAACATCCCGGTCATCACCTTCGTCGACGTGCCCGGCTTCATGCCCGGCACCAGCCAGGAGTACGGCGGCATCATCAAGCACGGCGCCAAGCTGCTCTATGCGTACGCCGAATGCACGGTGCCCAAGATCACCGTCATCACCCGCAAGGCCTACGGCGGTGCTTACGACGTGATGGCCTCCAAGCACCTGCGCGGCGACGTGAACCTGGCCTGGCCACGCGCCGAGATCGCGGTGATGGGCGCGAAGGGCGCGGTGGAGATCATCTTCCGCGAGGACAAGAACGACCCCGAGAAGCTCGCCGCCCGCGAGGCCGAATACAAGGCCCGCTTCGCCAACCCGTACGTGGCTTCCACGCGTGGCTACATCGACGACGTGATCCTGCCGAGCGAGACGCGCAAGCGCATCTGCCGCTCGCTGGTGATGCTGCGCGAGAAGAAGCTCGAGAACCCGTGGCGCAAGCACGGGAACATCCCTCTTTGAAAGAACAGGAAGTACAACATGTTCAAGAAAATCCTGATCGCCAATAGCGGTGACCAGCCGCGAAGCGGCGCAGCGACGAAGTCAAATTGCATGGCACGCGAAGCGTGCGCAGGCGATCTCACCGCGGAGACCCACAATGTTTAAGAAGATCCTGATTGCCAACCGCGGCGAGATCGCCTGCCGCGTCATCAAGACCGCGAAGAAGATGGGCATCCTCACGGTGGCCGTCTACTCCGATGCCGACAAGGAGGCCCGCCATGTCGAGCTGGCCGACGAGGCCGTGCACATCGGCGCG
>NZ_JAAVVD010000091.1:0-834 GCF_018449755.1 Variovorax sp. dw_954 | reverse complement strand
GCCATCGAACCACAGCAACTTCACGATGTCGCCGCGCTTGCCGCGGAAGACGAAGACGTGGCCGCAGAACGGATTGGTTGCGAGTGCCGTCTGCACCATGGCGGCCAGGCCGTCGAAGCCCTTCCTCATGTCCGTGTGGCCGGCCGCGATCCACACGCGCGTGTTCGAGGGAAGACCGATCATGTGCGCCGCGCCAACGCGTCGAGCACGACGCCCAGCCGTTGCGCATCGACCTGACCGTGCAGGCGAACACGAACGCCGTGAATCTCGATCTCGATGACCTGCGGCTCCGAGGGCACCGCGCACGGCGGCGGCGTTCTCGCAGGAGGCGATGCTTGAAGCGTCACCTGCAACAACGCCGGTGCGGGGGCAGCGGCATGCCCGTGCATAACAATCCAACGACGCAACAGGTTCGCATTGACTCCGTGCGCCATGCCGGTGGCAGCCACCGAAGTCCCCGGCACCAGGCATTGTCGAACCAGCTGCGCCTTGAAATCGTCGGCGTACATGCGCTTGCCATTGCGGAGTATGCGCACCACGCCATGCGGCAGTTGGCTTGCGGGTTCTCTCTCGGTTGGGGTTTCCGCGCTGCGTCCACTACTCAAGTCAGTGTGACCAGGGCAGCCGACTCGCCAACACCGCCAGCGGGTGGCGTAGGTCAATCATCTCGACCAGTCGGGGGCGGAAGAAATCGGGTGTGTCAAAGGGCTCGGGCATCGACGAAATTTCCCAGAAATCAATTCGATCTTCAACGCTTCCCGGGGGATTGGGTGCACGAGAAACGCCGTCAAGACCCAATGCTCATGCGGGCTGCGGGCCATTTGCAGGGCCGAC
>NZ_JAAVVD010000090.1:0-844 GCF_018449755.1 Variovorax sp. dw_954 | reverse complement strand
TGGCGTGACCTCCACCGTCAGGTCGCTGGTGCCGGGCGTCAGGCCCTCCTGCAGGCCCGAGCCCACGCGCGTGCCGGGCTGGTCCGACAGAAGCAGCATCGCGCGCTCGTAGCTTTTTGCATTGACGGCCTGCCCGGGCTGCAGGTCCGACAGGAAGCCGCGCACGCGCGCCTCGCTGATCGGCGCATCGGGGGCGACCAGCACATCGACCTTGCCCAGCTTGCCTTCGATCACGCTGATCTCGACGACGCCATCGCGCACCGTCTGCACCGGCACCACGGCCGTCGCCAGGAAGTAGCCGCGTGCGCGGTAGAGATCGGTGATGGCCTTGGCCAGGGCTTCCAGGTCCGCCAGCGCCACGTCGCGCCCGATGTAGGGCTGGGTGACCGCCTTGAGCTCATCGGCCGAGAGCGCCTGCGCGCCGTTCAGGCGGATGTCGTTGAGGCGGAAGGTCGGGGGTGGCGCGGGTGTGCGCGGCAGGTCTTGCGGCATGGCCGCGCCGGCCGGGGGGCGTGCGGCCTGTGCGAGCTGGGTGCTGTTGCTGTTGCTGTTGCTGTTGCTGTTGCTGTTGCTGTTGCTGTTGCTGTTGCTGTTGCTGTTGTTGCTGCCACAACTACCGCAGGGATCGTTGGTGGGCAGCAGCTCGGTGTTGGCCGTGGTCGCTGCAGCCACAGTGGTCGCTTCCTCGGCCTCACCCGCCGCATGCGCGCGCTGCGCCGCCAGCAGCCACAGCATCGCGCCCGCGACCACCACGCTGGACGCCACGGCCACCTGCCTGCGCTTCGTGTGCAAGGCGCGCATGGCAGGCGACGCTGCCATCGTCTTCTTCTCGTTGTCCTGGATG
>NZ_JAAVVD010000089.1:0-883 GCF_018449755.1 Variovorax sp. dw_954 | reverse complement strand
GCTTCCCCGAGGTTTGTAATGCGTGGGTAGGGCAGGCGCTTGGCGTGCGGAGTTTTTTTTACCCCCGACCTCGTCGGGGTGCTGCAGCCGCTGCGCCAGCAGGAAGCCGTAGGCGGCGATGCTGAGACTGGCGTGGTGATGAAAGCCGCGCCAGCCACGGCCCTCGTACTGTCCCAGCCCCAGGTCCTGCTTGAGATCCTGATAGTCACGCTCGATGCGCCAGCGCATCTTGGCCTCGTAGACCATGCGCTGCAGCGGCGTATCCTCGGGCAGCGTGGACAACCAGTACTTCAGCGGCTCTTCGTGGCCCTCGGGCCACTCGATCAGCAGCCATTGCGGCGCGCGCAGCTCGCTGCGCAGCTCGTCGCGGTGCGCAGCACGGACGCGCACGCGGGCGAAGTACGAGCGCAGCGCGGCGTTCGTGCCCTCGCGCCAGGTGATTTCTTCCCAGTCGTCGGGATCGATGTCGAAGGCCACGTCCTTGACCGTGCGGGGGCGGTGCCCGGGGGCGTTGGCGTCGCCGCGGCGCAGTCGCCGTGGGACGCGGCCTCTGCCGCTGTAAGGCCGGGGCGGCAAGGGTTCGTGCCCGGGCGGCCAAACGGTGACGCTGCCGGTCACACCCACCACGTAGGACAAACCAAGCTCGTCCAGGCGCTCGCGAAACGCCGTGTCCACGCCGTAACCCGCGTCCGCCAACACGCAGTGCCTGGGCGCCCCCTGGGCCAGCAAGTGTTCGATCTGCTGCAGCGCGATCCGAGGCTTGGTGGCGAACTCGAGCGCTTCGGGCACACCCGCCTTCTCGCGTCGAGGCGGGTCGTCGGCCCATTCCTGGGGGAGGTACAGCTGCCACGCCACCGGAATGCTGGCCGCCGCGCAGGCCAGT
>NZ_JAAVVD010000009.1:0-270886 GCF_018449755.1 Variovorax sp. dw_954 | reverse complement strand
CGCCATCACCGACGGCGGCGGGCACAACCCGCGGCTCTTCGTGCAGGCGCAGAAGAGTTTCTGACCCTCACCGAAAGGCAGGCATCCCATGACCACTCGCCTCGATGTGTTCCGCCGCGGTTGCGATGCCCGTGGGGTCCGCCTGAGACCGATCGTCGTCTGCCTGCTGGCCGCGGGTCTTGCGCCCGCGTTTGCACAGACGCTGCCCACCGGCTTCAAGGCGATCGGAGGCGGGGTCACCATGAGCCAGCCGGGCATCGGCACGATGAACATCATGCAGTCCACGGTCCGTGCGATGGCGCAATGGAACAGCTTTTCCATCGGCGCGGGCGGCATCGTCAACATCGCGCAGCCGGGACCGGCGAGCGTGCTGCTCAATCGCGTGGTGGGGCCCGATGCGTCCACCATCGCTGGTCGGCTCAATGCCAACGGGCAGGTGTTCCTGGTCAACCCGAACGGGGTGCTGTTCAGCAAGGGATCGGTCGTCAACACGGGCGGTCTCGTGGCGTCCACGCTCGACATCGGCAACGACAACTTCATGGCAGGCAAGCAACTGGTGTTCGAGCGCGCCGATGGAAATCATGCGAGTGTCGTCAATGCGGGCAGCATCCATGCGAGCAAGGGCGGCACCGTGGCACTGATGGGCGAGACGGTGCGCAACGAGGGCGACATCAACGTGGCCAGCGGAACCATCGGCCTGGTCTCGGGCCGGCAGGTCGCGATCGATTTCGCGGGCGACGGACTCACCACCTTTCGTGTGTCGACCGACGTGAAGGCGACCAACGCTTTGGCAGAGAACGCGGCGGGCGCCACGCTCACGGCCGACGGCGGACGCGTGGCCATGCTGGCCGTGGGCAGCACGCCGTCGCAGTGGGTGGTGAACCAGCAGGGCACCGTGCAGGCGCACTCGCTGGTCGAGCGCAACGGCGAGATCATCCTGGGCGGCGGCAGCGGCAACGATGTGCGTGTGGCCGGCACGCTCGATGCGACCGGCGCGCAGGCGGGGCTGAAGGGCGGGAGCGTCAGTGTCGATGGCGGACGGGTGCTGGTGGATGAGGGCGCGCTGATCGATGCGAGCGGCAGCGCCGGGGGCGGGAGCATCCGGGTGCATGCGAGCGATGCGGCGGTGGTGCTGGCGACTTCGAGCATGCGCAGTGATGCGATGGACAAGGGGGATGGGGGCAAGGTGGGGGTGTTTGGCGACGGCACGCTGCAGGCGCGCGGGCCGATCAGTGCGCGTGGCGGCCCGAACGGGGGCAATGGCGGGTTTGTCGAAACCTCGGGGGGAAGCGTCGATCTTGGGGGCTTGAAGGTCGACACCAGCGCGGCCACAGGGAAGGTGGGCGAGTGGCTGCTGGATCCGGGCAACATCACGATTTGGCCGGGCACCTTTGTCGGGGGAGAGTTCCCCTGTGGCGCAAGCGCTTGCACCTACCAGCCCGCCGATCCATTCCCGCCGGCCGGCCCTGCAGTGGACTCAGATGTCTTTGCCTTCGACATAGCCGCTGCCTTGGTCAACAACGATGTGACGATCACCACGGGCAACACCGCGAACGCGGCCGGAAACATTACTTTTCAGCCTAACGCGGCGATCGACTATGCCGGTTCACAGGGGCGGACGCTGCAGTTCATTGCGAACAACAACATTGAGTTTCCAGCCAGCACTTCCATCAAGTCGAGCGGCGGCGCACTGCTGAACGTCAACATGGCCACGACGGACCTGAAGTTCGGGGGTGGCTCAATCAATTACGGCGGCGAGATCGGGACCAACCGCGGGCATGTCCAGTTGACGGCCTCGTCATCTCGCGCCGGGGGTATTTCGATGACGGACGGCAGCATCGCGACAAACGGCGGAGGCGTCGATTTTTCGGGCACTTCGGCATTCGGCGCGGGTATTTCGATGACGGGCGGGACAATCACAACCAATGGCGGAAACGTCGGGTGGGTGGGAACTTCGGGAAGCGGCGCAGGTATTTCGATGACGGGAGGCAGCATCACGACCAGTGAAGGAAACGTCGCGTGGACGGGCACTTCGTCAACCGGCCCTGGCATCCTGATGGCCGGTGTCGACATCGCGGCCAGCACCGGATCCGTCACCATGAAGGGCGATTCGGGTGGCGCGGCGGGTATCACCTTGTCGAACGGTCGCATCACGACCGACGGCGGGCAGGTCAGCCTGGATGGCACTGGAAGCCGCTTCACACCGCCACCGCCACCGCCACCGCCGACCATTCCCGGCGATACCGGAGGTCCCATCACCGGCATTGCCGTTCTTGTTTTCGCTCCCCCTCCAGTCCCTATCGCCACCGAATACGGCCTGGAACTCAACAACTTCCAAATCAGTTCGGGCAGCGGCTCTGTCAGCCTCCGCGGAACTGGCCGCCAACCGACTGGCGAGAACGCCGTCGGCATCGGCGGCGTCCGGACCGAGAATGGCAGCAGCATCAGCACTACCACCGGCAATGTCGCCATTACCGGAACGGTGACTTCGGACTCGGTACCGATAGCTGGCATCACCCTCGTGCCAGATGCGCGGGGCGTAACGCCCCCGGCGGTGACGACGAAGTCGGGCAATATCACCCTCTCGGCTCAATCGCAGTCGACCGTCGACGCAATCGACATCGGCGCGCCGGTCAGAAGCGAATCTGGCGCCATCCACGTGCGGCGCAACCAGGCCGATGGTTTCATCACGCTTGGGGGCGCCGATCGCACCGATACCTTCGTCATCTCGCAAGCCGAATTGAACCAGCTGGCCGCGCCGAACATCTCGTTCGGCTCGCAAGACGGAGCGAATCCCGGAGTCACCGGCGTCCAGGTCGTTGGCCCGATCACATTGCCAGCGCCGCGCAATCTCACCTTTCAGACAGGGCCGTTCGGCAGCCTCCAGGTGAATAGCGACATGAACCTCAATGGGGGCTCGCTCGCACTGATCGGAGGGGCCGGCGGCACCATCACGCAAACGGGGAGCATTACGGCGGACAGCCTTGCGGTCTTCTCGCCGGCCCTTCTGCGTGCAGCCAATAACGTGGTGTTGACGAACCCCGGCAATGCAGTGAACACGTTGGCGGCCAACGTCGCGGCCAATCTCGAATTCACCAACACCGGCACATTGAGCGTGGGCACGGTCGGCTACACGCTCGCCGACGGCACGCGGGCGCAGATTGCAGGCGTGACCGCCGGGGGCGCCGCGGTCGTGCGCAGCAGCGGGGGAAGCGTGGTCCTTGCCGCTCCGGTGGTGGCCAACGACGTGTCGTTGCTGGGCGCGAATGGCATCGCCCAAGGCTCAGCCGGCGGCATCACGTCCGACCGCGTGCTGGCCATTGCCCAGAACGGCAGCGTGACGCTCAACGCGGCCACCAACAACGTCCTCACCGTCGCCGGCAGCGCAACCAATCGCTTCGACTTCTCCGGCGCGGGCGCCGTCACCATCGGCAAAGTGGCCAGCAGCGATCCACAGCAGCCCATCGTCGGCAACGGGATCAGCGCGGACATCGTAGATGTACTGGCACAGGGGAGTGGTCTCACCGTCGGCCAAGCCGTCACCGGAGGCACCAGCGCGATGCTCGTGGCCTCCACGGGCGACCTGAACCTGAACGCGCCGGTCAATGCGCCCGGCGTGGGATTGGCGGCGCTCGGGAACATCAACCAGGCAAGCGCGGGTGGCATCACGGCCAACGTTCTTGTGGCAGAAGCGAACACAGGCGACGTGAACCTCAGTGCGGCAACGAACCACGTCAATGCGGTGGGCGGCGTCGCGGGCGGGCGTTTCGACTTCACCAACGCCGACCCGCTGTCGATCGACCAGGTCGGCGTGCAGGTGGGACGTGGCACCGACACGCCAACGGAACTCTCGATCGTCGGCCCGGGGCCGCAGCAGCAGTTCTTCTCGGCCGATGGCCTGGCGGCCAATGCCGTGCGGGTGCGTACGGTCGAGGGCGCGTTGAGCGTCGATTCCGATGTCGTCGTCACCGCCACAGGCATTCTTCAAGCAGGTGGTTCTGGCAGCCTCGCATTGAACGCACCGGTGAGTGCCAGCAACCTTGCGCTGGATGCAGCCAGCATCGACCAGGCGACGACGGGGAGCCTGTCGGTCGGCAGTGGATTGATCGCCAATGCACGCAATGGCGACGTTGCATTGACGACGGCGGTCAACAAGGTCGGGACGGTCGCGGGCGGTGCGACGGGCCGCTTCGACTTCGACAACACCGGTTCGCTGAGCATCGGCGCGGTGACCGTGGCCGACACGCAGCAGCCGACATCGGCGAATGGGATCACCGCCGACGCGCTGCGCGTGCGTGCGCTCACGGGCGATTTCTCGGTCGATCAGGCCGTCACGGCCAGGAGCAACGCCGTGCTCCAGAGCAACGCCGGCAACCTGAGCCTCAACGCCGCGACCGATCCTGCCAACCTGGCGTTGCTGGCCAATGGCAGCATCAGCCAGACGGCGGCAGGTGGCATCACTGCAGGCGGTCTGCTGGTGCGCTCGACCACAGGCGATGTGAATCTGAGCGCCGGCGTCAATCACGCCGACACGCTTGCCGGCAGCGCAGCGGGGCGCTTCGACTACACCGACGCCGACTCGCTGGCGATCGGCCCGGTCAGCGTGCTGGCACAACCCGCCTTGCTCCGGGCCGGCCCAGCCGCGCCGCTGTTTGAACCCGGCAGCGGCGTGACGGGCAACGCGGTGCGCGTTCGTACCAGCGGAGGCGATCTGGATGTCAATGTCGCCGTCACGTCTGCCAGCACGGCCATCCTGCAAGCCGGCGGCTTCGGCAATCTCGCATTGAACGCATCGGTGAGTGCCAGCAACCTTGCGCTGGATGCAGCCAGCATCGACCAGGCGACGACGGGGAGCCTGTCGGTCGGCAGTGGATTGATCGCCAATGCACGCAATGGCGACGTTGCATTGACGACGGCGGTCAACAAGGTCGGGACGGTCGCGGGCGGTGCGACGGGCCGCTTCGACTTCGACAACACCGGTTCGCTGAGCATCGGCGCGGTGACCGTGGCCGACACGCAGCAGCCGACATCGGCGAATGGGATCACCGCCGACGCGCTGCGCGTGCGTGCGCTCACGGGCGATTTCTCGGTCGACCAGGCCGTCACGGCCAGGACCAACGCCGTGCTCCAGAGCAGCGCCGGCAACCTCAGCCTCAACGCCGCGACCGATCCTGCCAACCTGGCGTTGCTGGCCAATGGCAGCATCAGCCAGACGGCGGCAGGTGGCATCACTGCAGGAGGCCTGCTGGTGCGCTCGACCACAGGGGATGTGAACCTGAGCGCAGGTGTCAATCACGCCGCTGCGCTTGCCGGCAGCGCAGCGGGGCGCTTCGACTACACCGACGCCGACTCGCTGGCGATCGGCCCGGTCAGCGTGCTGGCACAACTTGCCGTACTCCCGGCTGGCCCAGCCGCGCCGTTGCTCGAAACCGGCCGCGGCGTGACGGGCAATGCTGTGCGCGTTCGTACCAGCGGCGGTGACCTGGACATCAGTGCCCCCGTCGCCTCGGCCAGCACCGCCATCCTGCAAGCCGGCGGCGTCGGCAACCTTGCGTTGAATGCACCTGTAAGCGCGACGGATCTCTCGATCGATGGCAACGGCATCGCGCAGTCATCGACAGGCACGCTGACCGTGACGAATGGCTTGCTGGCCACCGCGCGCGGCGGTGACGTGAGCTTGAACGCGGCGGGCGTCAGTACGAGCGCCGTTGCCGGCGGCGCCGCTGGTCGCTTCGACTTCACGAATGCCGGTGCGCTGACCGTCGGCGCGGTCAACGTCGCAGACGCGCAGCAGTCCATGTCGGGCAGCGGACTGACCGCCACAGACCTGAACGTCAACGCGATGCACGGCGACCTGATGCTGGCTGGAAACGTCAGCGCGACCAGCGCCGCCGGCCTGCACGCCAATGGCAGCGTCACGCAAGCCTCGGACAGCGGAGGTCTCGGCAAAGCCACCGCAGGAGACGACAAGACCGGAAAGGCCGACAGGTCGCTGCTCGCGCCGACGTCGCCGCCGCAGGCCATCGTGGCCGCCTCGCTGCAGGCAAGCTCCGACACCGGCGACGTGCTGCTCGACAACCCTGCGAACCAGGTCGGTACCGTGGCCGGCAGAGCAGCGGGCCGCTTCGACTTTGCCAATGCGGGTGCGCTCACCGTTGCCGGCGTGTCGGCCGACACGGTGCGCGTGCGCAACCTCGATGGCGACATGACGCTCGCGGGCAAGGTCAACAGCGCGACCTCGGCCGACCTGGTCACGGCCGGGCGCTTGCAGAACACCAGCGGCAGCGCCATCACCGGGGGCACGTGGCGGGTGTGGGCCCAGTCGTGGGAAGGCGAGACGCGCGGCGGATTGGCCGGTTCGGGGCGCCTGCCCAACCTCTACCACTGCAGCTACGGGGGCGCGTGCGGCGTGTCTGTCTCCAACAACGACGACCACTTCATCTACACGCAGCAGCCCGTCCTCACACTGACCGCTGCCGACCTGCGGACGTTCGCGGGTCAAACCTTCCCGGCGATGACCTATGGCGAGAGCGGCTTGATCCTTGGCGACACGGGTGTCGGGATAAAGGGCGCACTGTCCACGCCGGCCACCCCCGGCAGCCCTGCAGGACGCTATGCCATCAATGGCAAGTTCACGTCTGAAGAGGGCTACGCGATCAACTTCATCCCGGGCTCGCTGGTGCTGGACCTCGCGCCACCTGCCCCACCCGACGTGGTGCGGGAAGACACCAACACCTACACCTTCGATCGCAACCTCGGCCCGCCGCCGATCTGCTTTGCGACAGGGTCGCTCGACGGGGACCGCGTCACGCAGCAAGGCGACGTGCTGGGCGCCGAATGGACGCGCGTGCGTTCACGGCCGAACTTGCTGAGTTGCGTGAGTGACGGTAAGCGCAACGGGTGCTCGGATTTTTGACAGATGGGGCACGTAACTTGAATCAAGTACACAGGATTCTAAAAATTTGGCTATTCGACTCGCGATCGAATACGTGCGCTCGGACCGGGAATCGATCGGCCGACAGATTCAGCAGAATCGCGGTGAATGCACGGATTTATGGAGTGTTCATGGTGAATTCCAATTCCGCATCAAAAGCGATCCGCCGACCAATGCCGACTTGATGTTCTGGCGCACGCTCGCTCCCGGCCGCCGCGTGTCGGTAAGGACGCTATGGTTCTGCGCGCAAAACGACGGCACTACGGAGCATCGCAAGCAAGGACGGGGAAGGCGGACCCAGTAAGGAGGCAGAACCGGCAACTCGGTAGCGCCAACGTTCCGATTCTTCAAAGAAATTCGAGGCCACACCGGTCGATTGCGACTATCCGCGCAACGGCTTCTACGGGGATTAATGTTATGACAATTCATGCCGCCAGCGACCTAGTATTAAAGGAAGCGATCCATGAATAAAGTGGATGACTATTTAAAACAACGTCTGATGGTCAGCAGATACTTTAAGAATGTTGGGCCGATGATGGCGCAGGTTTTACGAGGTAGTGCAGCCTTTCCGATCAATGTTCGCTTCCACGGCGCTCACATAAATTCTGTATCGCTACACAAAGTGATGCACGTGGTTGAAAGCGGTCAGGTGCTGGTCGTCCACGATCCAACCCTCAATCCGGGGACTGCCAAAACGATACATAAATATGACGTTGTAATGGTCCAGTTTGATGTTGCGAGCTCGTTGTATTATAAGTCTGCTTTAATTCATGAGGCCGTTCACGTGCGAACGGATATGCGCGGCAAGGCGGCAGCTACCATTTATGATGAAATGTTGGCATGGATTGTGCAGGCGGTTTATCTTCGGTTTGGCGGGCTTCGGGCGAGCAACTACCCCGGCGCGATAGATCGGAGGACATTGCCGGCGGCGCTTTCGATTGCGGATACCTTGTTGACTGGTAATCGAGTGAACGCTTTTCAAGAAGCAACGTTAAGAAGCGCTATTCTGGCGATGCCAGCATACTCGGAAATTGGCGGACAGTTCCTACACTCCGACGGGGTTCGGCCAATCAAGCGTTGACTCGAGAATTAGGGGCATGCGACCCAAGGCGAAATCACACCAGCTATTTTCTTTGCACTGGAATAAAAAGAGCTCAGGAAAAATGGTTCTAGATCTGAAACTTAGTGTTCCCAGCATCCTGCAGAACGCAATAGTGCCTCTTTATCGTCCAAACGTCAGATCTCCTCAGTGGCAGATAATTCTGATGACTCACCATTGCTGATGGCGATCCAGTTGGAGGTTGGTGCGGGGCAAGGTCCAATGTTCATGTTTCACCAATACGAGGAATAAATAGGCTTGAATGCCGTAAGGCAACGGCATTGTGACGTCCCGAAGCGGACGCCTCAAGCTCGGCCTCGACGTTCAGGGGGACTGCAACGCCTTGTGGCGCCCAGATATTTTATCAAATGGTAGCTCAAATATGACCACCCCTTATTCCTCTGATCGCTATCTGGATAACTTCACGGCTGCCTACTACGACATCTCCTACCGCAGCGAGCATGGCAATCTATCAACATGGGTAATTCTGGAATACAGTGACGCAGCGCTGATTGATTTTAATATTTCCGAAATTGTCGGCTATGGAATGTCGAGGGAAGCCGCTATTTCAGCGCGTGCAGAAGTCACTGTGGGTCAGCAAAATCGATTGTTTCCGAATAGCATTAATTCTTCGTCTGCGCCGCGCCTTTGGGATGCCAAGCAAGCGATACTCAAAATCATGGATGACTACAATTTCAATTTTATTGTAGGCACATTGCCTGCTGTAATATTCATTTTGACGATGGGCATTGGCATGTCTGCCTCTGCTGCCCCGCGTTCAAGATTTCCGCGCCGTATTGCAACTCCTCAAACTGTGGCGGCCGAGGAAGGGGCACTGCTTGGAAACCGAGAAATTGCCGATATCGTCAAGTGGGGCGAGGGGACGTCTGCACAAGGGGTCGCGGCGACGGTGGCAAGAACGCAATCTCTAAATCGATCGATGGTGATTGATATGATTAAAAAGGGATTGAATCGTCAGTCGGTCGAGGCGATGGCAAATATATTTAGAAGAGGTCTGGCAAGTCCTGTGAAAGCAGGCGCGGGTCCGCAACTTGCGCCTCGACTGCAGCTAATGGAGCGCATCCTCGAGTTGTGGCCAAAGTAATAGAAGTAGAAAGACCGATTTTTTGCTGAGGATGTCGGAGCAAGTACCCGGCGTAGCGACATATGCCGGCTCTAAGGGAGCAATGCGGTTTACCATTGATGATTGTGGCTGAAGTTTCCGTCGAACGTTTTTGTTCGACCTTGCGTCAGCCGAAGAGTATTCATACATCACGCCTGTTTTGCATGTAGATATGGGCGCTCTGTAGCGGCCGAATTTGCTGAGTTGCGTTAATGACCCCAAGGGCAATGGACGCTCGGAATTTGTAATCGGGAACAACCCGGCGAACGAGGCCTTGGATTTCACGCCCCCCCGCCAAAGTGCGGCGTCCCCCCCATCTGCAGCGAATAGTTGAGCGAGACCTGGTCCAGCGTGAAGTCCTTTTGGTCGCTCCACTGCAGCGGGTCGACCGCATTGAAGGTGAGCAGGCTGATCGACGGCGCGGCGTCGGTATTGGCATCGGCAATGATGTCCGGCACCTTGGCGGCCACGCCCGCGAGCACACCCATCACCACGGCGGCGATGACGAAGCCCGCACCGTCAGTCAGCACCCCGACAGCGATGGTGATCAGCGCCGCCGCGATGCCCTCGAATATCTTGGTGAGCTTCACGCCCTCGCTCTCCTCGGTCCAGTGCTCGACCGTCACCTTGCCGGACTGCACGTAGTAGATCGTCTGCACGGTCGGGCTCGCCTGGTGCAGCGCCATCGTGTACGACGCGACGTTGTGCGTATAGGCCTGGATGCCTGGCGAGACCTCGGTCTGCGTCGTGGCATCGATCGTCAGCGTGGCATCGGCGGTGGACAGCTCGAAGTTCTGCAGCACGGTCGTATGCGACGAGCCGCTGGAATCCACCATGTCCTTGATGGACACCGGACCGTTGGCGAGGGTCAGGCCGGTGCCGTCGCTGCGCGGTGTGAAGTCGGTCGTCGCTGCACCGGCATAGACGAGCGGCATCGACGGCCACAGCATCTCGTTGACGAAGCGCTCCGGCGCGATGAGGAAGCCGGCCCGCGAACCGGCCGGGATGGCGTTGGGCGACACCTCCTGGTCCAGCGCTGTGCCGTCGCGGCCGCCGGTCATGCAGAGGATGCCGAGGATGCTCGTGTCGAGCGTTGCGCCGTCGATGTAGGCGTAGCTGGAGTACGTCGGAAGCAACCAGGCGAACTGGCCCTGGTCGGCGTCGCGGCCCAGGTTGACGGTGGCGAAGACGTGCTCGAAGTCGCCGAGGTTGGCATTGAACCAGGTCTGCATCGCCGCGATGACGTCGTCGGAGACGGACGCGAAGGGCAGGTGCTGCGGGTCGGTGCTGTTGCCGAAATCGTAGCCTCCGAGGACGGTGACGACCTGCTGCTGCGGCACAGGCGGGGTGGCCTTGACGATGAGCTTGTGGAAGGTGCCCGTTGCGCCGGGAGGAGGCGGGTCCGTGTGCGGCACGTACTCGAGTTCCACCTCGATCTCGAAGCTGCCCGCGCCGTAGGTGAAGCTCACCGGCTGGCCATTCACGGTCCCGGCTGCGACGAGGGACGTGACCGGCGTGCTCACGTGGAGCAGCTTGCCGCTGCCGCCCAGCGTGATGGCCCAGTCCGAGAAAGTGCCGCTCACCTGGATGGTGGCCTGCGTGTGCGGGTCAGTGGTCGAGGCGCTGAAGGTCTTGGGCGAGGTCGCGAGGGTCTTGATGGCGGCGTTGACGTCGTCCGCGCGGATGGCGAAGACGGTGTCCCAGCCGTAGGTGTCGGCCATCAGGCCGGGGCCGGCGGCTGGTGCAGGGCTTGGGCTTGGGCTTGGGCTTGGGCTTGGGCTTGGGCTTGCGGTCGGTGCGGCGGTGGCGGCGGCGGTCATGCTGTGCCCTTTGTGACGACGCTGAACGAGACGGGGTCGTGCACCGTGCAGGCGGACCCCGGAGTGCCCGGGAGCTTGACGGCGGACGCGGCGCCATTCACGAGCTGCTGGAGCACCGCAGCGCTGACGAGGAGCGCCGTATCGGTCGTCGTGACGGCGTCAGGGGACACCTCCTGCAGCAGTTGCGCGCCGATCGTCGTTCCGTCGGTGACGCTGCCGAGCACGCCCAGCACGCCCCCGCCACCCGTCGCGTCGGCATAGGCATAGCTGGCGCTGACAGGCGCCAGCGCGGCGCCCGGTCCGCTGGCGGCGGGATCTCGCAGCGCCACCGTTGCCAGCACGTAGGGCAGCGAGGCCTGCGCGTCGAGCCATTGCTGCAACGCCGAGGTCGCGTAGGGCGGATATGCCTCGAAGCCCGGCTGCGGAAAGCTCGCGACGAGCACCGTCAGCGCGCCCGGCCCCGTCGCGACCACGAGTTGCCGACTCCCGCCACGGGCCGGGGCAAGTACAAGCCGACCCTGCACCTCGAACTGCCCCTCGGCAAACTGCACCGTCTTGCCCCCGCTGCTGAGCGTGAGCGTGGCGCAGGGCACGACGAAGTTGACCAGTGCGCCGCTGCCCCCGACGGTCACTTGCCAGCGACCTGTGCTGCCGACGGCATGCACCGACGTTCCGCCGTGGACAACCGTCTCGTCGAACGGCTGCGGCCCGGGATCGACCAGTCCCGCGTTGACCACGCTCGTGCGCGTGGCAACTACGATGTCCCAGCCGTACGTGGAGGCGGGCGTAGCCATGGTCAGGACTTCGCCGCCGTCAGGCCGAGCTGCAGCGAGGTGTTCAGCGCCGCCGATGTGAGCGTGTAGCTCGTCCCCTGGGCCCATTGCGTGCTGCCGATCGCATTGGCCGCGAAATCGTCGAGTGTGGGCATCCGGTCCCTGTCGTCGTCGGCGTACCCGTCGAGGATCGCGGGGATGCTGCCCACGCTGCCGCCGATGGCCGCGCCGATCGCGGCGCCGAGCAGCTTGAACGCGTTGGCACGGAAGAAGCCCGCGAAGCCCACCGCGGCGTCCGCGTTCTTCAGTTGCGTGACGGCCGACTTCAGGGCGGCGATGTCCGCCTGCAACTGCTCCTGGGGGCTCAGCGCGGCCACGACGGGGTTGAGCTCGATGCTCACGGTTCCGTCCACGCTGGCGTCCACGCCGGCACTGATCGCGTTCGCCGCGGCCCGTGCCGCGAGGCCGGCCTCTGCCACGCCGCCGATCACCGCACCGACGATGGCCGCGGCAATGCTGATGCCGATGCCCTCCCAGATCTCCTTCCACTTCTGTCCCGAGCTTTCGGAGATGCTCATCGACACCGTGGGCGCGCCGGTCTGCGTCAACTGGAGGTGGCCGTCGCTGTCGGTCGCCATCGCGTTGACCGACCGGTAGTCGACCGTGACCGTGTAGCCCGGCTTGTAGGTGAAGGTGAGTCCGGTAAAGGCGATGACCACCGAGCCCGACCCGATCGCCAGGCTGAAGCCATCGGCGTTGATGCTCGCGTCGGTGACCTTGTGGCCGTCGGACAGGGTGAAGTCGGGCAGCCCCAGGACGGTGGTGTTGTAGAGCGTCATGCCGGCGTCCAGGTAGTCGAAGCTGGCCGGCGTGTCGCCCTTGAACAGGTCCGCGACATGGGGCTCGAACATCTGCTGCATGACGCAGGTGGGCGAGATGAGGAAGCCCGCGTCCGACCCGGCGGGAATGATCCCCGGGTCGAGTTCGGGAGACAGCCGCGAGCCGGTCCTGTTCTCGGTCATGGCAAGCACGCCGAACAGGTAGTCGTCCACGCTCGCGAAGTTCTCCGTGTAGATCGCGTAGCCGAGGTAGGTCGGCTGGAGCCAGGCGAAGTCGCCGGTGTCGACCGAGGTGCTGAGGTCGACCGCGGCGAAGACGTGGTTGAACTGGTCGAGGCTCGTGTTGAGCCAGTCACCGAGCGCGCCCTTGATGGCGTCGCTTGCGGAGTCGGGGCCCGAAGCGAGCGTGAGGCTGAGCACCGATGCGGGCGCATGGGCGTCCGGCTTGAGGTCGTTCACCGTGTTGCCCGGTTGCGGGATGAAGCCCAGGCTGATCTGGATGACGGCGCTGCCGGCATACGACGCTTGCGCCTGGCCCGCGCCGGACACCGTTCCGGCCGTGATGGGAAGGGTCATCTGCAACAGCGAGCCGGAGCCGCCGCTGAGTTGCCAGTCGCCGAAGGTGCCGGTCACGGCGATCGACCCGCCCACCACCGAGTGGCTGCCGGTGAATGACGCCGGTGAAGTCTTCTGGGCGACGATGGCCGCGTTGGCGTCCTTGAACTTGGTGCCGAATGCGGTGTCCCAGTTGTTCGTGCTGATGCTTGTCATGATGGCTCCTCAGGTGGATGAGATCTGGACGTTGAGACCCATCTGCAGGGACTCGTTGAGCGAGAGGTTCTGCAGCGTGTAGCCGGTCTGGCCCGGCCACGCGACCGGTGCGACCGAGTAGTCGACGAACTCGTCGAGCGTGGGCATGTTGGCGAGGTCGTTCTCGGAATAGGCCTCGAGGATGTCGGGCAACTTCGCCGCCGCGGCACCCACCGCGCCACCGATCGCCATGCCGAGGATCTTTCGCCAGTTGCGGCGGAAGAAGCCTTCGAACTTGGACTTGTAGGACTCGTTGTCGGCGTTCTCCACTTCCTCGGAAGCGTCGGAGTCCGCTTCGGCGTTTTCCTCATCGAGGTTGGTGATGTCGTCGTCCGCCGGCAGGTCGCCGCTGAAGTTCAGCGCGTCGCCGGAGTCCTCGACCGCCTCGGCCGCGCTCGCCCCACCTTCCTCGATGGCTTCGCCAGCGCCCTCGGCAACGGGGCCGAGGGCGCCGCCGATGGCCGCACCCACCACGGCAAAGGCAATGCCCTCGACGATGCCCACGATGAGGTTGGTCCACTTGGACGCCGAGGACTGCGTGACCGTCACGGCCAGGCTCGGCTTGCCGACCGTGCACGCCTGGAAGTGCCTGGCCGCGTCCATGTAGAGCTCCGACTCCCCGGTGTAGTCCATGTGCACGGTGTAGTCGCCGCCGTTCCACGGGAAGTTGAGGTCGGTGAAGTTGATCGAGATGGTCGTGACGTTGGCGATCAGCGTGAACTTGCCGACGTCGAGGTTCGCGCCGGTGATGTTCACCGTGTCGCCGGACTTGCTCGCGCTCGTGAAGTCGTGGAAGGTCACCTTGTTGACGTTGGTGATCGTGGAGCCGTCGGCAGTGACGTTGAAGTCGGCGTTGCTGGCGTTGAGGAACAGCTTCTCGATGCCGGGCAGCATGATCTTGTTGAGGAAGCGCTCCTGCGAGATGAGGAAGCCCGCGTTGCATCCGGTCGGGATGATGTTGGGCGAGATGTCGTGGCCGAGGTTGGTGCCGGTCCGGCCCTCGGTCATCGCCAGCACGCCGAAGACGTAGTCATCCGGCTTGGCGCCGACGGGGTTGTTGATGCCGTAGCCGACCGTCGTCGGGTTGAGCCACTGGAACTGGTCCTTGTCGGCGACGGCGCCGAGGTCGATGGCCGCGAAGGTGTGGTTGAAGCTGCCGAGGTTGGCCAGCAGCCAAGCCTCCAGCACATCCTGGACGGCATCCTTGGCATCGGCCGCCTCGGGGTTGAGGGTGAGGCTGATGATGGAGACGATCGGCTGCGTCACCGGGTCGGTCGTCGTGAGGTTGGGCTTGAGCGCATTGGTCGTGCCGCCGGTGGCGTTGCTGGTCGGCACGCTCGCGCCGGGCTGGGGCAGGTACTGCAGCGAGATCTGGATGACCGCCGAGCCGTTGAAGGGCAGGGCGACCGGTGGCGTCTGCTGCGCCGTGGCGGTTCCCGAGATGGGCAGCGTGAGTTCGGCGAGCGAGCCGCTGCCGCCGCTCAGTTGCCAGTCGCCGAAGGTGCCGGTGACGGCGATGGCCGGGCCGCTGAACCCTCCGCCGGCCTTGGTGCCAGCAAAGGAGGGTGGCGAGCTCTTCTGCGCCTTGATCGCCTTGTTGGCGTTCGCGAAGTTCAGCGCGAAGGCAGTGTCCCAGTTGTTCGTCGACGCGCGCCCCGCCGCGGGCGGCGTGGGGTTCGCGGCGCATTGGGTGGATGTGGTGGTGGTGGTCATCTGTTACCTCTCTGGCAGGACGTTGAGTAAAGGCTCCGCAAACGAGCGGTTGGTCACACCAGGCGATCGCATCGAGACCGCACCGGCGTTGTGAGTCAGGCGACGTTCGCCTGCAGCAGGAAGCAGTCGTTGAGCGAGCCGGCGGCGATGGTGATCTGGCCCAGTCCTTGCCAGGTCACCGAGGTGGCAGGCGCATCGGACAGGCTGCCGGCCAGGGCCGAGCCGGCCAGGCTGCCCGCCAGCCCGGACTCCACCGCCGCCAGCACGATGGCCGTGATGGCGGCTCCGATGGCGCCCAGGGTCAGCAAGTAGTCGTACCAGGGCACGCGGTCCTTCGTGCTGGTCGTCGGGTTCGGGTCCTTGAGGAATCCGAAGGCCTTGCTCGCCGGGTCGTAGGTCAGCACGTTGACGGTCGTGGCGGAGAAGTCCAGGTACGCGTTGGGCATGTCGAGATAGACACTGCCGCTGGTGACGTTCTTCAGCGCGTTGGCGTCGATGGTCACCACCATCGAAGTGACGTTTGGCGTGTACCAGATCGCGCCGGACTTGACCTTGTCGAGGTCGAAGGGATGGACCACGGTGATCTGGCCATTGGCGTACGCGAAGGTGCTGGCATTCGCGTCGGTGAACGCCTTGGTCAGCGACGGCAGGATCACGTACTGCAGGAAGAGGTCGCCGGAGATGACGAAGGAGAGCGGGTACTGCGTCGAGGCAATCCCGGCATCGATGTTGGAACTGAGCGTGGAGATGTCGCGGTCGTCCACGACGCTGAGGATCGCCAGGTACTGGGCGTTGCCGCCGCCGGGCTGTTGGAAGCTGTAGGTCGACTGCCTGGGTGCGAGCCAGGTGGCGGTCGATAAATCAACGACGCCGGTCTGCGCGAAGATGAAGGTGATCTTGTCCTTGTTGTCGAGCAGCGCGTTGGCAATGCCGCTGCCCACCTCGGCGCCGAAGCCGGTGTTTCTGGGATCGGTCACAGACTTGACGTAGATGCCGCCCGGCTGCCGCGTCGCCCCGGGCGCCGTCACCGATGACAGCGCGAACTGCAGGCTCTTGCCCTGCGGCGTGACGACGGCGGGCACCCATTCGAGGTTGACGATCACCGTGACCGACATGCCGCTGATGTCGGTCGGCGCGGCGCTGGAGCCCTGCGCCTGCAGCGAGCCGGATGTGATGGGCAGCGTCAGGTAGATGTCGGAGCCCGATCCCCCTGTGATCGACCACGGTCCGAAGTTGCCGGTGGCGGTGTAGGAGCCAGAGAAACCATCGAGCCACGAGGTGGCGAAGGTCATCACAAGGGCGCCCAGGCGGGTCTTGAGCTGGGTGTTGACCTGCTCGATGTTCAGGACCGAGATGGTGTCCCATCCGTTTGTGTTCATGGCACGCAACTCCTTCGTGTTCGGGAAACGCTGGACGAACGGATCCCCGGGCGTCTCGCTCGAGATGCCCTGGATCAACCAGGCTGGGGGGCTGAGGCTTGCGGCGCTAGACGAGGTCGTCCGCGGCCGGTCGCTGGGTGGTGGCCGGCCGGAACCGCGTGCGTGAGGTGGATGTCATGACATTGCTCCAGGTGGCATGGGGGGCTGTGTGCCCGAGGTCATGAATCTATGAGGATTCGATTTGCGAGAACAGTGTCCAATCGCAACGAAAGCGTGTGCGCTATGTCACTGTGAACTGGTGCCTGCTTGGCGTAGCTTCGGCGGACCTATATGTTCCGTTCGAGTCGGAGGCCGGGCGTGGCCTCCCATCGGCCGGCCTTGTCGACCCACAGCGCATCGACCTGCCACCGATGCGCCAGCACACGCGCCTGCGCAGGTCCGGCGACGAAGAACACCTTGGTCAACGCATCGGCCATCGCGCCCGTGTCCGCAACAACGGTCACGGACGACAGCGCCGATGGCGAATAGCCTGTGTGCGGGTCGAAGATGTGGTGGTGCCGATGGTCGGCGCTGAAGCTGCTGAGGTTGTCGGCGGAGGTGGCGATGCAGCGGCCATCCGTCATGAGCCTTGCGATCAGCGCGGACTGCTCGTGCGGATCGGCGATGCCGAGCGTCCAGGGCCTGGCGTTGCTGTTGGCGCCAAGCGGTGCGAACTCGCCGGCATCGACCAGTGCATGCCGGATCCCGTGCGATGCGAGCACCGCTCGCACATGGTCGGCCGCATAGCCCTGCGCGATGCCGTTCAGCGTGGCCGCCATGCCCGGTGTATCGAAGCGGATACGACGGGGGGCGACGTCGAGCGCACGCCAGTCGACCTTGGCGCGAGCCTCGTTCACCTCGCGTGCGGTCGGCAAGCGTCCTGCGCGTCGGGCTGATTCGAAGGCGAGCCACAGCGGTTGCACCGTGACGTCGAAGGCGCCGTCGCTGTCGCGCGAGACGGCATGCGCGATATCGAGGATGTCGACCAGTTCATCGGGTGGCGCATGCAGCGTGCCGTCGCGATTGAGCCGCGACAGCGCACTGTCGGGCTGGAACAGGCTCATCTGGCTTTCGATGCGACGCAGCGCCTGCATGCCGGCATCGAGCGCACGCTCGAGCACGACCGCATCCTCGTGCGCGGCGCGCAAGGAAAGCGTGGTGCCGAAGCCGAGCATCGCCCGTTGCTCCCAGCGCAGCGACTTCACCGCCGGCGACAGGCCGGAGAGCCCCGCGAGCGCACCCAGCCCCAGGGTCGCGCGAAGCCACTGCCGCCGCTTCACGCCTCGCTCCCGGCCAGCGTAGGCAGCGGACGGATCGCGATGACACGGGCGCGCCCCCTGGCGATGAGCGGTGCGCAGCGCTGGGGACTGTCGTGGATGGCCACGCAGTCCAGGCACTGGAAGCATTCCTCGTAGACGATGGCGCCGCTCGGCCGGATGGCCTGGTACTCGCAGCGGTGCCGGCAGGTCTGGCAGGGCGTGCCGCATTCCTTGCGGCGCGGAATCCAGCGCAGCAGGCGCACGCGGCCGAGCAGGCCGAGCCCGGCGCCCAGCGGGCACAGGTAGCGACAGAAGCCCTTGTAGAGAAAGACATTGAGCAACAGCAGCCCGGCGGCCCATGCGACGAAAGGCCACGAGCGCACGAAGCCCAGGGTGATCGCGGTCTTGAAGGGCTCGACTTCCACCGCGCTGTCGGTCCATGTCGGCGACACCACGGCCAGCCCGACGATCGCCGAGAGCACCGCGTACTTGACCCACTTCAGCTTCGCATCCAGGTCGCGGTGCAGCTTGATTCGGCGGATGCCCGCGAAGCGCGCCACCTGCGCCACCAGCTCCTGCATCGCGCCGAAGGGGCAGAGCCAGCCGCAGAAGGTACCGCGCCCCCACACCACCAGCGTCAGCGCGACGAAGGCCCACAGCGCGACCGTCATCGGGTCGTAGAGAAAGAAGGCCAGTTCGCGCCGGGCCACCAGCGCCTGGACCAGCGCTGTGATGTTGACGATCGAAAGTTGCCCCTGCGCGAACCAGCCGATGAAGACCAGCGTGAATACGAGGTAGCCCGTGCGAAAGCGCGCGAGCCGCGTCGGCGTCGCGACGATCCATTTCGGCCGGGCCAGCACCACGCCCAGCAAGACCAGCGCGGCGGCGAGCACGGCCAGTTCCCAGGCCCGCGCGCGCCAGATGCCCTGCCATCCCTTGTTGTCCGACTCCGGCAGCGTCACCTGGTCGGCGGGCAGCGTGTAGGGCACGGCAAAGCTGCGGCTGATGCGCTCGGGGTAGACCATGCCCTTGTCGCGCGTCACGCGCAGCGCGAAGTTCAAGGTGTGCGCCGGGTCGAGGCCGGCCGGCCCGATCACGCGGAACACCTTGGCATCCGCGCCGCGCAGGTCGGCCGGCAGTTTCAGCGGATCGTCCAGGTCGAGGTCGCGCAACTCCAGGGGCAGGTCGCCCTGCTTGAGCGTGAGCCGGTCGGGCACCGCGCCACGCACGAACTTGTCGCCGACGAAGGAATACGGGCCGGAGGCGATCACGAGCAGGGCATGGTCGCCGTCGTCGATGCGCCCGAGCAGGTGCTGCCAGCCCGGCTCGGAGAGCAGGTTGCGGCCCACGGACGGCGCGTTGAGGTACGCGACGTACAGCGTCGAGAAGATCTCGTTCTCCCGTCCCGCCACCGGCACTTCCACGCCGCTGTCCTCGAAGGCCTTCTCCACCATGCCATGGGTGATCGCCAGGTGCTGGACCAGGCCGGCCTTGCGCAGCGCATTCCAGTCCATGGGCGCATAGGTGTCGCGCCGCACGCGCGCGACCTGGTCCGGGTCCTGTCCGCCAGCGAAGCCGAGCCTGGCGCGCGCCACCCGCAGGGCAGACGACAGAAGGCTCTGGTTCAGGATGCGCACCGAGGCGGTCGCCTTGGCCACGCCGTCGATGTACACGTTGGCGCTGCCGCGCTCCTCGCCACGGTTGGCATTCGAGCCGATCTTGATGTTCTGCTGCAGCGACAGCCCCTTGTACTGGTCGGCAAAGCGGAACAGCGGCGCCTCGCCCAGGCCCTCGAGGAACACCGGCTCATGGTGCGAGAGCACGCGCACGTCGAGGAAGGCGCCCTTGGGATCGAGCGCCACCAGCAGGTTGAGCGGCGTGCCGGAGAAGCCGGGTATGGGCGCGAAGTCGATCGATTCGAAGACGTAGCCGGCCAGGATCGGCGTGGTCACGTCCTGCCTGAAGATGGGCCACACCGGCAGTTGCGTGTCTTTCTCGCCCACGGAGAGCGGTGCCGGAAATGCCTTGCGCATGTCGTCGCGCGTCATCACGCCGGCCTGCGCAGGGCCCGCGGCGCCAAGCAGCAAGCCGAGCACCAGCGCGAGCAGCCAGGCCGTCCACGGCCAGCGCAGGCTCGCCATGCCTACTGCAGCCAGCCGCGTTGCAGCGCCTGGCTCAGGAAGACCACCACGTCGTCATGCAAGGGCGCCTGCGCGAACACGATCTCCAGCTCGGCGACGATCTCGTCCACTGTGCGCCTGCCGTCGCAGCGCTGCAGGATCTCCGCGGCCGGAGCGTTGAGTTGCACCGGGCCTTCGGCAAAGAGCAGCACCCAGCTGTCCTGCGTGGGCTCGAACTGCATGTGGAGCCGGGGCGACATGCAGGGGCGCGCATCGGGCGTGATCATGGTCTTTGCTGCGGCGTCTCGGCGGCACGTTGTAGCCCCGGGCGGAATTGCCGGGGGCGCGTCGATTGCGCAAATCGCATGCCCGTGCGGCCCGGCGCAGCCCCTGCAGAAAGATCAGTGATTGCCCTGGTGCCGGCACGCCCACGGGCGCCCGCGGGACAGGGCAGTGCTCCAGGCTGGCACACCGCCGTGCAATGGCGGTACAGCGTGCACTGCGCCTTACTTGCCCCAGCGAAGCTTGCGATAGATGGTGTTGCGGCTGATGCCCAGCCGCTTGGATGCTTCCGAGATGTTGCCGTTGGCATCCGCGAGCGTCTTGCGGATGAGTTCGACTTCTGCTTCGCCCAGGGTGCGCGGGACGGCGGCCTCCGCCACGGCTTGCACCGGCGCCATTCCTGTACCGGCCGCAATACCGTGGGCATCGGCAGCCGCGGGGCCATGCTGTAGATGAGGCAAATGAGGCTGATGAGGCGCCTGCGCCCCGTCGGCGCCAGCTGGCGGCACGGGCACGGCCGCAGGAGCCACAAGAGGGCGCGCATGCCGCGCGCTCTGCACATCCTCCAGGAAATCATCGGACAGGTGGTGCTCCGCGATCTGGCCTTCGCCGGCAGCCATGACGGAGGCCGTGCGCAGCACGTTCGCAAGCTGGCGCACGTTGCCGGGCCAGGCGTAGCCCTTGAACAGCGCCATCACCTGCGGGCTGATGCCCGGCGTGGCGTGCGGGCACTCGGCCAGCAGGATGCGCCGCGCCACCACGTCGAGGTCGCAGCGGTCACGCAGCGCGGGCAAGCGCACCACGAGGCCGTTCAGGCGGTAGTACAGGTCTTCGCGGAAAGTGCCGGCATCGATCATTTCGCGCAGCTTGCGGTGCGTCGCGCCGATGACCGCGATGTCCACCGGAATGGACTTGAGGCTGCCCAGCGGCGTCACGTTGCGCTCCTGCAGCACGCGCAGCAGGCGGGCCTGCAGGGGCAGTGGCATGTCGCCGATCTCGTCGAGGAACAGGGTGCCGCCGTTGGCCTGCACGATGCGCCCGACCGCGCCCTTGCGGCGCGCGCCGGTGAAGGCGCCGTCCTCGTAGCCGAACAGTTCGGCCTCGATCAGCGACTCCGGGATGGATGCGCAGTTGACTGCCACGAAAGGCTGCTTGGCACGGTTCGAATCCTGGTGCACGGCGCGGGCCAGCAGTTCCTTGCCCGTACCGGTCTCGCCGAGGATCAGCAGCGGGATGTCGCGGTTCATCACGCGTTGCACCTTCTGCACCAGCGTCGCGATCTGCGGGTCGCCGGTGTTCAGGTAGTGCAGGCCGGAGAACAGCGTGCCGTCGGCGGAATGCGCCGTGTCCCCGGCCAGCGTGCCGTAGCGCTTGCCGGCCTCGGCCCCGGCATCGCGGCGATGGGCCTGCACGTCGATGACCGGACTCGTGATCTGCGGCTCCATGACCATGGAACGCTGCGGCCCGTTGAACCGGGCGTTGACATGGAACGGCCGCCCGCTGGACAGGCACAGCGTCATCGGCGCGGGCAAGGGCGAGCGGAAGTGGTCGAACACGGCCGGGGCGGTGGTGCCGAACAGGCTGGTCAGGCTGTGCATGCGCAGCGCCGCGCTGCTCATGTCGAGCTGGTCCAGCGCGCTGCGGTTGGCGCCGAGGATCTTGCCGTCGCCGCCGACCACGATGATCCCTTCGAGCAGCGTCCCGATGAACTCCACGCGGCTGTGGAAGTGAAGCCGCAGCCGGTTGCCGTAGTCGTCCGACAGCCACTGGTTCTCGATCATGCGGGCCGACATGCGCACCAGGCCCATGGTGTGCTGGTGGTAGGAGCGCTGGTCGCCGGTGACGTCGAGCACGCCGAGCATGTTGCCGCGCGGGTCGAAGATGGGCGCCGCCGAACAGGTGAGAAAGTTGTTGGCGTGGATGAAGTGCTCGCCGCCGTGGACCACGGTGGGCGCCTCTTCGAACAGCGTCGTGCCGATGGCGTTGGTGCCCTTGGAGTGCTCGGCCCAGTTCACGCCCGGCATCAGGGCGACCTTGTCGGCGCGCTGCAGGAACTTGTCGTCGCCGACGGAGTGGAGGATCGTGCCCGTCACATCGGCCAGCACGATCATGCTTTCGGTGTCGACGATCTGCTCGAACAGCATCTCCATCACCGGCGCAGCATGCGTGAACAGGCGCTGGTTGCGTTCCCGCGCCACGGCGAGATCGCTGCGCATGAGCGGCTCGAAGTCCGGCCGTTCGATGCGCGTGAGGCCCAGCGCGGCGCAGCGCTGATGCCACTGCTCGATGAGCTCGGTGCGGGCCGGCTGCTGGGGGATGGGCAGCGCGGCCGGCGTCGACCAGGTCTTGCGCGCCGGGGGCAGCGCGCGGGGGGATTCAACCATTGATTCGTCTCCTCTGCTTCTAGGCGAGCAGGTCGTCCGGTTCGCAATACATCGCGTGGCCGGCCATGTGTTCCGTTCTGGCACACAGGGAGTCCGCCCTCCCTGTCACTTGCCGGCTGGCCGTCACACAGGATGCCACACGCAGGGCAATCAACGCAATTTGTGTTCCCGCCTGCAACACCCTTGGCGTGGCATGGCGTTTGCGCATCCGTTCATGTTTTCACTTCACTTGAACGGAGACCCAGATGACGAGATTCGATTCGAAGGCAGGGCGGGCGCGCGACGCTGTCGAGCATGCGGATGGCCGATGGGGCAACGCGCTGCGCAAGGCGGGCGTGCTGCTCGTGGCGGCGGGCTGCCTGGCCGGCGCCACGCTGGCCTGGTCGCATGGCGACGTGACCCCGCAGGCCGTGGACACGACCGGCCTGCCCGAGCTGGGCAAGGACTGGAAGCCGGAGAACCCGTATCGCGGCAATGCGCCGGCCATCAAGATCGGCACCTCCGCCTACAACCAGAACTGCGCGCGCTGCCACGGCATCGAGGCGATCTCGGGCGGCATCGCGCCCGACCTGCGCAAGATCGACAACGACTGCGCCGCCTTGAAGGACGCCGCGAAGAAGGCCGCGTGCATCAAGGAGATGGACGACTATTTCCTCACCACCGTGCGCCACGGCCGCACGCGCAACGGCGCGGTCTACATGCCGCCCTTCGAGGGAGTGATGAACCAGGAGGCGATCTGGTCGATCAAGGCCTACCTGGAGACGCGGCGCGACAAGCCGATGTGACCTTCGCAGAAGGAGACATGACATGAATCGAAACGAAGGACCGTCGCGCCGCGACTGCCTGCGCTGGCTCGGCGCGGCCGGCCTTGCCGCCGCCTCGGGCGTCTCGGGCGTCGCGTACGCAGCGTCGCTGGAGAAGATCCGCGAACGCGGCACGCTCACCGTGGCGATCTACAAGGACATGCCGCCGTTCCACGTGGCAGGGCAGGGCATCGACGTGCAGATCGCGCAGGCGCTTGGGCAGTCGCTGGGCGTGAAGGGCTCGTTGCTGCCCTTCAATGCCGACGAGAACATGAACGACGACCTGCGCAACATGGTCTGGAAGGGCCACTACCTCGGCTACGGCCCGGCCGACGTGCTGCTGCATGTGCCGGTGGACCGTCCGCTGATCGAAGCGACGCCGCAGGTCAGCATCCTCGCGCCGTACTACCGGGAGCGCATCGTGCTGGCGCGCCGGCTCGATCGATTGCCCCGGCTCGACACGCTCTCCGCGCTGGGCGATGCGCGGGTCGCAGTGCCGGGGCAGTCGCTGGCCGGCTGGCTCATGATCGGCGCCGACAACGGCGCCTACCGCAACCAGCTCGACACGCAATGGAAGGATGGCGTCGAGGCCGCGACGGCCCTGCAGCGCGGCGACTTCGCGGCGGCGGCGGGCATGGCGTCGGAGATCGAGTCGGTGCTGCGCGGCGATGCACGCTTTGCGATCGGGCCCATCCCCGTGCCGCGCGCACCGCGCGATGGCTGGGCGGTGGGGCTGGCCGTCAGGAAGGACGCGACCGATCTCGCCCAGGCACTGCAAACGGCGATGAACGAGTTGGGCACGAGCGGGCAACTGCGCAAGATGTTCGAGGGCGCGAACGTGGCGTGGCAGGCTGCGTGACGCGAAGGACGCGGCCCTGCTTATCGTGAGGCGCCTGGCGCGCGCAAGCCGCGTGACTCCGGATGGACAGCCTGTTGCCGACTGTGCTCAATGTGGGCTTCAACACAGGAGAACACATGCCTTTCGCACAGGTCAACGGCCAGAACCTTTACTTCGAGGACAGCGGCGGTGACGGCCCCGCCATCGTCTTCTCCCACGGCTTGCTGATGGACGGCACCATGTTCGAGCCGCAGGTGGCTGCGTTGAAGTCGCGCTACCGCTGCATCGTGTGGGACGAGCGGGGCCACGGCCGCACTGCCACCGACGAGTGCGCGCCTTTCACTTACTACGATTCGGCCAACGACCTCGCCGCCTTGCTCGCCCACCTGGGCATCCGCCGCGCCGTGCTCGCGGGCATGTCGCAGGGCGGCTACCTGTCGCTGCGTTGTGCGCTGACCCATCCGGCCCTCGTGAGCGCGCTGGTGCTGATCGATACGCAGGCCATGCAGGAAGACCCGGCACAGATGCCACATCACCAGGCGCTGCTGGAAGACTGGCAGCGCAACGGGCTCACCGATGTCAATGCCGGCGTGATCGAGCACATCATCCTCGGCGACGGATGGTCGGGCGCAGCGCCATGGCGTGCCAAGTGGAAGCAGCTATTGCCGGTGAACCTGCTGCAATGCTTCACCACGCTGGCCACGCGCGACGACATCAGCGAACGCATGGCGGAGATCAAGGTGCCCACGCTGGTCGTCCATGGAGAGGCCGACCAGGCGATCGAACTGTCGCGAGCCATGGCCATGGCGAAGGCGTTGCCGAATGCGGAGGTCGTCACCGTGCCCGGCGCCGGTCATGCCGCCAACCTGACGCATCCCGACGTGGTCAATCCGGCGATCGAGAAATTCCTCGCGTCGCTGTCCTCGGACTGAGAGGGTTCATGCCGGCCCTTCCGTCGGGCAGACAGAAGGACCGAAGTGACAGTGCGGACAGTGCGCTACGGCCGCCCCCGCGCCTCCAGCACCTGCCACTCCGCGTCCTCATACAAGCGGGAGCGCGTCAGAAATCGCAGCCCGGTCGGGCGCTCCAGCGAGAACATCCCGCCGTTGCCCGGCACAGCGTCGATGATGAGGTGGGTGTGCTCCCAGTACTCGAACTGCGAGCGGCTCATGTAGAAGGGCGTCTGCGCGATCTCGCCGAGGCAGATGTCGGCATCGCCCGTGATGAATTCGCCCAGCGCGAAGCACATCGGCGCGCTGCCGTCGCAGCAGCCGCCCGACTGGTGGAACATCAACGGGCCATGCTCCGCGCGCAGACGCTCGATGAGCGCCTGCGCGGCCGGCGTCACGGACACGCGGCTGACGGCGGCCGCCGCCGCCTCCGTCAGTTGCGCATCGGACGACATGGTGGGCTCGATCAAGGGCTCGATCAGAAGAAACCCAGCTTGTTCGGGCTGTAGCTCACCAGCAGGTTCTTGGTCTGCTGGTAGTGGTCGAGCATCATCTTGTGGTTCTCACGGCCGATGCCGGACGCCTTGTAGCCGCCGAACGCCGCATGCGCCGGGTACTGGTGGTAGCAGTTGGTCCACACACGGCCGGCCTGGATGCCGCGGCCCATGCGGAAGGCGCGTGCGCCATCGCGGCTCCACACGCCGGCGCCCAGGCCGTAGAGCGTGTCGTTGGCGATCTCCAGCGCTTCCTCTTCCGTCTTGAAGGTCGTCACGGACAGCACCGGCCCGAAGATCTCCTCCTGGAAGATGCGCATCTTGTTGTGGCCCTTGAACACAGTCGGCTTGATGTAGTAGCCCGATGCCAACTCGCCGGTCTTCACGTTGCGCTCGCCGCCGGTCAGGCATTGCGCGCCTTCCTGCTTGCCCAGGTCGATGTAGGAAAGGATCTTCTCCATCTGCTCCTGCGAGGCCTGCGCGCCGAGCATGGTGCCGCTGTCGAGCGGATGGCCTTGCGTGATGGCTTCGACGCGCTTGATCGCACGTTCCATGAAGCGGTCGTAGATCGATTCCTGGATCAGCGCGCGGCTCGGGCAGGTACAGACCTCACCCTGGTTCAGCGCGAACATCGCGAAGCCTTCCAGCGCCTTGTCGAAGAAGGCGTCGTCGGCCGACAACACGTCCTCGAAGAAGATGTTGGGCGACTTGCCGCCGAGTTCCAGCGTCACAGGGATGATGTTCTGGCTGGCGTATTGCATGATCAGCCGGCCCGTCGTCGTCTCGCCCGTGAAGGCGATCTTGGCAATGCGCGGGCTCGATGCCAGCGGCTTGCCGCATTCCAGGCCGAAGCCGTTGACGACGTTCAGCACGCCCGGGGGCAGCAGGTCGCCGATGATCTCCATCAGGACCAGGATCGAGGCGGGCGTTTGTTCCGCCGGCTTCAGTACCACGCAGTTGCCCGCAGCCAGGGCCGGCGCCAGCTTCCACACCGCCATGAGGATCGGGAAGTTCCACGGAATGATCTGGCCCACGACGCCCAGCGGCTCATGGAAGTGGTACGCATAGGTCTCGTGGTCGATTTCGCTGATGCCGCCTTCCTGCGCGCGGATGCACGAGGCGAAGTAGCGGAAGTGGTCGGTGGCCAGCGGGATGTCGGCAGCCATGGTCTCGCGCAGCGGCTTGCCGTTGTCCAGCGTCTCGGCCACGGCCAGCGTCTGCAGGTTCTGCTCCATGCGGTCAGCAATCTTGAGCAGGATGTTGGCCCGCTCGGTGGGCGAGGTGCGGCCCCATGCGGCCTTGGCCTTGTGCGCGGCGTCGAGCGCGGCCTCGATGTCCTTCGCGTTGGAGCGCGGGATGCTCGTGAAGGCCTGGCCCGTGACCGGCGTCAGGTTGTCGAAGTAGTGCCCGTCGATCGGCGCCACCCACTGGCCGCCGATGTAGTTGCCATACTGCTTCTTGAAGGGGTTCGCAATGCCCAGGTTGCGCATTTCAGCCATGTCCATGAATTCATCTCCGTTGAAGTTGAGGAAGGAACGCATGAACAACTCCGCAATGCGCGGGCCAGCATGCCGCCACCGCGTGCCAGCGCATGCAAGTGCCTGTCAGGCAATGGATTTGCCGTTTTCGGCGGGCGCGTCGCTGTGACAGCGCTAAGCTTCGCGCTGTGCCGGGGCGGAGCAATTGCTGCAGATTGAACCAACCGGCATTCGCCTACGCCCGTCTTTGTCGCAGCCCCACATCCGTGGCCGCGCGCAGGCGGCGAAATTGCAGTTTCGGGTTGCGCTGGGCAGCCCTCCATAAAGCGGGACTCAAGACATGGAATACGACGACACCAAGACCCCGGGCCAATTGGCCGACGATGCAAGGCAGACCGGCAGCGACGCCGCCGATGCGGCGCAGGCCTTCGCGACCAACACTGCCGCTGTGGCGAGTCACGCCGCCCATTCGATCCGCTCGGTGGCGCAGGATGCCAGGGCCGCGGGCAGCAAGGCCCTGGACGATGCGGCGGATGTCGCCGACGAAGCGAAGACGGTTGCCACCGATGCCGCGCGCACCGGCCGGGCCTATGCCCGCGCCGCGGTCAATTCGACCGGCCGGAAGATGGTCGACTGGAAGGAGCGCGTGGCCAACGCCAACGAGTCGTGCGCGCGCTTCGTGGCCGACGAACCGGTGAAGGCGCTGTGGATCACCGCCATAGCGAGTTCGTTGCTGACCGCGCTTGCCATGACGGCGCTGCGTGGCAGCCGGCGCTACGACGACTACGGCTGTTAGCCCGTAGTCGCCTTGCGCGCGGCTATTCGACCTGCGCGATCCGCAGCAGGTTGGTCGTGCCCGGCGCGCCGAAGGGCATGCCGGCCGCGATCACGATGGTCTGACCCGGCTGCGCAAAGCCCTGCTTCGATGCGGTGGCGACAGCCACCTCGGTCATCTCGGTCACGTTCATCACATCGTGGCAGAGCACCGGGTTCACGCCCCAGACCAGAGCCAGCCGCCGTGCCGTTGCGCGGCGCGGCGTCATGCCGATGATCGGCGCCCGCGGCCGTTCGCGCGCCATGCGCAGCGCCGACGAGCCCGAGCTGGTGTAGGCGACCATTGCCGCGACGTCGAGCAGCCCCGCCACCGACCGCGCCGCCCAGCTGACCGCATCCGCGGTGTTGGCCGACGGCCGCGTGTGCGATGCATCGATCGCTTCGCGGTACTGCGGGTCGGCCTCGGTCTGCTCGATGATGCGGTTCATCATCGCGACCGCCTCGACCGGAAACTTGCCCGACGCCGACTCCGCCGACAGCATCACTGCGTCCGCGCCGTCATAGATTGCCGTGGCCACGTCCGAGGCCTCGGCGCGCGTCGGCACTGGCGCGCTCACCATCGACTCCAGCATCTGCGTGGCGACGATCACCGGCTTGCCCAGGCGACGGCATTCGCGCACGATGCGCTTCTGGATCGCGGGCACCTGCTCGGCCGGCATTTCCACGCCGAGGTCGCCGCGCGCCACCATGACCGCATCGGTCTCGGCCAGGATCGCGTCCAGCGCCTCGATGGCGGCCGGCTTCTCCAGCTTGGCGACGATGCCCGCGCGTCCCTGCACGATCTCCTTGACCTCGACGATGTCCTCCGGGCGCTGCACGAAAGACAGCGCGATCCAGTCGATGCCCAGCGTGAGGCCGAAGTCCAGGTCGGCCCGGTCCTTCTTCGTGAGTGCCGACAGCGGCAGCACCACGCCCGGAACGTTGACACCCTTGCGGTCGGACAGCATGCCGCCGTTGACCACCGTGGTATCGGCAAAGTCCTTGCCCGATTTCTGGACCTTGAGCCGCAGCCGGCCGTCATCGAGCAGCAGTTCCGCGCCGGGCTTCAGCGCCGCGAAGATCTCGGGATGCGGCATCGGGGCGCGGGTGGCGTCGCCTTGCTTGTCGGTGTCGAGATCCAGGCGGAAAGCCGCGCCTTCCACCAGCTTGACCGGACCGTTGGCGAAGGTGCCGACACGCAGCTTCGGCCCCTGCAGGTCGAGCAGCACGCCGATGGGCCGGCCGATGTCGGCCTCGATCGAGCGGATCAGGTCCAGCCGCTGCTTGTGGTCGGCATGCGTGCCGTGGCTGAAGTTGAGCCGGAACACATCGGCGCCGGCGCGCACCAGCGCCTCGATGGTGGAACGGTCGGCGCTGGCCGGGCCGAGGGTGGCGACGATCTTGGCGTTGCAGGGACGTTGCGTGGTCATGTGTTTCCAGTGGTGGATGCGCCGTCGATGACGATGGCGCGGAAGTCGTTGACGTTGGTGAGGGTGGGGCCGGTGATGACGGAGTCGCCCAGCGCCTGGAAGAAGCCGTGGCCGTCGTTGTTGTCCAGGCTCTTGCGTGGGTGGATGCCGCGGGCCCAGGCGCGTGCCAGGGTGTCGGGCGAGAGGCAGGCTCCTGCTATCTCCTCGATGCCGTCGACACCGTCGGTATCGCCGGCGATGGCATGCACGCCGGGCAGTCCGTCGAGGGCGACGCCCAGCGCCAGCAGGAACTCGACGTTGCGGCCGCCGCGGCCGTTGCCCTTGATCGTGACTGTCGTCTCGCCGCCGGACAGCAGCACGCAGGGCGCCGGGAAGGGCTGGCCGCGCAGGGCGACCTGGCGTGCGATGCCGGCGAATGCCTTGCCCAGATCGCGCGCCTCGCCTTCCAGGCTGTCGCCCAGGATGTAGGTGGCGTAGCCCGCGGCCCGGGCCACTTCGGCGGCGGCTTCCAGCGCGATCTGCGGCGCGGTGATGATCCGCGTCTCGCAGCCCGCAAGGCGTGGGTCGCCGGGCTTGACGCTTTCGGATTCAGGGCTCTGGAGGAGGGCAAGCACCGCAGGCGGCACCTCGATGCGGTAGCGCTCGATGATCGCCAGCGCGTCGGCGCTCGTGGTCGTGTCAGGGACGGTGGGGCCGGAGGCGATGTCCATCGGCGAGTCGCCGGGCACATCGGAGATCAGCAGCGTCAGCACCCGCGCCGGATGACAGGCTGCCGCCAGCCGTCCGCCCTTGGCGGAGGACAGATGGCGGCGCACGCAGTTCATCTCGGAGATGCTCGCGCCGCATTCGAGCAAGGCGCTGTTGACCGCCTGCTTGTCCGCCAGCGTGAGCCCCGGGCCGGGCGCGACCAGCAGCGAAGAGCCGCCGCCGGAGATCAGCGCGATCACCAGGTCGTCGGCACTGAGGCCGGTCACGAGGCGTCGGATGCGCTCGGTGGCCTGCAAGCCCGCCGCGTCGGGGACGGGATGCGCGGCTTCGACGATCTCGATGCGTTCGCAAGGCACGGCATAGCCATAGCGGGTGACGACCAGGCCTTCGAGCGGGCCGTCCCAGTGGTCTTCCAGTGCGCGCGCCATGGCCGCCGAAGCCTTGCCCGCGCCGATCACGATGGTGCGGCCCTTCGGGCGCGGCGGCAGATGCGGTGGGAGGCAGAGGGCAGGCTGGGCCGCGGCGACGGCTGCGTCGAACATGCTGCGCAGCAAGGGGCGCCTGTCGGGCTGGGTTGGCGTGGTCAAGTGATGTCTCCTGGATTTGGGGTATGGGTCCACGGGTGGCTGGACATTCGCCGTCGGCGCAGGGCCGTGGACCGGCCTGCGGGCAGTCTAGGAAGGGATGCCGGCAAAGGCGAGTGACATCGCGGCAAGCGCTGCATGCCTGGGCGGAATAGCCTTGGGGGACAAGGACTTGCGAGCCGGTGTGTAGCCGTTCGATGGCGCTGGAGGTTCGCGCACTCGGCCACAGTCATGGCGAGCACCACTGTGTCGGCGGCGACTGGCGTGCTTCACCGACGCCTGTCGGCCAGGCACGTGCTGCGCGGGCTTCCCGATCTACGAGTGCGGGCCGCCGGCGATGTCGCCCAGCAGTGCGGCCAAGGTGTCCGGCATCGTGATGTGCGGGTTGTGGCTGGCATCGAGTTCGAAGTAGCGCCAGCCCGCTTCCGACTGCGCCCGGCTCGCGAACTGTTTGAACACATCACCTGGACCGGGCCGGGTGCAATAGATGTAGCTCCGCGGTACTTGCTCGACTGCGCCGGTCAGCCGGAGCCGCTGCTCGAAGGTCTTCAACGGCTGCATCATCCGCAGCGGATTGGCCCACGCGAGGTCGTCGGGGCTGGTGTCGGGCGGCATCGGGTTGGGCGGTATGCGCCAGCCCTCGCCGTGGTCACGCGCGGCGGCCTGCACGCGCGAGTGCGCTGCCGCGCCTGCCAGGTCCGCTACGGATTGGCCGTCTCTCGGAACGAAGGCATCGAGGTAGGTGAGATGCGCGATTCTTTCCGCAGCGCGATCCGCAGCGCCCGTGGCCACCATGCCGCCGTAGCTGTGGGCGACGAGATGGACATCGCGCAGGTCTTCGAACCTGAGCACGCCGAGGATGTCCTCGATGTGCGCATCGAGGTCGATGTCCGGCCGCGCCAGGTGGCTGCGCTCGCCCAGCCCCGTGTGCGTGGGCGTGAACAACGCGTGCCCCCGTTCGCGCATCAGGGGGCGCATCTTCTTCCAGGCCCAGCCTGCCGACCAAGCGCCATGAACCACGACGAACGTTGTCATCCGGATCTCCTTGAGCATGCAAAGCAGCCACGCACCGCGCGTGCTGGATCCGAGTCTAGGCGGCCTTGACTGGCGCGCACCGGCTGCAGGCGGACGGGGACGTCACCGCGCAACCGGCGTTGGCAGGAGCGGGCGACGCAAACTCCTAAACCAGAGGGTTGACGACTGCGTGTGGCCGCGCTGTCATGACGGCTGCAGGCAAGGGCAAGCCAGCGCATCCCGCCAACGCCGGCGGTGCGAGGCAGGTGCGGAAAGCGCCGGACCGCTGGCATGTTTGTTGCAGTGCAGCAAACATGCGCCCGCGCCCGGAGCGCTGCGGAGAGTACCCATGCGATGGTTGCTGATGATGTGGATGGTCCTGGCTTGCGGCGCCGCCCGCTGCGAGGACGCGCACGTCGCACCACCGGCCATCGTCAGCGTCCTGCAGTCGTCGCAACAGAAGCAACTCGACGCGATGACGCCGGCCGATGCCACGAGTCCGCGCGCCATGGCGGTGCGCGAATCCTTCGAGAAGCTCTTGCGCGGGCTGCACAGTCCCGCGCTGTCGAAGGTCGAACTGCGCGTCGTGCGCGGCGAGATGGTGGGCGAGACGCTGCAGGGTCGCATCGTGGTCGCCAACATCGCCTTGGCGGACCTGCCCGAAGGCGAGCGCATCTTCATCCTCGCGCACGAGTTGGGGCACGTGGCGCTCGACCACTGGGCGCAGGTGAGCCAGCTCTATGTGAAATGGGTGCCGGGCGCCGTCGTGCAGCAGCAGACCGATGCCGTGGCGGACCTCCTGGGCCGCGACGCATCGGCGATGGCCTACCGCCAGGAATTCGAAGCCGACGCCTTTGCCCTGAGCACACTGCGCGCCCTGGGCCTGCCGGACCAGCATGCGGTTGCGGCCTTCATGGACCTCGGCTGGCGCGGCGACACTGCGACGCACCCCGGCACACGCAAGCGACTCGCGGCCTTGCGGGCATTGACGCTCAATTAGTGGCCCGAGTTAGAAGTCCGCAGACAAAATCGTTTGATGAATCGCCCCGGGTTTCATGGAGGCTTCTTGGCTCGAGTCGGGCCGACATGGCCTGTCGCTCAATTTGACGATAGTAGTAAGCTCCGAATTCCGCTGGCGGAAAGTACCGATCGGATCGAGCTACGCCGCTTTCTTTCCCTTTTTCGGTGGGATCTTGACGGTCTTCGCATACAGGTCGTTCACGGCGATCTTCAGAAGCTCCACCTTGAATCCGAAGCCGCGAAGGACTTTGCGCGTGTTCACAGGATTGACCCTGGAGAAGAAGGGCAGATGCAGATCAGCACCCGGCGCATCACTGATAACCGCGTAAGTAATAGTGAGGGATTCGTGCTCAGGCTTCGGATCAATCTTCAGCAGTTCACGGTGCGTCGGCGCAAGCTGGGCCCGAACCTTCTCCCGGAATTTCGAATCGATCTGAATGAGTTGCCCAGAGACGAAGCCCTGCGCGAATAAGTGGCTCAAGACGCTGGATTTCCCATACATCTTGACGTGGATCAACTCGCGATCGATGGAAAAAAGGTCGCAGATTTCGACCTGTCCATGGCCGCCGCCGTGCATGACTTTCTTCTTGTCGTCGAGCAGGTCATAGATGTTCGGGTGAAGCGCCGCCACTTCCGTGTTGTACGCGCCTTCTCCGCCGCCTTTGTACTCGGGCAGTTTGAGGTTCGACATCGGAATCGCTGCATAGTCGCTGCTCGTTCGTTCGACGAAGTCTTTGGCGATGCTGAACCACTTTCCGTCGTTGAGAACATGCGTGATGCCGTTGAGTTCGATCTCCGCATAGAGGCACTTGAACACCGGCCAAGATTTGAAAACCTTCTTGTGGTCTGCGTCGGCGCAATGGACCTGGCGTGACCGAAGGACCTCAAGAGTGATGGGCCCTGCGACCGTGTCGCGAAACCCCTGCATGTTGATATCCGGGTGAAGGACGCCCCCGCCATGTGGCGAGTACATGAAGCCCTTGACCATCGTCCAGTCGATGATTTCCGGAATCGACAACCAGACGCCGTCAAACTGGCCTGCGGCGAGTTTCGCTTCGAGCGCGGTTTCGAGCACGCCGATGACAGCCGCGCTCTTGGTCGTCGAGATGTTGTTGACCCATTGATAGTCCTCGGCGTTCAGCTCGGCCTCGAAAAGTTGCCGGTACTGGTCGAGCAGATACGGCAGGTCGGAGAGGTCGAGCCTCACCGAAACGGACAAGGCATCGCTGCCCGCCATGCGATTGCCGAAGGCCGGGTTCTTGGGCGCGCCGACGATAGCCTTCAGCATGTCCTGCTCAACACTCAGGCCGAACTGATCCGGCGTCGTCTCCTGCCCGGACTGGATGCGCATGTGACTTTCGATGGCATTCAGCGACTGAACATCGACGCAGCGGAACGTCTTGGGATCAACGGCGTTGAGAGCGCAGAGAAGTCCGAAGCGCTCTTCGATCACGTCATCCCTGAGAAGAAAGCGACCGCCTTGCCCGAAGGCGAGCACAAAGCAGCGTTCGTTGATCGTTATGAAAAAGGCAGCAGCGACGCCTGGTACGGCGAGATCCTTCGGATCGATGAATTCCTTGAACAACGCCGACCATTTCGGCGGCGAGGGCGGGTTCTTCCTGACAAAAAGCTGTCCCGCGCCGTGACCTCCGATGGCGACTTCGACAGGTGGTGCGCAGGCCTCGGTTCTCAGGGCTTGGTGGCTGTTTGCATATAGCTGCTTGATGAGGAAGATGCTGAGATGGTTGACTTTCTTTTCTTCTGACACTGCTGGGTCTCCTCCAGGAGCAGTGCTTATCGAGCCGCTCGGCCCAGAGGTCAACCGACAGTCTCCACAAAATTGATGAGGTCGACAACCACCGCACAATGCTGACCGGGGTCGCGTGGGGCTTGCTGGGGTTGGGGCGCGGGTGGTCGCAAGGGGATGAGTTCTTGGGCGTGAGTCGGGGGCCGCATTCGGTGTCGCGAAACGCCTGGAGCGGCTGAATTGAGTCTCCGGCGGTCGTGTAGAAGGCGCGGTTGCCCCATGCCGAAACTTTGTGCCAGGACCTGCAAAGAACGCTTCAGCCTCGGCGATCATTTTGACGCTGCGCGGAACCTGATCCCGAGGGCTGGCAGGAAATGGTCTACGTGATCGAAGGCCGTGCGCAGATCACGCTGGAAGAGGGCGCCAAGACGGTGGCCGCGGGCGATTTCGCCATCTACAGCAGCGCACAACCCTATGCCTACCTGGCGATGGATGGCGCGGCCATCCGCTTCATCCGGAACGTGGTGTCGAAGAAGGACGGTTGCGCGTCAGGCCGACGCCTCCGCTTCCGCGGGCCACACCACCTGCGCCGCCGCCAGCAGGGCCTGCAAGGTCATCGAGTCCTCGTTCGAGCGCAAGTACAGCAAGGACAAGGGACAGGGCAGCCGAACCCCCGGCCAGAGCACCGCCTGCCCGTTGCGCAAGGCCGGCGCCGCGATGCGCTCGCGCATGAGGCCCAGCGCCACGCCGGTCTGGACCAGTTCGATCATCGAAGCCTCCTGATCCGCCTCGACCACGGTGTGGCAGGCGAGGCCCCGCTCCGCGAACATCTGGTCGACCAGTCCGTGCTGCGAACTGCCGGCCGGCGTGGCCAGCCACGGCATCGCCGCGAGGGCCGGCCAGTCGGCCTCACGCAATTGCGTCTCCCAGGCCGCCGGCCCGACCACGACATAGTGCTCCAGCGCCAGTTGGCGGACCGCGATCTCCGGGTCCTTCAAGGTGCCCAGGTAGAAGCAGGTGTCCACCTGCCTTTCCCGCAGCATCTGCACCACGCCGCCGGAGATGCCGTGGACCAGCGACACATCCACATGCGGATAAAGCTCCAGCAGCGTCGCGAGCAGGGGACCGAGCCGGATCGATTCCGGGTCGATGATCGTGCCCAGCTTCAGCGCGCCCGACACGGTGCCGCGCATCGACTTGGCCAGCGCGCCGATCTCCTGCGCCGCTTCGACGGTCTTCGCGGCCAACGGGAGCAGGCGCCGACCCGCACCCGTCAACACCATGCCGCCCGGTGTTCGCGCAAAGAGCAGCACGCCCAGCTCGTCCTCGAGGCCCTTGATCTGCTTCGACAGCGCCGATTGCGTCAGGTGCAGTTGCTCGGAGGCCCGCACGAGTTGACCGGTGCGGGCGACGGACAGGAATGAGCGAAGTTGGTTGAGTTCCACGGGGCGCATTGTGACGCTCAGGGTTTGCCCCAGGTCCTCGGTCCGGCAATTCGGACGGGCGGGCCGCGCTGCTGTCGGAAGGTCGGCAGCCGCCGCCACGGCCTTGCCGCCAAAACCCAATGGAATCAACCAGTTGCAGCGGATTTCCGCCCCGAACCGCAGTGGCATGTCGATTGCTGGTAATCCGGCAGTGCAAGTGTGCCGCCCGAGGCCATAACCATTCCAGGAGACCTTCGTGACCCCTCAGCCGCAGTCCAAGCCACCCCTCTACAAGTCCCTGTACTTCCAGGTCATCACGGCGATCGTCATCGGCGTGCTGCTCGGCCACTTCTGGCCCGAGACCGGCGCGGCCATGAAGCCGCTCGGCGATGGCTTCATCAAGCTCATCAAGATGATCATCGCGCCGATCATCTTCTGCACGGTGGTGGTCGGCATCGCCGGCATGGAGGACATGAAGAAGGTCGGCAAGACCGGCGGCCTGGCGCTGCTGTATTTCGAGATCGTCAGCAGCATCGCGCTGCTCGTGGGCCTCGTCATCATCAACATCGTGCGGCCCGGCGCCGGCATGAACGTGGACGTGAGCCAGCTCGACACCAAGGGCATCGCGGCCTACACCGGCCCGGGCAAGATGCAGAGCACCACCGACTTCCTGCTCAACGTGATCCCCAACACGGTGGTCGATGCCTTCGCCAAGGGCGAGATCCTGCAGGTGCTGCTGATCGCCGTGATGTTCGGCTTTGCGCTGCACAGGTTCGGCGGCCGTGGCACGCTGATATTCGACGTGATCGAGAAGGGCTCGCACGTGCTGTTCACCATCGTCGGCTACATCATGAAGGTGGCGCCCATCGGTGCCTTCGGCGCGATGGCCTTCACCATCGGCAAGTACGGCGTGGGCTCGCTGCTGCAACTGGGCCAGCTGATGGCGACCTTCTATGCCACCTGCCTGCTGTTCATCTTCGTGGTGCTCGGGAGCATCGCCAGGTTCCATGGCTTCTCGATCTGGAAGTTCATCCGCTACATCAAGGAAGAACTGCTGATCGTGCTGGGCACCTCGTCGAGCGAATCGGTGCTGCCGCGCATGATGGCCAAGATGGAGAACCTCGGCGCGAAGAAGTCGGTGGTGGGCCTGGTGATTCCCACCGGCTATTCGTTCAACCTCGACGGCACCTCGATCTACCTCACGATGGCGGCGGTGTTCATCGCCCAGGCCACCAACACCGACATGACCTGGATCCAGCAACTCACGCTGCTGGCCGTGTTGCTGCTGACCTCCAAGGGAGCTGCCGGCGTCACCGGCAGCGGCTTCATCGTGCTGGCCGCCACCTTGTCGGCCGTGGGCCATGTGCCGGTGGCGGGCCTCGCGCTGATCCTCGGCATCGACCGCTTCATGTCCGAGGCAAGGGCGCTGACCAACCTGATCGGCAACGGCGTGGCCACGCTGGTCGTCGCCAAGTGGACCGGCGATCTCGACACGCGGCGCCTGACGCAGCAACTCAACGGGGAAACGTCGGCTGATGCGGATGAGCCGGAGATGGTGCTCGACGCGTCGGAAGTGCACATGCCCGCGGGCGCGCGTTGACCAATCACCTTCCAAAGCGCCTGTCTGAATATGCCGATCCCTGGATCGGGTGAGCAGGTGGCCGTGATCTCAAGGTTCGGCAGCGACTTCGAGAGCGCTGATCTGCTCGGTTCGATTTCTCAGCGGCACATCCTGGCCAGCGTCGGGCTGCCACCGATGCGGACGGCCCGGGCTTGTGCAATAACGGTCCGATGAAGCCCAGGGAGCCGGTCCGGCCACTCGATCCACCCCGCAGCAACCGCAGGCTCTGGCTTGGCCTCACACGTTGGTGCGCCGCACTGGCGCTGGTCGCCCTGGCCGCCTTCGCGGGACACCAGCTCGCCATGCAGGCCGGCCTGGCTCGCGTGCGTGAGGCGTCTGCCCACCGGCTCGACATGCTCGCGACCGGCCTCGATGCCGAACTGGCCCGCTTCGACTACCTGCCCGCGCTGCTGGAGATGACGCCCATCGTGCCCGCGTTGCTCGGCGCGCCGTCCGATGCCGGGTTGCGCGATTCAGTCAACCACTACCTCGATGGCGTCAATGCCGCGGCCGGCGCGGAGATGCTCTACGTGCTCGACAGCACCGGGACCTCGCTGGCCGCGTCGGACTGGGACAAGCCGGGCACGACCGTCGGCCAGGACTTTTCCTTCCGGCCCTACGTCATCGATGCGATGAGCCAGGGCAGGGGGCGCTTCTACGGCGTGGGCATCACCAGCAAGCGGCCTGGCTACTACCTTTCCTTCGCACTGCGCCGAGAGCCGTCGTCGCGCGGGGTGGTGGCCGTCAAGGTCAACCTCGAGGAGGCCGAGCGCGCGTGGCGCAAGCTGCCGGGCGACGTGGCCTTGTTCGACGAGCGCGGGGTGGTGATCCTCTCGACGCGGGAAGACCTGAAGTTCAGGCCGCTGCGGCCCCTGGACGACCAGCAGCGCGCCGACGTGCAGCGCTCCCGGCCGTACGGCGAAGCGAGCCTCCTCCCGCTGCAATGGACGCAGAAGGAAGCGCTGGCGCCCGAGGTGCAATTGATATCGCTCGATGGCAGGGACCAGCTCCTGTCCGAGCGTGCATTGCGCGGCGCGCCGTGGCGACTCGTGGTGTTCGACGACATGGCGCCGTTGCGCCTGGCTGCCCGCAATGCGGCGATCACCGCGAGCCTGGCGATGGCGGTGCTGTTGCTCGTCGGCGTGGCGCTGTGGCAGCGGCGTCGCGCGGTGCGGCACAAGCTGGCGAACCAGGCGGCGTTGCAGGCAGCGCACGACAGCCTCGAAACCACCGTGGTCGCGCGCACCGCGCAACTGCGCGCTGCGCAGGACGAGTTGGTGCACACGGGCAAGATGGCGGCGCTGGGGCAGATGTCGGCCGGCCTGGCGCACGAGTTGAACCAGCCGCTCACCGCCATGCGCGCCCTGTCGGAAAGCGCGGCGATCCTGCTCGACAAGAACAGCTACGACGACGTGCGCGGCAACCTCAAGCGCATCCGCAGCATGGTCGACCGGCTCGCGCGCCTGACCTCGCAGCTCAAGACCTTTGCGCACAAGAGCGAGCTTCCGGTCGTGCCGGTCGTCCTGGCGCACACCATCGACGAAGCACAGGGCATGCTGGCCGACGCGCTGATGGACCAGGGCATTGCCGTCGAAGTCGAGGTGCAGCCCGGCACGCTCGGCGTCATGGCGGACGAGGCGGCCCTGGGCAGCGTGCTCGTCAACCTGATGCGCAACGCCATCGACGCGATGCACAAGGCGCCGCGTCGTACGCTGCACCTCCGGGCCAGGCAGCAGGGCGAGCGCGTGCTGCTGGAGGTGAGCGACACCGGCCCCGGCATCAGGCCCGACATCCTGTCGCAACTGTTCGAGCCCTTCGTCACCAGCAAGCCAGCGGGGGCGGGGTTGGGCCTGGGGCTCGTGATCTCTGCACAATTGGTCCGCGCCATGGGCGGTACCTTGCGCGCGGCCAACCTGGAGGCGAGCGGCGCATGCTTCGCCATCGACTTGCCTGCGAGCAAGCCTGACGACCCCATCCACAGGAGTGATGAACAGTGAGTGATGTCCCTGCCATCCGGGTGCTGCTGGTCGAGGACGACGAGGACGTGCGCATCAGCACGACCCAGGTCCTGAGCCTTGCCGGCCTGGATGTCGAAGCGTTTTCCAGCGTCGAACGGGCGCGGGACCGAATCAGCCCCGGCGTGGCCGCCGTCGTGGTGTGCGACGTGCGCCTGCCCGGCATGACCGGCACCGAATGGCTGCATGAACTGCACAAGACCGACCCCGAGCTGCCCGTCATCCTGATGACGGGCCACGGCCATATCGCGATGGCCGTGGAAGCCATGCGCGACGGTGCCTACGACTTCATCGAGAAGCCCTTCACCACCGAGCGTCTGGTGGCCATCACGCGCCACGCCATCGAGCGACGGCAACTCACGCTGCAGGTGCGTACGCTGCGCGAGGCGCTGGAAAACTGGAACGGAATCCAGTCCGTGCTGATCGGCCGCTCGGCGCAGATGCAGCAGGTGCGCCGCACGGTGATGACGCTGGCCGAGACCTCCGCCGACGTGCTGATCTACGGCGAGACCGGCACCGGCAAGGAACTGGTGGCGCGTTGCCTGCACGACTACAGCAAGCGCCGCCGGCAGCACTTCGTGCCGCTCAATTGCGGCGGCCTGCCCGAGTCGCTGGCGGAGAGCGAACTCTTCGGCCACGAGCCCGGCGCCTTCACCAGCGCCAGCCGGGTACGCGTGGGCAAGTTCGAATACGCCAATGGCGGCACGCTGTTCCTCGACGAGATCGAGAGCATGCCGATGGCGGTGCAGATCAAGCTGCTGCGAGCGCTGCAGGAGCGTTCGGTGGAGCGCATCGGCTCCAACAAGACCATTCACTTCGACTGCCGCGTGGTGGCGGCGAGCAAGGACGACTTGAAGGAACTCAGCGACAGGCAGAAGTTCAGGGCCGACCTGTACTACCGCATCGGCGTGGCTTTCATCGAACTGCCGCCGCTGCGCGAGCGCCGGGAGGACATCCCGCTGCTGTTCGAGCATTTCACGCTGCTGGCGGCCAGCCGGTTCGAGCGGATCGCGCCGGTGCTGAGCAGCGCCCAGTTGGCCGACCTGATGGCCTATGCCTGGCCCGGCAACGTGCGCGAGTTGCGCAACGTGGCCGACCGTTTCGTGCTCGGGCTGCTGGGGGAAGGGCGCCTGACGCAACTGCACGCCAGCGAGGCAGCCTTGCCGCAGGGTTTGCCGCAGCAGGTCGAGTCCTTCGAGCGCGCCGTCATCGTCGAGGCGCTGCGCAAGCACCATGGGGACCAGTCGGCCACGGCGTCCGCGCTGTCGGTCCCGCGGCAGACCTTGTTCGACAAGCTGCGCAAGCTGGGCGTGACCGCGGAGCAGTTCAAGTAAGCGACGCGGCCGATTCGCCCTGGAGCAGCCCGGCCTGCTGCAGCCGTGCATCCAGCCGCCCGTACACGCGCCGCGCATTGCCTTCGTAGATCTGCTGGCGCTGCTCGGGCGCCAGCGCGGCGGCCTCGATGTAGCGGCGCGTGTCGTCGAAGTGGAAGCCGGTCTCGGGGTCGATGCCCTGCACCGCGCCGATGATCTCCGAGGCGAACAGCACATTGCGCACCGGGATCACGCCGGTGAGCAGGTCGATGCCCTTCTGGTGGTACACGCAGGTGTCGAAGAACACGTTGTTCATCAGGTGCTCGGCCAGCGGCGGCTTCTTCATGTCCTGCGCCAGGCCGCGGTACCGGCCCCAGTGGTAGGGCACGGCGCCGCCGCCGTGCGGGATCACGAAGCGCAGGGTCGGGAAGTCGCGGAACAGATTGCCCTCCACGAGCTGCATGAAGGCGGAGGTGTCGCCGTTCAGGTAGTGCGCGCCGGAGGTGTGGAAGGCCGGGTTGCACGACGCGCTGACGTGGATCATGGCCGGCACGTCGAGCTCGACCATCGCCTCGTACAGCGGATACCAGCTGCGGTCGGTGAGCGGCGGGTCCTTCCAGTAGCCGCCCGAGGGATCGGGGTTGAGGTTGCAGCCGATGAAGCCGAGCTGCTCCACGCACCGGCGCAGCTCGGCCACGCAGTTGCCGGCCGGGACGCCCGGCGACTGCGGCAACTGGCACACCCCCGCGAAGTGCTGCGGGAACATCGCGCAGATGCGGTGGATGAGCTCGTTGCACAGCTGCGACCAGACCTCGCCGGTCTTCGCGTCGCCGATGTGGTGCGACATGCCCGCCGCCCGCGGCGAGAAGATCGTCAGGTCCACGCCGCGTTCGCGCTGGATGCGCAACTGGCCGGTCTCGATGCTTTCGCGCAACTCGTCGTCGGTGATCTGCGGCGGCTTCAGCGCCGCGAGGCGTGCCGGGTCGTGGAAGAACGCCGCCTGCGACAGGCGGAACTCCTCGAGGCGCCGCGGCGCGGTGGTGTAGTGACCATGACAGTCAATGATCATTCGCTGCTTTCTTGCTGGCTTGGGTTCAGTCGAGCGTGATGTTCGCCTTGCGGATCAAGTCGCCCAGCCGCGCGGTCTCGTTGTGGAGGAGCGTCTGGAACTGCTGGGGCGTGCCGTCCGGCGGGAGATCGGAGCCCAGGTCCTGCAGCCTGCGCATGGTGTCCGGCTGGCGCAGCACCTCGGCGATCTCCTTGTTGAGGTACTGCACCACCGCGTCGGGCGCCTTGCTGGGCGCCATCACGCCGTACCAGAGGGAGATGTCGGCAAAGCCGATGCCCGCTTCCGCGAAGGTGGGCACCTCCGGCATCAGCATCGACCGCCTCGGACCGCTGACCGCGAGCGCACGCAGCGCGCCGCTGCGGATATGGGGCAGGACGACGATGAGCGAATCGGACGAACTCATGATCAGGCCCCCAATGACGTCCATCGTGGCCGGGCCCGCGCCGCGGTAGGGGACGTGGACGATCTTCGTCCCCTCGCGCTCGTTGAGCATCTCGACGACAAGGTGCGTGGGCGTGCCCGGACCGGCGCTGGAGAAGTTCACCTCAGCCGGATGCGCCTTGGCGTAGGCCACGAGTTCCGGCACCGTTTTCACGTCGACCTTCGGGTTGACGAACAGTGCCAGCGGCACCGCCGCCACCTGGATGACGGCGCGCAGGTCGCGCTCGACCTCGTAGTTCAGCTTCATCAGCGACTTGTTGAGCGCCATCGAGATGTTGCCCATCAGCAGGGTGCAACCGTCGGGCGCCGAGTGGGCGACGAACTCGTTGCCGATGCTGGTAGATGCGCCGCCCTTGTTGTCCACGATGACCGGCACGCCGAGGCGCCGTGAGAGCGGGTCGCCGATGATGCGCGAGAGCACGTCGGTGGCGCCGCCCGGCGGATTGGGCGCGACGAGGTGGACGGCGCGGCAATCGAGCGGGCCCGCCGCGTTCGCCACAAGCGGCGCAAGCCCGGCCGCGGCCACCACGAGAAGGGCTTGCAGCGACTGGCGCCAAGAGAATCCAGGCTGTGTCATCGATGTCTCCGGTTCTGGTTTTTTGTTGGGCTGGCGAAAGATCGCCCGGCTAATCCATGCCGTAGGAATGCAGCAGCGGTCCGAGGTCGAGCAGTTCGACCGTCGTCTTGCCACTGCGCAATTGCTCGCGGAACTTCTCTTCCTTGTCCTCGCGCGCCTGGCAGGCATCGACGACGTGGGCCACCTCTTCGGCAAGCACGACCACCACGCCGTCGCGGTCGCCGACCACCACGTCGCCCGGCCGCACCACGATGCTGCCGAAGACCACCGGCACGCCGATCTGGCCCGGCTGGCGCTTGTTGGTGCCCTTGATGGAGATGCCGCGCGAAAACACCGGGAAGCCCATCTCGACGATGGTGTGGGAATCGCGCACCGAGCCGTCGATCATCAGCCCGGCCGCGCCGCGCTGCATGGCCGCGCAGGACATGACGTCGCCCCAGGGACCGGCCTCGACGAAGCCCTCGGCATCGACGACCAGCACCTGGCCGGGCACCAGCTTGGTCAGCGCGTAGTGCAGCGCCAGGTTGTCGCCGGGGCGGCACTTGACCGTGAGGGCAGGGCCGGCCACGCGCATGCCCGGGTCGAGCGCGCGGATCGCGCCGTCGACGGCACCTTTCTGGCCCTGGGCCTCGTGGATGGTGGCTGTGCCGAAGCGCTTGAGCGCTTCCAGCTGAGAGGGACTGGCACCGTTGGAAGTCATTGCATGCTTGGTTTGTTGTGGGCGTGCTGAAGCGTAAAGAGAGTCGAAGAAAAAGAAAAACTAGTTTTTATGGTGGATAAAAATAGAATATTCCTATGATGAATGCGACGCTGAACCAGCTGAGGGCCTTCCTGGCCATCGTGCGCGGTGGCAGCTTCCAGGCCGCCGCGCAGGAACTCCACCTGAGCCAGCCCAGCATCTCCCAGCGCGTGCGCGAGCTGGAGGCCGAGCTCGGCACCCGCCTGTTCGTGCGCCGCGGGCCGCGCATCTCGCTCACGGCCGAGGCGCATGCGCTGATGGTCTACGCCGAGCGCATGGTCTCGACGGCGCAGGAGATGGGCGAGCGCTTCGGCAGCCGCAACCCGCTCAGGGGCACGCTGCGCATCGGCATGAGCGAGAACTTCGCGCTGCTCGCGCTCGGCGAACTGCTGCGCCGGCTGGAGCAGCGCTACCCGGCGATCCGCACGCTGCTGTTCGTCGGTGACTCCGGCCAGCTCAGCGCCAAGCTCAATGCCTGCGAACTGGACATTGGCATCGTGGCCGAGCCCGGCCTCGAGCCGCACGTGGCACAGCAGCCGGCCGGCTACAGCCTGCTCGGCTGGTTCGCGCACCCGGGCTTCCGGCCTACGCGCGACGTGCTGTCGCCGGCGGACCTGGCGCACGACCACCTGATGATCGCGCCGCCGGGCTCGCGCCAGCACAGCACCATCGGCCAGTGGTTCTCGCACGCCGGCGTCACGCCGGCGCGCATCAGCACCTGCAACAACGTCGGCGTGACGCTGCTGGCCGTGCAGCACGGGGCAGCCATCGGCCTGCTGCCGCTGCGCGTGGTCCGCGACGAACTCGCCGCGGGAACTGTCAGGCTGCTGCGCGTGTCACCCGAGATCCCGGCCCACCGGATCTCCCTCTGCTACCAGACCAGCGAGATGGGCGAGGGCCTGCTTGAACTGGTGGAGTTGCTGGGCACGGTCATCAACGATTTCGAAGTCTTTGCGGCGCGCCCATCCACCACGCGCCGCGGCATGCAGTCAACGGAGAAAGAATGAAGAACCCATCGCTTGATTCCATCGTCCCGCCCGGCCCCTACGCGGCGCACGACATCGTCTGCACCGGCCTGCGCTTTCCCGAAGGGCCGGTGGCGCTTCCGGACGGCTCGGTGCTGGTGGTCGAGATCGAGCGGGGCTGCCTCACGCGCATCCAGCCCGACGGCGCGGCCTCCGTCGCGGCGCAGACGGGCGGTGGCCCGAACGGCGCGGCCGTCGGTCCGGACGGCGCGATCTACGTGTGCAACAACGGCGGCTTCGAATGGGCCCGCGGCGACGGCCTGCTGCGTCCCGCAGGCCAGCCGGCCGACTACCGCGGCGGCAGCATCCAGCGCGTGGACCTTCGCACCGGCCAGGTCGACACGCTCTATGACGCCTGCGACGGCCACGTGCTGGCTGGCCCGAACGACCTGGTCTTCGACCGCCACGGCGGCTTCTACTTCACCTGCAACGGCAAGCGGCGGCCGCGCGAGGCGGACCGCGGCGGCGTGTACTACGCGCTGCCCGACGGCAGCAGCATCCGCGAGGTCATCTTCCCCATCTTCTTTCCCAACGGCGTCGGCCTCTCGCCCGCGGAAGACCTGCTGTACGTGGCCGAGACCGAGACCGGCCGGCTCTGGGCGTTCGACATCGTCGCGCCGGGGCAGTTGAGGCTGCTGCCGTATCCGTCGCCCAACGGCGGCCGCTACGCGTTCGGCTCGTCGCACTACCAGCGCTTCGATTCGCTCAAGGTCGAGCAGGACGGGCGCGTCTGCGTCGCCACGCTGTCGCGCGGCGGCATCACGACAGTCGATCCCGACGGTGGCAACGAGACCTTCGATGCGCTCGACGACCGCATGGTCACCAACCTGTGCTTCGGCGGCGACGACATGCGCACGGCCTGGATCACGCTGTCGTCCACCGGGCGGCTGGCACGCATGCGCTGGCCCCGGCCCGGGCTGAAGCTCAACTTCCAGGACCTGGCCCGCTGCTGAGGCCCCGAGGCAGCCGTTCAGCGTTTGCGGCCCGCGCCGCGATCAGATGTCAGGCGCCGGTGGCAGCCCCAGCACCGCTTCAATCGCCAGCCCGATGGCGAGAAGGCGACGGTCGCTGCCCAAGGGCCCATCGATCTCCAGGCCGACCGGCAGCCCGCTGGCGGACATGCCCGCCGGTTGCGCGAGCCCCGGCAGGCCGGCGTTGCTGCCTGGGTCGACATTGCGGATGAGGACCTGGAACTGGGCCGCCGGCCCGCCATCCTGGGGCACGTCGTTGATCGACACCGCACCCGAGAACCCGGGGTCGATCGGCGGCGGCAGTATCGGCACGGTCGGGAACAGCACGCCTTCGACCGCGTGCTTTTCGAAGTACCGGGCGTAGAGCGCCATCAGTTGCGGCCTGTGCACGCGCATCGCCTGCTCGTAGACCTCGGCGGGCATGTCCCTGGCGAAGCCGAAGATGCCCTTCACATCGGGGCTTTCAACCTGGGCGATCACGTCCTCGATGCCCAGCGGGATATCCCTTTCCTTCAGGTAGGCAGGCAGGTCGCGGTGATAGAACTCGTAGAGCGCGACTGGCATCGAGACCTGCGCGTTGAGTGCCGCCCAGCCCTCGAGATCGGCCTCGACAAAGACCACGCCGGCGGCACGCAATTTCTCAACTGCGGCACTCGTCACCGCCTCGACCTCCGAATCCAGGTTCTCCCAGAAACCACCGCGTGGCAGGCCCAGTCGCAGCCCTGCCAGCGAGGCCGGTGAAACCCCCTCTGTGCCTGTGATGACGGCGTCGAGCAACGCCACGTCGGCGACGTTGCGCGCCATCGGGCCGACCGTGTCGCGTGTGCGGGAGATCGGCACCACGCCCGCGCCCGGATAGCGGCGATCCTTGCCGCCGTTCCCGACGGAAGGACGCAGGCCGACGATGCCGCAGAAGGAGGCCGGGTTGCGCACCGATGCGCCAGTGTCCGTGCCCAGCCCGGCCGGCGCGATGCGCGCCGCAATCCCGGCAGCGGTCCCGCCGGACGATCCGCCGGGGATGCGCGTGATGTCGTACGGGTTCTGGACAAAGCCGCAGGCCGCGTTGCTCGACGTGCTGCCGAAGGCGAGCTCATGCATGTTCGCCTTGGCCAGCACGATGGCGCCGGCCCGCAACAGGGGATCGAGCACCGGGGCATTGCGTGCCGGCAGGAAGCCACGCAGGGCCGGCGTCGCAGCCGTGGTCTCGATGCCCTTGGTATCGATGTTGTCCTTCACGTAGAGGGGCAGGCCGGCCAAGGGACCCAGCGCATCGCCCCGCGCGCGTGCCTCGTCGATCTCGCGGGCCGCCTCCAGCGCCGCGGCGCCGTTGAGCGTCACCCAAGTGTTCAGCGAACGGAGTTCGTTCGCGCGCGCCAGCAAGGCCCGGACGTAGTCCTGCGAACTGAAGTCGCCGCGCCTGAAGGCGGCAAGCACCTCCACCGCGCTCAGTTCCAGCATCTGTGAGGTCGACGGGGCGGGGGAGGAGGGGGAAGTACTGTCCATTTGGAATTCCTTGGTGTGCTGCGGGAGCGACGAGTTCGGCCGGGTGAAGTCGAGGGCATTGCAACCCGGAGTTGACGTGATTTCAAGTGCGGCCATGGTGGAGTTGCATTCAACCCGGGGTGCGCAGGCCCCAGCCTCCAGATATTCTTCACCCCCATGGAAAAGACGCTTGCACTGAACTCGATCCTCGCCGACGACAACAAGGCACAGCCGCCTTCCGGTGTCCTCGTCGAAGCGGCGCGCATCCTGGCCCATCAAGGCCACGCGGTCGGCCTCGCGGGCCAGATCACCTTGCGGGACGGGGATTCGTGCCGGTTCTGGACGCTCGCGCTGGGCGTCGGGCTTGAAGAGGCGACGGCTGCCGACGTCCTGCGGCTCGATGAGGGATTGAACATCCTGGAAGGTCGCGGCCGACCGAATCCCGGCGTGCGCTTCCATGGCTGGATCTACCGGAACCACCCGTCCGTGAAGGCGATCGTCCACACGCATCCGCCGGCGACGTCCGCGCTGTCCATGCTGGGCATCCCCATGCCGGTGGCGCACATGGACGCTGCCATGTTCCATGAGGACTGCGGATTCCTGGCGCACTGGCCCGGCGTGCCCACGGGCGACGATGAAGGCATGCTGATCTCGCAGGCGCTTGGCAACAAGCGTTCGGCGATGCTCGTGAACCACGGCGTGGTGTGCACGGGCGCCAGCCTTCAGGAGGCGGTCTATCTCAACGTGTTTGCCGAACGCAATGCACGCATGGTGCTCGATGCCATGGCGGCCGGCAGCCTCAAGCCGGTGGAGCCGGCCGCAGCGCGCGAGGCGCACGACTTCCTGCTGCAGCCCTCGATCGTTGAAGCGACTTTTGCCTACTGGGCGCGCCAGGCCAGCCGACGCGCATAGGCCTGGAGGGCCTGCAAGAGGCCCATCCGGGTGGACACCCGTACAACCCACTAGAACTTCATATCTAGGCCGCCAGACAGTTTGCCCTTCGCATTCGCGCGGCGTATCGTGGTTGGCACGAAGGAAGGAGACAGCCATGCCTTCACCCGGAAGCCTCGACCCCGCAGCCGCGCGCGGCGCTCCGCCCATGCCGCCGGCCGCATTCGGCCAGCCTGGCGCGACGGCGCCACCCCCGGATGCCGTGCTGTGCGAACACGCCATCGAGACCATCTGGCGCTGCCTCGATGCGCATGATCTCGTGGACGAGCATGTGCGGGCCGAACTGGTGACGGTGCTGGAACCCCTTGCGGCGCTTTCCCTGGGGCCGCTGCCGCAGCGGTTGATCGACGCACTGAAGTTGCCGAATCCCGTGGATGCCTCCCGCCTCTATTGGCTCACGCGCCGGCTGCTGACGGTGGTGCCGGTGCTGCAGGAGGCAGAGACCGCATTCGAGCGGCCCGCGGAGCGCCCGCCCGCGCCGCTGGCCTGACGGCAGACGCGCGTGAGGCAGGGACTGGCCATCTGGCCGTCTGCCTTAAAAAGACGCACATTCCGAGGGGTACTTGGCTAATATTGACATTAGTCAATCTGGCTTACAACCAGATTCAATCGATTGTTTCGATGCCAGCGGAGTCAGGTGTTGCGGCCCACGAAGTTCTTGTCAGGGTTCCTGCTTCTGTGCGTCGCGAACCTGCTCGCGGCGTCATTGGCATTTGCGCAAGCCCCTGGCGCCACGCCGCCATCGGCGCAAGCCGCCAGCTTCGTCGGCATCGTCGAGGGCGGCGCCACGCTGGTCCGCCAGACCACGCGCTACACGTTGGCCGAGGGTGTGCAGCTCAACGAGCAGGACGTCATCGAGACGGCGCCGGGCGGATTCGCCCAGATCGAGTTGCCCGGGGGCGTTCTGGTCGGCATCGGCGAGTCGACGCGGCTGATGCTGCGCCCTCGCGTGGGCAAGGGCATGACGGCGCAACCGCTGTACCTGCTGGAGGGCTGGCTCAAGACGACTGCCCCTGCGCCCTTCGGCTATATGAGCCCCGCCTTTGAACTGGCGACGCAGGCCGGCACCACCGTGGTCTACACCAAGGGCGCGGAATACGAGGTGTTCCTGGAAGGCGGCGCCGCCAAGCTCTCGGTGCGCGACGGCCCGAGCGCACAACTGGCCGCCGGCGACTTCGCGCAACGGCGTGAAGGCGCCTCGCCGACACAAGCGTCGCGCGCCACGCCCGAGTTCCTGAGCAAGGTGCCGCGCCAGTTCCGCGACAAGTTGCCCTCGCGCGGCGAGCAGTTCGCCAGGCGCAACGTGCCACCCAAGGCGCTCGGCGAAATTGCCTATGCCGATGTCGCTCCGTGGCTGCGCACCGAACCGGCGCTGCGGCTTCCGCTGCTGCCGCTGTGGAAGGCGCGCGCAGCCGCCGACCCGGCCTTCCGCGCGGGCGCCAAGGCCGACCTGGCGCAGCACCCGGAATGGGAGCAATACGCCGACCCCGAAGGCTATGCGCGCCGCCTGGCCGAAGAGGCCGAGCGCCGCCGCGCGCGGGAGGCAGCTGCAGCAGCGGCGCGGGCCAAGGCCGCTGCGGCAGCAGCCGCGGCCGCTGCCGCAGCCAGGGATGCCAGGGACGCCAACGCCGCGCGGGACAAAACCCAGTGAACCGTTGCACGTCGAGCCGCAACTCAGCGGACCACTGACCGGAGAATTCCATGCGCCTACTGTTCAAGTTCAACCTGATCTTCCTGGTTGTCTTCATTGCCGGCGTGCTCGGCGCAGGCAAGATTTCACACGACCTGCTGCAAAGCAATGCGAAGCAGGAAGTGCTGAATCACGCCCGCCTGACGATGGAAAAAGCGGTAGCAATCCGCGCCTACACCAACGACCAGATCCGCCCGCTGCTCGAGACGCAGATGAAGTACACCTTCCTGCCGCAGACGGTCCCCGCCTATTCCGCCACCGAGGTGCTGGCCACCCTGTCCAAGACCTTCCCCGACTACACCTACAAGGAAGCCACGCTGAACCCGACCAACCCGCGCGACCGGGCGGTCGATTGGGAGGCCGACATCGTGAACCGCTTCCGCACCCAGGCCGACCAGAAGGAGTTCGTGGGCGAACGCGAGTCGGGCACCGGGCGGGCGCTCTATATCGCGCGGCCCTTGCGCATCACCAACGGCGCCTGCCTGGCCTGCCACAGCACCGTGGAAGCGGCGCCGCGCACGCTGATCGACAAGTACGGCCCGGCCAATGGCTTCGGCTGGCAGCTGAACGAGGTGATCGGCGCGCAGGTGGTCTCGGTGCCCATGGCGCTGCCGCTGGCGCGCGCCGAGCAGACCTTCAAGGTGTTCATGGGATCGCTGATCGGCATCTTCGTGGCCATCGGCGTCGTGCTGAACGTGATGCTCTACCTGCTCGTGATCCGGCCGGTGACGGCGCTGTCGAAGGTGGCCAACCGCGTGAGCCTGGGCGAAGCCGACGTGCCGGAATTCAACTCGAAGGGGCGCGACGAGATCGGGACGCTGGCGAAGTCGTTCGCGCGCATGCGCAACAGCCTCGACCAGGCCATCAAGATGATCGATACCTGAGGCCTGAGGTCCGCCAGCCCTATGTCCGTGCCCTCCAATGTTGGTCCGTACCCGATCCGCGGCGTTATCGGACAGGGCGCGATGGGCATGGTGTACCTGGCGCACGATCCGGTGATCGACCGCCCCGTGGCGATCAAGACGATCCATCGCCGCCTGCTCGAATCGAACGACGAGACCAGCGTGGCGGCGCGCTTCCGCGTGGAAGCCAAGGCGGCGGGGCGGCTGACCCACCGCAACATCGTGCCGGTCTACCAGTTCGGCGAAGACGACGACTGCGCCTACATCGTCATGGAGTACGTGGCCGGACGGAACCTGCGCGAGTATGTGCAGGCGCCGCGCAAGCTGGAGGTGCCGCAGGTGCTGTGCGTGATGCTGCAGCTGCTCGACGGCCTGCACTACGCGCACGAGCGCGGCATCGTCCACCGGGACATCAAGCCGGCGAACCTGCTGATTGCCGACGACGGGCGTCTCAAGATCACCGACTTCGGCATCGCGCGCACCGAATCCTCGAACCTGACCCGGGCCACCTCGATCATCGGCTCGCCCGGCTACATCGCGCCCGAGCAGTACACCGACCGGGAGATCGACCGCCGCGTCGATGTCTTCTCCGCGGGCGTGCTGCTCTACCGCATGCTGAGCGGGACCACGCCCTTCGTCGGCACGGACGACGCGATCATGTACAAGATCGTGTACGAAGCGCACAAGCCGCTGAGCGAACAGGCGAAGGAGCCCGCGCTCGCGCCCTTCGATGCGGTACTCGACCGGGCGCTGGCGAAGAATCCGGCGGAGCGTTACGCAAGCGCGCTGGCGATGCGCACGGCGCTGCTCGCGCTGGCCACGGAAACCTTGCCGGAGGTGCTTCCGGCCCACCTGCTGCTGCCGCCGCTGCTCGAAGACGCGGACGCCACGCGGGCCGCCCCGAAGGTGCGGGACTCGCCCTTGCCGTACACGCCGCCGCCATCCTCGTCCTCGCCGCCATCCTTGCAGCCGCGGACGAGCCCGATACCGCCGTTGCATGCGCCAGTCGCATCGCTGCCCGGCACCAGCCCGCCATCGGTTCCGGCGCCCACCGGGTGGGACACGGCGGCGCTGGCGGAAATCGAACGCGAGCTGGCCGAACACGTGGGCGCGGTGGCGCGCGTGCTGGTGCGCCGCGCCGCGCGCGGCTTGAGCTCGCAATCGGAAGTGCGGCATGCCGTGGCCGGCGCGATCGTCGATTTCGAGGCGCGGGAGCGCTTTTTGGCCCGCGCCGCCGGGCCACGGACCCACCCCACGGCGACGGTGGCGGCCACCCACTTCCAGGCGACCGTGCCCCAGGTCGACGCGCCCATCGGCGTACCGATGCGCCAGGGCGACGTCGACAAGGCGGCTGCCGCGCTGGTTTCCTCCATGGGACCGATCGCGCGCATCGTCGCCAAGCGCTGCGCCGCGAAGTCTGCGACGCGCGAGCAGTTCGTCGCCCAGGTCCTCGAACAACTCACGCCCAGTGTCGACGCCCGCCGTGTGCAGGCCGACCTGTGGCGCGCCCTCGGCTGAAGGTTAGCCCGCCGTGATCGCACTGCGCGTCACACGCCGCCCCGGCGCCACGGTCCCCGACGAGACGGCGCTGGCGCTGCCGACCAAGGGACTCGTCATCGGCCGCTCGGTCGATTGCGGGCTGGTGCTGGCCGATCCGCTGCGCATGGTGTCGCGCCAGCACGCGATGGTGGTCGCGATCGGGGAGGGCGCGCGCGTGCGCTGTGTCAGCAGCCATTCGCCGCTGTGGGTGAATGAGGCGCAGGTCGCACCGGGCGGGGAGATGTCGTTGGCGGTGGGCGACAGGATGCGCCTGGGCGGCTTCGAGCTGGCCGTGGAGACCGTCGCGGCGCCGGCTGCGCCGCGCGCGCGGCTGGACCGCTGGTTCGATCTGGAGAGCGTGCGCGATCCGCTCGCTTCAGCCTCGCCGTTGCCGGCCCTCGCGCCGTCGGCGGCCGAACCATCGCCTCCGGTAGCGCAGGCGCGCGTGGGGGCGCCGCAGCCGTTGCGGGCCGCACCGTCATCGACGGCGCAGCCAGCGTCGGAGGCGCAGCCGGAGTCGTCGTCGGACAGCGCGGTTGTGTCGTGGCAGACCAGCCGGCTTTTCGTGCGCACCGGAACACCGGGCATGTTGCGCACCCTCGCGGGCACGCCGCGGGCATCGCCGGCATGTGCGCCGACGATTACGCCATCGACTGCGCCAACGCCTGCGCCGCCACCCCTGCAGGCCCCGGCGCCCATGGCGACGCCGAGGCCGGCGCCGGCCGCCGCGCCCCGTTCGCCGGAACTGCACGAACTTGCGGAGGCCTTCAGTCGCGGCGCCGGCCTCAGCCCCGAGGTGGCGCCGATGACACCGGAGTGGATGGAGCATCTCGGCGAGCTGTTGCGCACCACCGCCGAGGGCACGCTCGCGCTGCTGAAGAGCCGCGCGGTCGCCAAGCGCCACATGCGCGCCGAGGGCACGGTGATCGCGCCGCGCCAGAACAACCCGCTGAAGTTCTCGCCGAACGCGACCGAAGCCCTGACGCGCATGCTGCATCGCGAGCCCAGCCCGGGCTTCCTCGATCCGGTGGCGGCGCTGCAGGATGCGCATCACGACCTGCTGGTGCACCAGGTGGCCATGGTGGCCGGCATGCGCGCCGCGGTGTTCGAGCTTTTCTCCAGGCTGAGCCCCGAGGCGGCCGAGACCATGGAAGGCCCGGCGCACGGCATGACGCGGCGCCTGCCTTCCTTGCGCGCCGCGGCCCTCTGGCAGCGCCACTGCACGCAGCATGCGCAATTGCTCGAGCACCTGGACGATGACTTCGAGACCATCTTCGGCCGCGAGTTCGTGCGCGCCTACGAAGCCCAGTCGCGCGACGACGACGACACCAACCCATCGCCGCTGGAACCCCCATGGCCGCCGGCGCGCTGAGCGTCTCGCTGGCGGCGCTGTCGGAGGTGGGGCGGCGCGAGCGCAACGAGGACGCCTTCGGCTACTGGCTGGGCGCCGACTCGCTGGTGGCCGCCCTGTGCGACGGGGCCGGCGGCCATGGCGGAGGGCAGGTGGCGTCGCGTGCCGCGGTGACGCATGTGCTGGAATCTTTCGCGATGCGGCCCGAGGTCAGCCTGGAGACGCTGCAGTCGCTGGTGGAGGGGGCCAACCAGGCCGTCATCGCGCAACAGGTGGCCGGCACCGCGACCTCCGACATGCGCACCACCATCGTGGTGCTGCTGCTCGACCTGCACAGCGGCGAGGCGCTCTGGGCCCATGCCGGCGACTCGCGTCTGTACCGCTGGCATGGCGCCCGCTTGCTGGGCCGCACGCGCGACCAGAGTCTCGAACAGTCCCTGCGTGACGCCGGGCTCACCGCAAGCACCGCCGAGGCGGGGCAGCTGACCTCCGCACTGGGCACGCCGGGCGGCTTCGACATGGAGTGCCTGCTGACGCCGCAAGTGCTTGCGTGTGGCGATGCGGTGCTGCTGTGCTCCGACGGCCTCTGGTCGGCCTTCGACGATGGGGCGATGGCGGGCAGCGTGGTCGGCTGCGATGGCGTGCAGGCCTGGCTGGAGCGCCTGGAAGAGGGCGTGCGGCGGGCGGGGCGCAGCGACCAGGACAATTATTCAGCGCTGGCGATCTGGTGCGAGGCGGGGTAAGCAGGCGGGGGACTGCCCCAGGCGGGTGCGGACAAGGCGTGGAACCTCGTCGCGGAGCGCAAGAACGCGACCAACGGACAAGTCTCGCTCCTGCCGCGCCGCTTGTCGCCCGCGCCTCAAACACCGGCCGCTGGCATCCGGCGCATACTCGGTGCAGCTTCCTTCTTGAAGCGCTTTCGTATCCAGTCCAACCGGAGGTGACGATGGAAAGAGCGATGCATCCCACGCATTTTCAGCCGGGCGAAGGTAGGAGCTACAAGCTCGGCAGGATGACGATGACCTTCAAGACGACCGCTGCAGGGGGCTGGAATGCATATACGGTCTGCGAAGCCATCGAGCCGCCGGACTCTGGTGCTGGCTATCACCGCCACGCAACATACGACGAGACATTTGTCATTTGCGAAGGGCACTACGACTTTCGCCTCGACGGCAAGCTGCTCAAGCTGGGCCCTGGGGACGTTGTGTTTGTGCCCCGGGGCACACCGCACGGATTCTTGAGCACAGGGCCGGAAGTAGGCCGCCAGCTCATCATCAGTTCGCCCGGTGGAGTCTTCGATGCTTTGATAGCCGAAGTCTCAGCGCTCGATACGGGCAGCCCGACGCGCCAGGCATCGCAGGAGGCCAAGGATATCGCCGAGAAATACGGCCTTGAGTTCCTGGCTTCGTGAATTTGGGGCGGCTCGTCCCCGACACGGCGTTCACTCGGGCGGCAGCATGCGGCCATGAACCGCCGTTCAAACTTATGGACCGAACTGCCGGTTCGGTTCAAAGCTGGCGTTGATCGAACTCACCACTCCGGCAACGCAGCCCAGCTACCGAACCGCGCCCGAAGGGTCCTTGTAACGGCTACTCCGTGATCGAGCTGCGAAACGGTGCTAGAAGGAGTGCCGAATGCCAAAGTCATAACCCGTTGATTTGCTCGGGGCATAGCCGGAAACGCCGGCTCCGGTTGATATATAGGGCGCGGTCCCTGTGGTTGCGCCCATGATGCTCGAGTTGTTCTGGCCGTCCTTGACGCGGATATAGGCGGCAGTTGCATAGACAGCGGTTCGCTTCGAGAAGTTGTATTCGTAGCCGAGGCCAACTTTGTCAACCGAGGCGTCCCGCTTCGGAGCGAAAGGCGTCGCGGAACCTGAGGCGTTGTCGAACTTGACCGTCGAATATGCAGCCTTAATCAGGCCAGGCCCCACGGGAACAGTAATTCCAAGGAGACCGCCCGTGTACTTGCCGCTGCCACGTGTCACAAGCAGACCAAGCAATGGATTGGGAGTTGTCGATCTGGATTCATCCTTCACTTGTGAAAATTCGCCAAAGACTTTCAGAAACTGAAAGTTGTACGAGGCACCGAGATTGAGGGTCTTGATCTTTTCGTCGAGATTGATGAATGTCGGAAGTCCAGCTGGATTCAAGCCCGTCGTGTTCGCAGCATCGCTCACGGCATAGGCGACAGCGACATCCAGCCCTCCCGAGGCGTAGCCCGCGCGACCGCCGTAGAACTGACCTTTGTTAGACGGAGTTCCTGGAACATTGCTCTGACTGATGTTTTCCGGGAATGCGTACTGGAGTTGACCATAGAAGCCGCCCAAATCTGGAGGCAGGAAGTAGCCGATGCTGTTGCTTGTGCGCAGATAGTTATCGGAGGCGGCCACTGCGGATCCAGGGCCTTTGACGACAGCGAGGTTGGTGCCTACCGTCGAGATCACGTTTGCGGCGACCCCAATGGTGCTGAAGGGGCTGAAGATCGAGTCATTCCAAAAAGTGGGAGTGAAGTCGCGACCCAAACGAACTTCACCGAATCCTCCGGAGAGGCTCACAGTCGATCGACGGTTGAAAATGATCGTCCCCCCGGGCCCGTTGCCAAGACCAGAGTCGGTGGCGAGGCCAGACTCTAGCCAGAAGCCTGCCGACAAGCCCCCGCCGAGATCTTCCGTACCCCTAAAGCCGAGGCGGCTGTTCAGCGTATTGCTGTTCGACAGGACCGTCTGATGCGTACCCACTTCGTTGGCCAACGCTGGAGGAAGAATGACCCGGGTGGTGTTGTTGTAGAACTCGCTCGTCGTCTTGTAGTAGCTGACGCCTGTGTCCAGGACACCGAAGAGCGTCACCGATGATTGCGCGGAAGCGCCAGCGGCCCAAATGATGAGGGACGCGGCGAGGATGGTTTTTTTCATGGGATCTCCGTGTGATGTTGTTTATTACTCGGGCTTGAACCCGGCGCCCTTGAGGAGCTCGGCGCTCTGGGCGACGTAAGTCGCGATGAATTGCTTGAATTGCGCGGGGTCTTGCGCCACGGGTTCGATGCCGAGGTTCAGGAGCGCGCCCGATTTCGCAAGCTCGGCGACGGCCAGGTTGATGGCCGTGTTGAGAAGCTGCACGCGATCGGCGGGGGTGTCCTTGGGTGCCCAGACGCCGTACCAAGAGGCGTAGGTCAGTCCCGGAAAGCCGCTCTCCTGCGCCGTCGGCACGTCCGGCGCGAGCGGGCTGCGCTTGCTGGAGGTGATGGCGATCGGCCGGACCTTGCCCGACTTGGCGAGTGGGTGAACGGAGATCATCGAATCGAGCAGCAGTTGCACGTGCCCGCCCGCTACGTCCACCAGCGCGGGCTGCGTGCCCTTGTAGGCAACGTAGGTGAGCTTGACGTTGGCCTGCTTGGCCATCAGCAAGGTCGCCAGGTGGCTCGGCGCGCCGGCGGCGGGAATCGCGGCGGACCACTTGTCTGGCTGCTGCTTCGCCGCGGTAAGCACGTCGCCCAGCTTGCGCGGCTCGAGTTGCGGCGAAATCACGAGTATCAAGGGCGCCTCACCGACTCGCGCTATCGGCGCGAAATCGGCCTGCGGATCGTAGGAGGCGTTGCTCATGACCTGCTTGGCCAACACGTGCGTGGCGGCCGAGAACAGCAAGGTATAGCCGTCGGCCGGCGCAGTCTGAACGGATTTGCCGCCCAGCATGCCGTTGGCCCCGGCGCGGTTTTCGACAATGACGGCGACGCCGAGTTGGGTCGTCAACTGGTTGGCCAGCAGCCGCGCCATGCTGTCCACGCCCCCGCCGGCGGCAAACGGCACCACGATCCGTATCATGCGATCAGGGAACTTGGCGGGCTGTGCCCAAGCCGGTGCGACGGCGAATGCGACAAGCGCGGCAGTCGCGAAGATGGCTCTTCTCGGCAGTTTCATGGTGTCTCCGATCAATGCAAGTGAAGAAGTGGGCAGTGCTGCGCCATGACGCCTATGAACGGCGCCTGCGAAGAGGTGCAGTCTGTTCAGGGTGAGATGTCTTCCAGCGCGCGATTGGTGGTCTCGACCATGCGCATTGATGCGATGAGTCCGACGATGGTGGCGGCCGCGAACATCAGGAACACCGTCGCGATGCCGTTGGTCGATAGCACCACGCCGACCAGCGCGGGAGCGATCGCCGATGCCACGCGCAGCCAGGACGTGGCCAGCCCGGTGCCGATCGCCCGCATCCGTGTCGGGTAGATCTCCGGCGTGTAGAGGTACAGCAGTACGGTGGTGGTGCCCATCACCGCATAGGCCGAGGACGCGAGGATCACGACTGACCAGGCGCTGCTGGCGCCAAGCAGCCCAAGCACCCCGAGCAGCGTGCCGCTGAGCAGGAAGCTGGCCATCGCCCACCGGCGCCGGCCGACGCGATCCACCAGCAGCGCGCAGGCGAGCACAGCGCAGGTGCTGAGCACGTTCGTTAGCGAGGCCATCCTCAGCGCCTCTTGCAGCGGCATGTTGTAGACAGTCTTGTACAGCGTGGGCAACCAGTTGTTGATGCCGTTGGCGACGAAGTACGACGAGGCCCAGAGCACCCACACGACCAGCGTGCGTGGCCGGTACAGCGGCGAGAACAGTTCCTTCCAGGAGCTCTTCTTGCGATCCACGAGGCCGACGGCGAGCGCGGTGACCCGCGATTCGATTTCGAGCTTGTCGCGCTCGACGTCGAGACTGCGCTTGGCGGTGCTCGACTCGAGCCCCTCTATCACGCGCTCGGCCGCCTGAAAACGGCCTTTCGATGTGAGCCAGCGCGGCGACTCCGGCAAGCGCGCCATGAAAAACAGGATCAGCAAGCCTGGGATGCCGCCGACCAGGAACATGTATTCCCAGCCGAAGCGTGGCACGACAAAGGCCCCCACCTGCGCAGCGCCGAGCAGGCCGAGCGGGAAGATCAACTCGTAGAGGAGAAAGAAGCGCCCGCGCCCCTTGGCCTGCGACAGCTCGTTGATGTAGGCGGCCGCGATAGGGACCTCGCCGCCGACGCCGATCCCCTGCAGGAAGCGCAGGGCGAAAAGCATCTGAAAGTTGCCCGCGAATGCGCAGGCGATACTCATGACCGACATCACCCCCACAGTGGTCGTGATGCTGGGGACGCGGCCGAAACGCTCGGCGGCCCAGCCGAAGACCAGAGCGCCAATGACTTGGCCCACGTAGCCCGCGGCGATGAGCATGCCCGCCTCCAGCGGACTGAGGTGCCACAGGCCGATCAGCACCGGTAGCACGAAGGCCAGCGCCAGCGCGTCGAAGGCATCGAAGAACGTCGCGCTGCCCATGATGATGCGCGCCTTGGTGTGCCATCGGCTGAACGGCACGTTCTCGATCCGGAACAGCAGATGAGCTGCCTGCCTGGCGGCGCCCTGATCAGGCGTCAATGCGAATGAATCGACTTTCATGATGTCTCGGGCTTTCTCAGTTGTTGTTATCACGGATGGGTTTGGGTTGATGCGGATGCGTCGATCTGCGAGGCTCGGCGCATGTGCCTGCGCACCAGCACGTCGAGGGTCTCGTTCATCGATTGCGCATCGACGCCGCGGGTGATGAAGACGATTCGGGTTCGCCGGTCCTGTCCCGGCCACGCTTGCAGGAACTCGGGCGGATGGAACAGGTGCTGCACGCCATGGATCACCATGGGACGCTCCGGCTCATCTGCCAAATGCACGAGGCCCTTGACGCGCAGCAGGTCTTCGCCGCGCATCGCGATCACCATGTCCAGCCAGGCAAAGAAGGCATCGCGCGGCAATGGCTGTTCACGCTCCACGACGAAGGACGAGATGCCGTCTCGGTGGGCCGGTGTTGCATCCTTCGGCGCGTCCGCGGCGGTTTGAGAGGACCGGTAGTACATCGCACCCGCCGGCACCTCGCTGCTGTCCTTCGGTGACTGCACCAGCCCGCGCAGTGCCTGTGGCTGTGCGTCGCGCTCCACATGCAGCTTCGCCACGGAATTGATCTCGCGAAGACGCGCCAGTAGGTCAGGCGAGGGGGCGCCGCTTTCCAGCAAATCGGTCTTGGTCAAGAACAGATGGTCCGCGACAGCCGCTTGCTGGACGGATTCGGCATGCCGGTCCAGCGTTCCCATGCAGAGCACGGCGTCCACCGTGCATGCGACGCCGGCCAGCGCAAAGCGACCGCGGATTGCCGCGTCGCCCATCAGTGTGCGCAGGATCGGGCCGGGGTCTGCCAGTCCGCTGGTCTCGATGAGCACCTGTTGGAGCGGCGGATCAGTGCGTTCGCCAAGGCGATTCATTGCCGCCACCAGGTCCCCTCGCACAGAACAGCACATGCAGCCGTTTGCCAGCAGAATGGTGTCGTCGCTGGTCTTCGTGATCAGATCGTTGTCGATGCCGACCTCGCCGAATTCGTTGACGATTACCGCCATGCCATGCAGGTCCGGCTGCTGCAGCAGGCGGTTCAGCAGCGTCGTCTTACCGCTGCCGAGGAAGCCGGTGAGCACCGTCACCGGCACCCGTTCGCCGGTCTGCGCGTCCGCCGTGAGCAGGGATGAGAAATGGCCGGCCATGTTCAGCCCCGCTCGCCAGGGCCGTGCAGCTCGGCGAAGGAACGCAGGGTCCGCTCCACTTTCGGCAGCAGCCATTCGCCGACCGCTTCCGGCAGACGCTCTTCCATGGCGTCTTCCAACAAGCGGCGCAACGGCTGTGCCTGCTGACTGGCCTGCTGCAGCGCATTGAAGAAGCCGACGACCTCTTCCAGGCCAGAACGCAAGCCCGCGTCCTCCAGGTAGCCGACGATGTCGAGCTCGAAGTCGTCGAGCCGCAGGCTGACGCCGCCGGTGCCACAGGCGCAGGCCGAGCCCAGCGCGATGTGGCGCATCGACAGTGAGCTCCACAGGCTCAGCATCGCGTCTGCGCGCTGTGCGATGTCGTCGGCCATGACGGCGGCGGAGCTCATTGCCCGTCCCAGGCGAGCGTTTCTGTCGTGCCGTTGCGCACCGAGCGCGGCGAACTGCGCAACGCCTTCGTAGCTTCTTGGGCAACCTGTCCGTGCGAGTCCAGTGCGACGCGATACACCTCGCGTGCCACGCCGGCACTCACGTAGCCTTCGCGAACGTCCTCGGCAACCAATTCCGCATCACGCTCCAGGGGATCACCGAAGCCGCCGCCGCCGCCCGAGAGCATCTTGTAGGCGTCGCCACGTTCCAGGCGCACGTTGAAGATCTTGGCGTTCAGGTGGTCGGTCTTCCACTCGCCCTTGTGGCGCACGGCCAGGCCGTTGCCCATGGCGTCGGTGCCGCCTTCGAGGCCCCAAGGCTTGCAGTGCACGCGGTCGATGCGGGTGGTCACGGTGAAGGGCGAGAGCGCCTGCACCACCATCTCCGCACCCAGCCCGCCGCGCTGGCGGCCCGCTCCGGCGCTGTCCTGGCGGATCTCGTACTTCTCCACGAGCACCGGGTACTTGGCTTCGAGCTGTTCGGTCGGGCTGTTATGGGTGTCGCCGTCGTTGATGCACACCGTGACCGATACGCCGTCCTCTCCCGACTTTGCGCCCCACCCACCCCCGAGCGGGCCGATGCCCACGATGAACAGGCGACCGTCCTCCGGGGAGATCCCGTGGATGTTCGGGAACACGAGGTCGGCATGGTGGCCGGCGATGGAGCGGTGTGGAATCGCAGGGGCGAGGGCCTTGAAGATGGTGTCGATCACCGTCATCGGGAAGGTCATCCATACGCGCATCGGGTACGGTCGTTCGGCGCTGATCACGGTGCCCATCGGCATGATGACTTTCAGCGGCCGGAAGCTCCCGTCGTTGACTGGATAGTCGGTCGGCGTGGTCAGGCACTTGTAGGCCACCTGCGCACAGGCGATGCCGGTGGTGAAGCCCGAGTTGTAGAAGCCGCGCACCTGCTTGCTCACTTCCGACAGGTCCACGGTCATCTCGTCGCCCGTGACCGTGACCCTCACTCGGATCGGGATGCGCTTGCCGATCTCGAGACCATCGTCGTCCATGAACGATTCAGCCTCGTACACGCCGTCAGGGATGGAAAGCGTGTTCTTTCGAGCCACCGCCTCCGACGAATCCATGATCTGGCGGATCGAGCCATTTACTGCGTCAATCCCGTAGCGTTGCAGCAATTCGGCGTAGCGGCGCTCGCCGGTGGTGATCGCCGTGATCTGTGCGCGCAGGTCGCCCAGCGCCCGCTCAGCCAGCCGCACGTTCATCGCGATGATGTCGATGAGGTCCTGGTTGACCACGCCTTCGCGCTGGTATTTCATGATCGGGATCTGGATTCCCTCGCTGAAGATGTCGGTCGTCACGTTGCCCAGCGTGCCGCCCACGTCCAGCCAGTGCGCCATGCAGCATGTGAAGCCTTCGAGCTTGCCCTCGTGGAACACCGGCATCGTGAACGTGAAGTGGTTCAGGTGGCTGCCCGTGGTGTAGGCGTCGTTGGTGACGAGGATGTCGCCCGGCAGGATGTTCTCGTAGCCGAAGTGGCGGATCTTGGCCTTCACGGTCTCGGACATGCCCCGGATGAACATCGGCAGACCCAGACCGATGGAGACCGTGTCGCCTTCCTTCGTGAACAGGCCGACCGTGAAGTCCAACGCCTCGTAGATGATGAGGTTGTAGGCGGTGCGCGTGAGGTTTGTCTTCATCTCTTCCGTCACGGCGTAGAGGCCGTTGCGGATGATCTCGACGGTGATCGGGTCGATCGCCACATTGACGTTGCTGCTTTGGTTGGTGCTCATGATCTGTCGCTCCCGATGGCGATTTGAAGGTTGCCGAGTTCGTCCACGCGCAGCGAGTCTCCGGGCTGCACGACAGTGGTGGAGGCGTGCTCCTCAATCAGTGCCGGGCCGGCGATCTCGTTGCCTGCCAGCAGCAGGTCGCGGATGTAGACAGGCGTGTCGGCCCAGTTACCCGAGCGGAAGTAGACCGGCTTTGTGGCGCGCACGGCCTTCTTGTCCGGCGTAGCGGTGCCCTTTGCGACGCTGTGCTTCGGCGGCTTCTTCATGGTGCCCAGCACGGTCACGCGCAAGCTCACCAGGTCGGCTGGTTCCTTTGGCGCCGAGGTGCCGTAGCGCACCTTGTGCAGTTCGTCGAACTGCTGCTTGATGGCCGAACGGTCGCGACCCTCGAAGTAAGCCAGCGGCAGGTCCACCGTGACGGCGTGCTCCTGTCCGACATAGCGCATGTCGGCTGCGCGTTCGATCACCACGCCGTCGGCCTTGATGCCGGACTGCGCGAGGGCCGCACGACCCTCGTCTTCCATCTTCTTGTACGCCTCTTCGATCTCCTCGAAGGACACGTCATTGAGCTTGCGGAACACCGAGCGCACGTAGTCGTAGCGCAAGTCGGAGAACAACATGCCGTAGGCCGAGAAGTAGCCCGGCGCGTAGGGGATCAGCACCTTGCGGATGCCGATTTCGCGAGCGATGGCCGAGGCGTGCAGCGGGCCGGCGCCCCCATACACCACCATCGTGAAGCTGCCGGCGTCCAGGCCGCGCTCGGTGGTCACGGCCTTCACGGCGTGCGACATCTGCGTCACCGCGATACGCAGGATGCCGTCGGCCGCCTCGGTAGGGTCCAGGCCCAACGGCCCCGCCACACGCTCGGCCATCTGGCGCGTGCAGGCGTCCAGGTCAAGCTGGAGTTCGCCGCCCAGGAAATGTTCGGCATCCAGCCGGCCGAGCAACAGGTTGGCGTCGGTTACCGTCGGCTCCTTGCCACCACGGCCATACGCCACCGGGCCGGGGATGGAGCCGGCGCTCTGCGGTCCTACGCGCAGCGCGTTGCCTGTCTCTACGCGGGCAATCGAGCCGCCACCAGTGCCGACTTCGTGGATGTCCATCATCGGAATCTGGATTGGCAGTGCGCGCTCGTAGCCACCGATCAACGCCGAGCCCGTCGTGAGCGGGCGGCCTTCGCTGATCACGCCGGCCTTGGCAGTCGTGCCGCCCATGTCGAAAGCGATCGCATCGCCCATGCCGAGCTGCTCGCAGATGGCCTGTGCACCGATCACACCGGCCGCAGGGCCAGATTCCAGCATGCGCACGCAACCGACCTTGGCGTGCTCGACGGGGAACAGGCCGCCGGTCGATTGCACGATGTAGAAGTCGCCGTCGAAGCCCTTGTCAGACAGATGTGTCTCCAGTTGGCCCAGATACTCGGACACGCGCGGGCCGACATAGGCGTTGGCTACTGCTGTGGAGACGCGCTCAAATTCACGGTACTCTTGACTCAACTCGTGCGAGGCGCACACGAAGGCGCCCGGAATTTCTTCCTGCAGGATCTGCTTGACGCGCTGCTCGTGCGTCGGGTTGCGGTAGGAGTGCAGAAGTAGCACTGCCACGGCGTCTACGTTCTGCCCTTTCAGTTCACGTGCCAGTTCGCGAACTGCAGCCTCGTCCAGCGGCTTGTGGGTGCTGCCATCTGCGCGCAGGCGCTCGGCCACTTCGTAGCGCAGGGAACGCTTGACCAGCGGCTGGTGCTTGTTGAAGAAGAGGTTATAGGCGTCTGGCCGGTTCACGCGCCCGATCTCGTAGATGTCGCGAAAGCCCTCGGTGATCAGCAGCGCCGTATTGGCGCCCGTGCGCTCCAGCAGCGTATTGATGGCGATGGTTGAGCCATGCAAGAAGAGGTGGCCGTCGCGCCAATCGATCTTTGCGCTGTCGATGGTCGCCTGGATACCGTTGACGAGCGCGCCGTGCGTAGACAGGGCCTTGCCGAACAAGAGCTTGCCGCTGGCCTCGTCGAAGGACGCCATGTCGGTGAAGGTTCCACCGATGTCAACGGCGATGCGCAGTGCGGGATGAGTGTTCATTTGGTGTCTCCGGGTTTCAGGCTTCGACGCCGATGCGGTTGCGCAGTACGCCCAGGCCGGTGATCTCGACCTCGACCACGTCGCCGTCCTTCATGTACAGCGGTGGTTCGCGTCGGTCGCCGACGCCACCGGGCGTGCCGGTGGCGATCACGTCGCCGGGCGACAACGGCGTGAAGCGCGAGATGTATTCGACAAGCACGGGAATGTCGAAGATCAGGTCGCCCAAGGTGGCCTTCTGCATCACAGCGCCGTTGACGCGCGTTTCCAGCGCCAGTTGGGTGACATCGGGTACTTCGTCGCGCGTGAGGAGGTAGGGTCCGAAGGGGCCAGTGCCGGGGAAATTCTTGCCCGGCGTGAACTGGTGCGTGTGGCGCTGCCAGTCACGCACGCTGATGTCGTTGAAGCAGGCATAGCCGGCGATGTGCTCGAACGCCTGCGCCTTCGGGATGTGGCGCCCGCCCTTGCCGATCACGAAGGCCAACTCGCCTTCCCAGTCGAAACGCTCAGAGAACGAGGGGCGCAGCACAACGTCCTCGTTCGCTGCCAGCGTGTCGTTGAAGCGCAGGAACAGCGATGGGTATTCGCTGTCGGCGCGCTTGGTCTCGGCGACGTGGGTCTTGTAGTTCAGGCCCACACAGATGAGCTTGCCCGGATTTGGGATAACCGGCAGCGCCTGCGTGGCTGACGGCTGGATCGCGGTGCCATCGGCGGCGACGGCCTTCTCTAGTTCGACCAGCGCGTCGGCGCGCAGCACCGAGGCGAGGTCCGGAAAGCGGCTCAGGAATTTGGCTGGCGGCTGCAGGTAGCGGTCGCCCTGGACCACACCGTAAGTGGCCTGGCCGGCGTGTTGGAAGCTGACAAGTTTCAAGGTGTCTCCTCGGATGCATCGCTGCGGGTCGACTCGGGGTAAGTCGTGTGCCCTCAGCGCGTAGAGCAAATGTAGAAATCGGCCAGCTCTTCGCATAGATAGAATCCAGAGGAATCAGACTTGCCATATTTGGCATGGCACGCGCGGGTATTCCCTATGAACATCTCGAACGTCAGGCTCTTCCTTGAAGTCGTTGATGCGGGCAGTCTCAGCAAGGTCGCGGCGCGAAGGCAGACGGTGCAGTCGCACATCAGTCGGCAGATCAGCGACTTTGAATCGACCTTTGGCGGGGCGTTGTTCCGGCGCACAGGTCGGGGCGTGGCGCTTACCGAACTCGGCGCGCGCGCGGCATTGCGGCTGCGCTCTTGGCTTCAGGAAACAGAGCGTGTGGAGGAGGAATTGCGCGCCGAGTCGGGCAAGCTGCTCGGGGAAGTGCGGCTCGGCGTCATTCCCTCAGCCGCGCACCCGCTAATGACGCGCTTGTTCGAGCGATTGCAAGTCGAGCATCCCGGCATTCGTCTCAACATTGCCGAGTCTCAAGGCACTGAACTCGACACCATGCTGGACAGCGGAGCCGTCGATCTCGCCATCCTATTTCGCTTCAACCGCCCGAACGCGCGCGACGAAAAGCTGTTGAGCGTCGCGCACACCTACCTGGTGTCGGCACCGGGCGACGAGATCACGCAAGGGCCCACGGTGAACTTCTCGCGGCTGTCGGGCCTGCGGCTGATACTGCCCCGGCGCCCCAGCCATTGGCGAAATGCGCTCGACGAGGCCGCGCGCAGCCAGGGGTTCAAACTCGAACCGATCGCGGAGGCGGATTCATTGACGGTGCAGAAAGAACTGGTGGCCCACAGCCGGGGTCTGTATACGGTACTGGGCCCGTACTCGATCACCGCCGAGATTCAAGACGGCCTGCTGCAAGCCAGCAAGCTCGTCAAGCCCGACATGATCCGGCACGTCACGCTGGCGTTTCCAAAGCAGGGCAAGCTCTCGCCGGCCTGTCGCGTGGTCGCCGAAGTCATCCAGGAGTTGGTGGAGTCTTGGGGCAACCAGCTTACCGAGCTGGAACCTTTGGGATGAGCGCGATGAAGAGCCGCTTTCGCCCACATAGCCGCAGTGCAGCACTCAAGATTGACAGACTGCAACTGTTTAGGGTTGTGGGATACCTGCCCGGCAACCAGCCGGGCGTGGATCGGCCACGGCCTGAGGGCAGGTGTCGCACAAGCCTCGAGGGAGGAAACCGCGGACCAAGGCGCAGCGGTTGTTAGACGCAGGGGTCTATGGGGATTTGAGCAGCACGGTGCGGTGCTGGACGGGCACGCCGTGGTGATTGACGAGGTTGCTGGGCTCGCTTGGAGCCCAACCGTTGCGCGAGGAGTCCCAGCGCAGCAGCTCGTGCAGGCGGCCGCGGCTCTTGTTTGAACCGCCACGCGCGTGCGTGCCCAGCCGATGCAAGCCACTGGCTGATCGGCGCGAGGCGTGGTGTTGGTTTGTCGGCGGTCATCGCGGTGGCGGTGCGCGAATGGCCATGCCGCGCGTGAAGATCTGCACGATGCACATCGGGCTTGCACAGTGCCGGCAGATGAAGGTGGCAGCTGGCGGGGCCGACGCAGCAGTGTCACTGTCCGGCGCGACTGGCTCTGGGGCAACCTGCAGCAGCTCGCGCGCCAACGCCAGGCTGGCTTTGCGACAGCCGTTGGCCAGCAGGCCGTAGTGCCGGATGCGGTGCAAGCCTGCAGGCAGCACGTGCAACAGGAACCGGCGCATGAACTCCGCCGGCTCCAGCGTCATGGCCTTGTGGCGCGTCCTGCCCTTGGCGCGGTAGTCCTTCCAGCGGAACGTCACGCCGCGCGCGTCCATCGCAAGCAGCCGGCTGTTGGAGATCGCCACCCGGTGGGTGTAGCGCGACAGGTAGGCCAGCACGGCCTGCGGGCCGGCAAAGGGACGCTTGGCGTAGACCACCCACTCGACCTTGCGCAGCGGTGCCAGTCAGTTTTTGAAAGTGCGCGCATCGGCCAGTGCGGCGAGCTCGCCGAAGAACCGCAGCTTGCCACCGGCGTGCAGCCGCCCCAGCTCTTCGAGAAAGCGCCGCCGGAACAGTCTTGACAGCACCCGCACCGGCAGGAAGAAGCCAGGTCGGCACGGCACCCAGGTCTTGTCGTCGGTCGCGAGACCACCACCGGGCACGATGCCGTGCACATGCGGATGGTGGGTCAACGCCGAGCCCCAGGTGTGCAACACCAGCGTGGCGCCGATCCTGGCGCCCAGGTGCTTCGGATCGGCAGCGATGGTCTGCAATACCTCGGCCGCCAGATCGAACAACAGCCCATACAGCGCGGCCTTGTTCTGGTACGCCAGGTCTGCCACTTGCGCCGGCAGCGTGAACACCACGTGGTAATAATCCACCGGCAGCAGATCGACCTGCCGGGCCTCCAGCCAGCGCTGCGCCGCCGCGCTCTGGCACTTGGGGCAGTGCCGATTGCTGCACGTTCTGGAGAGCTCTCCAGAACGTGCATTATGGGGAGACTCCCAATACGGGGAGTTCGAGGAAGTCGAGGCGTGGTGTTTCCCTGGACTCGAGCGAGCGCTTGCCGCGCGCAGCTCACCATTTTTTCGGCGACCTGGGTACGGTCATCGAGCCATTCATGGCTCAACCCAACCCAGGAGATCTCAATGCTTGACAGCTACTTCCGCGCCCCCAAGACGCTCCGTCGCCTGCGTGCCGGCCCGAGTGCCCCGTACATCGACGGCTTCGCAGACTCGCTCGAACGCGATGGCTACGCTCACGCGAGCGCGGTTCGCTACCTGAGGTCGGCAGCTCACCTGGGCTGGTTCGTCTATCTCGAGGGTGACGCCTGGGCCGATGTCGATGCTGGAACGTTGGCGGCATTCGGGCGCCACTTTGCTCGCTGTCGCTGTCCGCGATCGAACGGCGGAGCGACCGGGTACCACGCGAGCTTCGGCGCGAAGCTGTTCCGCCGACATTTGGTTCGACTCGGAGTCTGCAAGGACCCTGTGATCTCAGACGCTGATCTCGCAGAGCCGGCGATCGTGACCGCCTTCAGGGATTGGCTGCGTGTGCATCGCGGGGCAAGCGACCCGACGCTGAGGCAGTACAGCCGCGGCGCCATCGAATTGATCCACGAACTCGGCGCCAATGTCGCGAGCTGGACTGCGCAGTCAGTACGGGACTTCCTTCTCGGGCGTGCCGCCAGGTGCGGGCCTCCTACCACGCAGAAGCTCATCACCTCGCTGCGGGCGTTCCTGCGCTACGTCAGCTTCGCGGGCGAGTCGCGTGACGACCTTGCTCTGGCTGTTCCCGCCGTGGCCAGCTGGCGGCTGGCACGGTTGCCAGGCTGTCTGTCGCAAAACGAACTGGCGCGCGTCATCGCGGCGTGCGATGGGATGACGCGAGGGCGGCTGCGCGACCGCGCGATCGTGTTGCTGTTGTCGCGGCTGGGCCTGCGCGCGGGGGACGTGGCTCAACTTCGTCTCGGCGACATCGACTGGCGCAATGGCATCTTGAGGGTGACGGGCAAGGGCCGCTATGAAGTGGGACTTCCCTTGCCGCAAGAAGTCGGTGATGCGCTGCTCGCCTATCTTGCACGCCGCCTGCCGGGCGGCGATTCGGATCACGTGTTCCTGCGCAGCCGGGCGCCGTCCACCCCGTTTGCCAACGGCGACGGCGTCTCTTCTGTGGTCAGGCACGCCCTGCAGCGCGCCGGCGTGAAGGCTCCGGTCAAGGGCGCCCATCTGCTGCGGCACACGGCGGCCACGCAGATGTTGCGCAGTGGCGTCCCGCTCGACCAGATCGGCTTGGTCCTGCGCCACCGCAGCATCGACATGAGCGCCTACTACGCCAAGGTCGATGTCGTCTTGCTTCGCGGCGTCGCTCAACCATGGCCGGGGACGCATCCATGATCGCCGCCATCGACCGGTACTTGGCCTTGCGACGCAGTGCAGGCTTCGTCTTGAGCAACGCGCAGTACCTGCTGCGCAGCTTTGCGGCCTTCGCCTCCGACCGTCAGCAACCACACATCCGCACGGCAACGGTGATCGACTGGGCCAGTCGAGCGCCGTCATCGGCTCAACGGCATACCCGCTACCAGACCGTCCGCCAGTTTGCAGAGCACGTGCGGATGGAAGACCCCCAACACGACCTGCCGCCGCCCAATCACTTCGGCCATAGCAAGTCCCGCCGCGTCCCTCGCATCTACACAGCCGCAGAGATCGATCGACTGATCATGGCTGCGACGGAGTTGTCTGCAGGTGACGCCCTTCGGCCGCAGACCTATGCGACGCTGATCAGCCTGCTTGCCGCAACCGGTCTGCGGATCTCCGAGGCCTTGCACTTGCGCTACGGCGACGTGACGCCGGACGGTCTCCTGATCCGCAAGACCAAGTTCCAGAAGACCCGGTTGGTGCCGCTGCATGAGACCGCAGTGGCGGGACTCGGGCGGTATCTGGCGCAGCGTCGCGCCCTGCGTCTCGCCACGGACCACGTGTTCGTCAACGAAGACGGTCGGCCACTGGAATACGGGACCGTGTACCGAGTCTTCGGCAGGCTGGCGCAGTCTGCGGGTATAGCGCCATTGCGCGGGCATCGCCCACGGCTCCACGAGCTCAGGCACACGTTCGCCCTGCGTGCACTGCAGTCAACGCCCGCCGGCCGCCAACGCATTGGACAGCACATGCTGGCGCTGACCACCTATCTCGGCCACGTCAGCATCGACTCGACCTATTGGTACTTGGAATCGACGCCGGAACTGTTGACCGACATCGCCGCAGCCGGCGAGGCCTATCTGAGCGGAGGTCACCCATGAGCTCCCTGGCGCCGCATATCGAGGCCTTTCTGCGCGAGCACCTTCCTCGCCATCGTGCCGCCAGTGCGCACACCTGCGATTCGTACGCTTACAGCTTCCAGTCGCTGTTCGAGTTCGCTGCCCGCAGGCTCAAGACGGTGCCATCGGCTCTGATGTTGGAGCAGCTGGACGCGCCTTTGATCGCCGCGTTTCTCGAGCATCTCGAGAGTGCACGCCGCAACTCGGCGCAAACGCGCAACATCCGTCTGGCGGCGATCCGATCGTTCTTCCGCTTTGTGCAGCATCGCGAACCCGGCGCGCTCGAGCAGACCCGCCGCATCCTCGCGATCCCCTACAAGAAGACCGACACCCGGCTGGTTGCCCACTTGGACAAAGCGGAGCTCCAAGCCTTGCTCGATGCGCCGGATCCGACGACCCGCGAAGGAATTCGCGATCGGGCCATGCTCCATGTGGCGGTCTGCGCCGGGCTGCGGGTCTCGGAATTGACGGGGTTGCGTATGTCCGGCGTCGCGGCGCAGTGCAAGAGCATTCACGTGCTTGGGAAGGGCCGTCGCGAGCGAGCCTTGCCCCTTTGGAAGCCGACAGCGTCGGCATTGCGAGCTTGGTTGTCCGTGCGCGGCGAGGTCGCCGCACCTGAAGTGTTCGTCAACGCGCGCGGCGAGCCCTTCAGTCGCTGGGGCGTCGCGTACGTCCTGCGCAGCCACGCCGATACCGCAAGTACCGCTTGCCCGTCGTTGCGCGGCAAGCAGATCTCGCCCCATGTCCTGAGGCACACCTGCGCGATGATCGTGCTGCAGGCGACGCAGGACATCCGCAAGGTCTCTCTGTGGCTGGGGCACAGCACCCTGGCCACGACCGAGATCTACGTTCGAGCCGACCCCAGCCAAAAGCTCGAGGCCATCGAGGCCGTCGTGCCGCCGCATCTGCGCAAGGGCAAGTTCAGGCCGCCGGACCGACTCATTGCGCTGCTCAGGACGAGGCATTAAATGGGGAGCGAATGGATGCGAGCGCCACGACTTGACGCGCCTTTGATCGCCGAACTCCCCGTATTGGGAGTCTCCCCATAAGGCACGAGTTGTAGGAAACCTGGTCCGTGCCGCACCCCTCGCAGCGCAGCACATGTCCACCCAGCGCCGCGCTGCGGCATTGTTCGATGGCCGACATGACCTTGAGCTGGCCCAGGCTCACGTGGCCGCGCTGGGCGGCACGCCAGGCTGGGCCGTGCTGATGAAAGACGTCGGCGACCTCCAGGACGGGCCGCTGCACAGCGACCTCAGGATGACGGCACAGGCTCCAGCGGGCCGATCACCTCGCGCAGCAGATCGGTGGCCACGTGGGTGTAGATCGCCGTCGTCTCCAGCCGCTTGTGGCCCAGCAGCACCTGGATCACGCGGATGTCCACCTTGCGCTCCAGCAGGTGTGTCGCGAACCCGTGGCGCAAGCTGTGCGTGGAGATTCGCTTGTCGATGCCGGCGGCCTCGGCGGCGGCGTGCACGGCGCGGTTGAGCTAGCGCGGCGTCAGTGGGTCGGTCGGATCCAAGCCAGGGAACAGCCAGCCGCCGGGCAGCATGCGGCCCTGCCTGTTGGCAATGCGCCACCACGAACGCAGGCGCTGCAGCAGCACCGGGCTGAGCATGGCGTAGCGGTCCTTGCGGCCCTTGCCTTGCTCCACCCGCAGCGTCATGCGCTCGCTGTCCACGTCGGTGACCTTCAGGTGGATGACTTCGCTGGCACGCAAGCCGGCGCCGTAAGCCACCGACAGCGCCGCCTGGTGCTTCACGTTGGAGGCAGCGGCGATCAGGCGGGAGACCTCCTGCGGGCTGAGCACCACCGGCAGTTTGTGCGGCAGCTTGACCGGGTGAATGCGGGCCATCAGTTCCAGCCGCTGCAGCGTGACGTCGAAGAAGAATCGCAGACCGGTGAGCGTGACGTTCAACGTCATCGGCGAGGCGCCTTCGTCGACCAAGTGGAGCTGAAAGTTGCGCAGGTCTTCCACGGTGGCCGTGTCCGGCGAGCGGTGCAGCCAGGCCGCCAGCTTGCGCACGGCGCGGATGTAGGCTTCCTGCGTGCGTGGTTCCAGTTTGCGCATGCGCATGTCTTCGAGCATGCGCTGGCGCAGCGGGGTGACCGCCGATGTGATCGTGTCCATGGTTACTGCTCCGTCGGTGAACGAGGCGGATTGCCTCGACATCGACGGTGGCACCAACGGGCCGATCAGTCGCCAGCGGGTTGCGCGAAGCGCTTACCGCGCGAGCGGTTTAGTCCTTCGGGCCCAAACCGGCTGTACGAATTTCTGCGAAGCGGACGTTTGGACAGGAAGCACATGATGCCTGCAGCGTGAGGCCGTCCAGCAGAACCTGATCTGGTCAAGCTCTGTATCGATAGGTAATGCTCCGCCGAAGGAAGCTGGTAGCAGCCGTCCTGTCCGCCGCGCCAGCTTCGTTCCTGTCATGACCTTCAGCTTCCCGACAAGTGGCAAGCGCAGGCTCAATCGGCCGCTACCTGCGCTGAACTTCCAACGCGCTGACCGCCACCGCCGGCTCGGGCGAAGCCGCAGGCAAGGCCAGCGCCTTGGCGATCGAAACCAGCGACACAGCCAGTCTTCCCGAGCTTTCCGCGTATTCGCGCTGCGCCTGCAGCAGGGTGCGCTGTGCATCCAACTGAACCAGGAAGTCAGTGAGCCCGTGTTCGTAGCGCACGCTGGCGAGCTGGTACGAATCGCGGCTGCTGCGCTCCTTCAGGGCGAGCTGGGCGTTGCGTTGGCGCTCTGCCGTGTACGCGCTCAGCGCATCGTCGATCTCGTGCCACGCCTTCAGCACCGTCTGCTGCCAGGCAACGGCCGCCTCCTGCTCCTGGAGCTTGCGCAGCGTCACCGTGGCGCGTCGGCGGCCGCCGTCGAAGACGGGCAGTTGCAGGCTCGGTCCGATCGACCATTGCCGGCTGCCCCAGTCGGTGAAGGTGCTCGCGTCCACCGAACTGAGTCCGGCGCTGGCGCCGATGGTGATGCGCGGATACAGGTCCGCCACGGCGACGCCGATGCTGGCGGTGGCTGCATGCAACTGTGCTTCCGCACGTTGTATGTCGGGACGGCGAAGCGCCACGTCCGATGGCAGGCCCAGGGACAGGTCAGGCAGCGCCGCAGCAGCAGCACCGACCGTGTCGGGCCGCGCTGCCAGTTCTGCCTGCAAGGCGCCGGGGCGCTCGCCGACCAGCAGGGTGATCTGGTTGATCTCCAGCGCTTCCTGCGACAGCAGTTGCGGCAAGCGGGCGCGAATGTCGGCGAGTTGCGCGTCCTGGCGCGTCACGTCGAGGTCGGTCGTGAGGCCGCCATCCGCCCGCGCCGAGACCAGCCTGCGCGTCTCCTCGCCTGCGGCAATATCGGAGCGCGCAATGCGCAGCTGGCTCTGCACCGAGCGCAGTTGGAAGTAGTGGCGCGCCAGCTCGGCTTGCACGCTGAGCTGTGCCTGCGCCAGCATCGCCTTCGACGCGGCTTCGTCGGCCGTCGCGGCCTCGATCGATCGGCGCACCCGGCCCCAGAAGTCCAGCTCCCACGACGCATCGAAACCGGCCTGGAACATATCGTGCGGGTCGCTCAACACCTTGACCAATTCATCGACGGAGCCCGGATTGATCGTACCGATGATGCGGCGGAAGTCGCCGTTCTCGCTCTCGCGAACACGCTGCACGCTGCCGCTTCCATTCACCTGCGGCCATTGCTGCGAACGCGCCACATCGCCCTGCACGCGGCTCTGGGCGAAGTGCAGGGCAGCAGTCTTCAGATCGTTGTTGGCGGCCATGGCCCTGGCTTGCAGGGCATCGAGCGTTGGGTCGGCAAAGCTGATCCAGCTGAATGGAGCGGCAGACGTCTGTTGCGGCGCGGCGGCAAGCTCGGCGCTGCCGCCGTGCCACACCGAAAAATCAGCAGGCGCGTCGGCGGCCGCTGCCTTGTAGTCGGGTCCCACGGCGCAGCCGGCGGCCAGCACGAGCGCCGCCAGGCTCACGGCGCGCAAGAGAGGAATGTAAGGATTCATGATGGTTCTCCTGGCGCGAGAAGGTGTGAAGATTTCGTAGCGAGGCCGCAGTAGAAATATTCATACCTTCGTCAGACGAGACGATTGCGAAAGAGCCACGCCGCCAAAGGCAGCGTGATGACTGCAATGATGAAAAGCGGAATCAGGTTGGTCCACACCGTGGCCATGCCGACGCCTTCGAGGTACACGCGCTGCACCAGGTCGATCGCAAAGCGCAGCGGGTTGGCCATGGTGGCGATCTGCAGTGCAGCAGGCATGTTGCTCACCGGCGTGGTGAGGCCCGACAGCAGCATCATCGGCATGATCAGCACGAAGGTGTAGAGCATGGCCTGCTGCATGTTGGCCGACACGGCGGAGATCGACAGGCCGATGCCCACGCTGGCCACCGTGAAGAAGGCCAGGCCCGCGTACAGCGTGAAGAGCGAGCCGGCCATCGGTATGCGAAACCACAGCGCCGTCACCAGCAGCACCAGCGTCGATTGCAGCAGCCCGATCAGCACGGGCGGAATGGCCTTGCCGATCATGATCTCGGTGGGCGATAGCGGCGTCACCAGCAACTGGTCGAAGGTGCCTTGCTCGCGCTCGCGCGCCACCGAAAGTGCAGTGAGCAGCAGCGTCTGGATCATGCTGAGCGCGGCGATCATGCCGGGCATGAAGTTCCAGCGTGTCGTGAGGTTGGGGTTGTACCAGGCGCGCGTCTCGATGCTGACCGGCGGCGGGCCGGCGCCGTGCCGCTCGCGCCATTCGGCGTTGAAGGAGTTGACGACCTGCGACACATAGCCCACGGCGGAACCGGCGGTGTTGGAGTTGCGCGCGTCGACGATGAGCTGGATCGACACGTTCTCGCCGGCTTGCAACTGTTGCTCGAAGCGCGGGCCGATGCCGACCACCAGCAGCACCTTGCCGGCGTTGACCGGCTCGGCGATCTCTGCCTGCGTGCGCAGCGTCATGGTGCGATGGAACACGCCCGTTCCGTCGAGCTTGGCGATGAGCGCAGTGGACGCGCCGCTGTGGTTCTGGTCGAGCAGCGCGTAGTCGATGCGGCTCAGGTCGTAGGTGGCCGCATAGCCGAACAGCAGGCTCTGCATGATCGAGGGCACGATGAGGATCACGCGCGTGGCGGGGTCCTTCAGGATGGCCAGTAGTTCCTTGCGGCACAGGTTGGCCACACGCAGGATGAAATCGATGAGCGAGGAGGACATGGGTCAGCCTGGAAAAAGCAGTGGGTGCACGGCGCCTTCACCCCTTCGCTGGACGTGATCGAATTTGAAGGCCTGAAAGTCCATGGCGTTTGTCCTCAGTCAAGGCGCTTGCGCGTGACGAAGCGCGCGACGGACAGGAGGCCCACCGCATAGACGAGCAGGATGGCGCAGTTGCGCGCCACCATCGGCCAGATGTTGCCGGCGAGGAAGAGCGAGCGGATCAGCTCCATGTAGTAGGTCGCAGGAAGGGCCTGTCCCACGATGCGAACGACAGTGGGCACGTTGCGCAGGTCGAACAGGAAGCCCGACAGCATCAGCGAAGGCAGGAAGCTGGAGATCAGCGCCACCTGGCTCGCGAGAAACTGGTTGCGCGTCACCGACGAGATGACCAGCCCCACCGCCACCGCCACGATCAGGTACAGCATCGAGCTGAACACGAGCACGGCCAGCGAGCCCACCATCGGCACGTGGAAGAGGAACTTCGACGCCAGCAGGCACAGCGCGAGCCCCAGCATGCCGATGCCAAAGTACGGAATGATCTTGGCCAGCAGGATCTCCACCGGTCGCACGGGCGTGACGAACAAGGCCTCCAGGGTGCCGCGCTCCCATTCGCGCGCCATCACCAGCGCCGTGAGAAAGGCGCCGACCAGCGTCATGATGAGCACGATGAGCCCCGGCACCAGATACCAGGTGCTGGTGTTGGCGCTGTTGAACCACAGCCGCTCGTCGATGGTGACCGCGCCGATGCCCGACGCGTTGGGCGCGCCCGCGGCCACACCGTCCAAATCGCCCTGGCGCACCGCGTTCTGTGCCAGCGCGGCGGTGGCGTAGCGCAGGATGATCGAGGCCTTGGCCGCGTCCGCGCCGTTGACCAGCACCTGAATGCGCGCACGGCCTTCGCCCAACCTGCTCGCGAAATCGGAGGGCACGCGCACGATGCCGTCCACCTTGTGGGCGCCCAGCAATACCTCGGCCTCCTTCATCGAGCCGAGCAACACGGGCGAAAGGTACGGCGTGAGCTGCAGGCCCGACACGGCCTGCATGGCAGTGGGCGAGCTGTCTTCCATCACCACCGCCAGCGGCGCGTTCTTGACATCGAGCGACAGGCCGAAGCCGAAGATCAGGATCAGCAGGATGGGCAGCAGGATGCCGATGGCCAGGCTGCTCGGGTCGCGCAGCAGTTGCCGCGTTTCCTTGCGCGTGAGCGCGACGAGGCGCGCGCCCGCCCCGCGGCTCATGCAACGGCCTCCTGCGGCGCGCGCGCCTTCTCGCGCGCCGTCTCTCGGGTCTTCTCACGCGCCTGCTCGACAATGCCGATGAAGGCGTCCTCCATGTTGCCGGCCTGGGTCCCGGCACGCGACCGCACTTCCTGCGGCGTGCCGATGGCCAGCAGCTTGCCGGCGTCCTGGATCACGATGCGATCGCAGTATTCCGCTTCTTCCATGAAGTGCGTGGTGATGATGATGGTGACGCCGGCCGCCGCGAGCGCGGTGATGCGCCGCCAGAATTCGCGCCGCGCGAGCGGATCGGTACCGCTGGTGGGCTCGTCGAGGAAAAGGATTTCCGGTTCGTGCAGCAGGCTGGTTGCCATCGCCAGGCGTTGCTTGAAGCCGCCGGGCAACTGGCCGCTGGCGGCGTCTTCCTGCCCCGCCAGGTCGAATTCATGCACGACGGCGCGCATGCGCTCGGCCAGCCGCTTGCCGCGCAAGCCATAGGCGCCGCCGAAGAAGCTCAGGTTCTCAGCCACGGTCAGGTTGCCGTAGAGCGCGAACTTCTGCGAGACGTAGCCGATCTTTGCGCGCGCCTGCGCCCTGGCGTGGCGCAGGTTGACACCCGCTACCTGCAGGAAGCCGCTGCTTGCGGGCAGCAGCCCGCAGAGCATGCGGAAGGTCGTCGTCTTGCCTGCGCCGTTGGGGCCGAGCAGGCCGAAGATTTCGCCGCGGCGCACATCAAAGCTGGTGCTGGCGACGGCGGTGAAATCGCCGAACGTGCGCACCAGGTCTTTCACCTCGATGACGACCTCTTGCTTGTCGGCTGCGGGCGTCGTTGCGACGGTGTTCAGCGCCGCGGGATTCCTCGGTGCCTTCTCGTTGGTCTGCTGCGTGCGCAGCAACACCATGAAGCCGTCCTCCAGCCGCGCAGGCGCCGGCTTGATTTGCGCGCCGTCGAGCAACGATTCGATCGCGCCCATCTCGATGTCCGGCCGGCGGATGAAGCGCACCTCGCCGCCTTCGGGCACCGCGTCGATCACTGCCTCAGGTGCATCGAGCAGCCGCGCCTGCAACGTGCGCGCGTGCATTCCTTCCTTCGGCCTCGCGACGAAGCACAGGCCTTTCGCGTTGTCACGGATCTGGCCGGGCGTTCCCTCGGCCACCAGCCTGGATTCGCGCATCACGAAGACCTGCGCGCAACGCTCGGCTTCGTCGAGGTAGGCGGTGCTCACGATCACGCTCAGGCGCTCCGCATCGACCAACTGCTGCACGATCTCCCACAGCTCGCGGCGCGACAGCGGATCGACGCCGACGGTCGGTTCGTCGAGCAGCAGCAATTCGGGCGACCGCACCAGCGTGCAGGCGAGGCCGAGCTTCTGCTTCATGCCGCCCGAGAGCTTGCCGGCCAGGCGGGATGTGAAGCGCGCGAGGTCCGTCATTCCGAGCAGGCGCGCGTAGCGCTCGCGCCGCACGTCTAGCGGCACGCCGTGCAGGTCTGAATACAGGTCGAGGTTCTCCTGCACGCTGAGGTCCTCGTACAGGCCGAAGCGTTGCGGCATGTAGCTGATGCGGTCCTGCACGGCCTGCGGGTCTTTCGCGACATCGACGCCCAGCACCTGCAACGCGCCGCTGTCGGGCAGCAGCAGGCCGGCGGCCAGTCGAAGCAATGTCGTCTTGCCGGAACCGTCCGGGCCGACCAGGGCGGTGAGCGATCCGGACGGCACGGTGATCGACAGGTCGTCGAGTGCGACGACGGGTGCGCGACCCTTCACGGCGAACTGCCTGTGCAGATTCGTCGCGATGAGCGCCGCGGCGCCGTCGGAGCTCACGGCCTGGCTCCCCCATTGGCAGCCGAGGCCGTGTCGGCGCGTGGCGCCAGTGCGATGCGAACCGTCGCCGGCATGCCAAGCCGCAACCTGTCCGCCGCATCGTCGGCCAGCACGCGCACCTCGTAGACCAGGCTGGTGCGCAGTTCCTCGGTCTGCACGGTCTTGGGCGTGAACTCGGCGACCGAGGAGATGTAGCCGACCTTGCCGTTGAGCGTCTCGTCCGGATGGCTGTCCGTGGCGATCGTGGCCGCCATGCCCGGCTTGATGCGGCCCAGGTCGGTTTCCGTCACATAGGCGCGCACCCATTTCGGATCGGTGATGGCCAGCGTGAAGACCGGCCGCTGCGGCGAGGCCATGTCGCCCGGTTCCATCAGGCGCGCACGCACCACCGCGTCGATCGGCGCCTTGAGTTCGGCTTGCGAGAGCTGGTGGTTGAGCAATGCGAGCGCGGCGTTCGACACGTCCAGCTGCGCCTGTGCCTGCGCAATGTCTTCCTTGCGCGGACCGGAGACGACCAGCTGCTGCCCCTTGCGTGCGCTGTCGAGCTGGGCTTGGGCGACCTTCACCCGGGCCTGCGCGCTGTCGAGGTCCTGCTGGCTCACCGCGCGGCCGGCCGTGGTCTGGCGGATCGATTGCAGGCGCTCCAGTTGCTGGCGCGCCAGCGCCGCATCGGCCGTTGCCGCGTCAGCCTGCGCACGGGACTGCGCGATCTCCTCGGGGCGGCTGCCGGACTGGAGCCGTCCGAGCGCCTGCTGCTGCACGCGGATCTGCGCCTGTGCCTGCGCGACGCGCAGTTGCAGGCTGCGCGTGTCCAGCGTGGCCAGCACCTGGCCGGCCTTGACGTGGTCTCCCTCCTGCACGGTGACCTTGTCGATGCGCTCGGCCTGGTCGAAGGCGAGCGACACCTGGCGCAAGTCGACGTTGCCGTAGAGCAGCAGCGTGCTGGTGTCGGCGGGCTTGCGGCCGGTGTACCACCAGGCGCCAGCGGCCACCGCGAGGAGCAGGACGGCGCCGGCGATGAGGGGTTTCTTGTTCATGGTGGACCCGGGGGATGGACTTGAAAGCATCCAGGCGTTGAAGTAGACTGAATTTTGATTGAATGTGAATTCAAATTCAAGTCAGAATTTGTTTCCCCAATCGCGTTTCCCGGACACCGACAGGGACAGTCCCATGCAGCCCACCTCACGCAAATCCGCCAAGCCCGCCGCACGGCCCTCAAATGCCAGGGCCACCCGAGCCCATGGGCAGGCCACGCGCCAGCACCTGCTCGACATCGCGGGCCAGGTGTTCGCCGAACGCGGCTTCGCGGACGGCACCACCAAGGCCATCGCCGAGCGAGCGGGTACGCCGATGGCGTCGATCAACTACCACTTCGGCAGCCGCGACGCGCTGTACGAGGCGGTGCTGGTGGAGGCCCATGGTCAACTCGTCGGGATCGAGCAATTGCAGGCGCTGACCCAGCAGTTCGACGACCCGCGCGAGAACCTGCGGGCGCTGCTGACCCACGTCGTCGGATTGGCGACGTCGACCTCGCCGCCCTGGGGCGTCCGGGTGATGTTGAGGGAAATCATGTCGCCGTCGGCACTGGTGCCGGCACTGGTGCAAAAGGCCGTGCTGCCGAAGGCGCAGCTCGTGCTGGGCTTGCTCGGCCGCATCCTGCGACTGCCGCCCGAGGATCCCGTGGTGCAGCGGGCGGCGGTCATGTGCATCCTTCCCGGCCTCGTGATGCTGATCGCGCCACGGCAGATCATCGGGAAGGTCCTGCCCGCCGTGACGAGCGATCCGCAGGCGCTGGTCGACGATCTGTGCCGCTATGTGCTCGCGGGGCTCGATGCCATCGCGCTTGCGCATGCATCGACGAAGAAGCCCAGGACACGAATGAAGGGTGGTTGAATCCTCCATTGCATCCCGTCTTCGAGCTTCTCGAGCGCTTGAAAGCCCGCGGAGCATGCCGCAGAATCCGGTGGCGACGCTGCCGACGAGCGACGTCGTCATCGACTCGTCGAGTGCGAGCCGCAAACACGCGCGCATCACGGTGGAGCCGACCTTTGTCACGATCGAGGATCTTGGAAGCAGCAACGGCACCTTCGTGAACGGCGTGCGCATCGACCGGCAGGTCCTGGCGCATGGCGATGCGGTCCGGATCGGCACTTTCGAAATCCGCTTCGAGACAGGCGACCAACAGTACACATTGATCAACGCCGAGCGTCTGCCCACAGTGCCGGGCATGCTGGTGGATCTGGATCGCGGCACGCAAACTGTGCGCGACCCGCAAGCGTCGGGGCGCGGGAAGCTGTGATCGGACTCCGCCGCCTCCGCGGCGTCGAGGTCGTGGTACTGCCTGCCTGGCAGGGCAGTTGACGCAGAAGACGTTCTCCGGATCTCCTGAGCGCATCAGCGCAGGGCGTCGAAGAGGAACGCTGCGCGGCATGGATATTGCGCCGTGGCCGATAGCCGGCATGTCCGGCGCAGGGTGCACTGAACGCTCAAGGTAACGGCTCGGCGAGGGCCGCAGAAGGACATTCGATGAGACGTATGGACTGTGGACGGATCCGGATCGTGCAATGGGCCACTGCGTGTGCTTCGGCGTGGCTTCTGGCCGGATGCCAGTCGATGGCGCCCGTCAATCCCCGGATCACTCAAGTCGACCCGGATGGCGGCTACCGCGCGGTCAATCTGCTCAAGCGCACTCGCCCGGCGAAGAACAACCCCGAGACACTGGCGATCCTGACCTTCTCGGGCGGCGGTACGCGCGCTGCGGCGTTCTCGTACGGCGTGCTCGAGGAACTGCGCCGGCAGGCGTTTGTGATGGGCGGGAAGACGCGCAATGTGCTGGACGAGGTCGACATCGTCGCGGGCGTCTCAGGCGGCAGCTTCACCGCATTGGCCTATGCGCTCTACGGCGACCGGCTTTTCAGCGAATACGAGCGCCGCTTCCTCAAGCGCAATGTACAGGCCGACCTGATCCAGCGTGCGCTCAATCCGCTGAACTGGCTCAAGCTCGCGAGCGGCGGCTGGGGCCGGTCCGAGCTGGCGGCCGACTACTACGACGAGATCCTCTTCGAAGGCGCGACCTTTTCGGACCTGATGACCAAGCCCACGCCGGCCACCGCGATCACCGGCACCGATATCTCCACCGGCGCGCGCTTCGCTTTCTCGCAGGATCAATTCGACCTGCTGTGCTCGGACCTGGGCAAGGTTCGCCTGTCGCGTGCCGCAGCGACTTCGTCGGCCGTGCCGGCGGTGCTGTCGCCCGTCACCTATGCCAACTACGGCGGCACCTGCGGGGCGCGCGCACCGGTCTGGACGCAGGACGTGAGCGCCGGTGCCCGGCCCGCCGGACGCGCTCTCTTGCGGCTGCGCGACATCCGCAACTACCAGGACAGCGCCAATCGTCCCTACATCCACGTGGTCGACGGCGGCGTGTCGGACAACCTGGGGCTGCGGGGCGTGGTGGAAGCGCTGGAAGAAGTGGAAGCCAGCCCGGCATTCGAGCGCGAGATCGACTTCCGGTCGCTGCGCAGGATCGTGGTGGTCGTCGTCAACTCCCGCTCGGCGCCGGTGACCGACTGGGACAAGAGCGCGACGCCGCCCGGCCCGATCGCCCAGATCCTGCAGTCCTCCAGCGTGCCTATCGATCATTTTTCTTACGAGTCCGTCGAACTGCTCAAGGACATCGCGCAGCGCTGGGCCGACCGCCGGCGCCTAGAGATCGCGGAGAACAGGCTCAGCGGCATGTCGGTCAGCGAAGCGCAGGCGGCGGCGCCGAACCTCGTCGTCGACGCCATCGACGTGAGCTTCGACGCCATCGAGGATCCGACCGAGCGCGCGTATTTCATGAACCTTCCCACCACGTTCTTCCTGGACAACGAAGCCATCGACCGCCTGCGTGCACTCGGCGGTCGCCTGCTGCGCGAATCGCCTGGGTATATCTCGTTGCGCCAGCAACTGCACCTGACCGACACGCCTGCCACGAACGGCAGCAGCGGGAGCCTTCCACCCAACGGGAGGAAACCGGGCGGCAATGGTTCCGACAGTTGAGAGCCGTGACCAATGCGATCTTGATGTCTTCCGTGCGGTGGATGCGCGCGTTCACGCGGTCGGACCGTAGAGCGTCGCCAATTTCCTCGCCGCGCTTTGTATCAGGCCGGCCCGCTCAACGGGCAACTTTGCTTTGGTATCTCCGAGCGCGACGATCTCATGCGCCGAATCTGCCGCCAGCTTTGCCGTGAGCGCATCGCGCGACGTGAGTCTGCCGAACCTGGCGTTCGATATGACGTGCACCTCCAGATGCCGGCCGATTGTCTTCGAGAGCTTTTCACAAGCGGTGGTCATTTCTGCTTCATCGGGCATCAGCTGGCCGTGCACTATCAACACCTCGACGCTGGCGTCCTCGTCCTCTTCCAGCACGAAAGCGCGCAAGACCGACTCCTTGAATCTGGAACGCAGCATGGCCCGGATCGGTTCTGCAGCGGCGAACGACTTCAGCGCGATGCTGCGCAGCTCGTCGTGGAACACAAACGAACGATCGACCTCGACGGTTGCGGGCAAGTCCGACTTCGGCTTGTTCCACTTCAGGATGCCGCTCTTGACGAGGTGCTCCAGGGTGCGTGATACGTCGTCCGCGTCGAGCTTCGCACGCTGGGCAAGTTCACTTGTCGGGAATCGCTGTCCGGGTGCCGCGTACGCGACCCTCAAGAGCTTTTGCACCTCAGGCGCAAGGAGAAAATCTGCGGCACTCATTCTTGCGTAGCTTGTGACATGGGCACCGCATTATGGGTTGCCGCCGCATGCTGCCTGGTCGCGGGACAGCGCGTCGCCGCTACCTCCGGTCGCCCGAATTCACGGTGAGCCGAGCTTGCATCAGGTCCAGCTTCTTGCGCATGTCGGCCACCGAAGCCGCGTCGATGGCGGCGGCCTGATTGCCCCAGCTGTTGCGGATGTAGGTCGATACGTCGGCGATTTCGGCATCGCCGAGCTTCCATGCGAAGGCGGGCATGGTCATGGGCGAAGGCAAGGCGTTGCTGGTGCCGATGCGCGAGCCGGCCAGCAACATGTGCAGCAGGCCGGTGGAGTCCGTCTGCTGGAGCATCGCGTCGTGGCCCAGCGGCGGAAAGTACCTCGGCTGCCCGATGCCGTTCTCCAGGTGGCAGGAGGCGCACACGTCCGAGTAGATGGCGGCGCCGCGCCGCATCGCGCCCGAGTCGGGCGGCGTGCGTGGCGCTTCGTCGGGCCGGGCCGGCTGACCCTTGAGGTACACCGCCACTGCATGCACATCGGCATCGTTCATGAGCGAACCCGAGTAGTTCACGACGTCCGCCATCGACCCGCCGGCGCCGGCACGTGCGTTGCGGCCGGTGTGCAGGTAAGCCGCGATGTCCTCGGCGCTCCATTGGCCGAGGCCCGTGCGCGTGTTGCCGGTGAGGTCCGGCGCGACCCAGTTGTCCAGCGTGCCGCCGTGGAAGTCCTGCCCGGACTTGTCGGCGCCGAGCATGTTCTTCGGCGTATGGCAGGCACCGCAATGGCCGAGGCCTTCGACGATGTAGGCGCCGCGGTTCCATTCGGCCGACTGCGCGGCCACGGGCTGGTAGGTGTCCGACTTGAGGAACAACAGGTTCCACGCCTTGACCATCCAACGGAACTTGAGAGGGAAGGGCAGGTCGTTGGGCGGTGGTGTGTAGTGCACGGCCGGTGTCGACTGCAGGAAGGCAAACAGCGCATCCGTGTCCTCGCGGCTCACGCGGCGGAACCACGGATACGGGAAGGCCGGATACAGGTTCTCGCCATGCGCGCCGATGCCATCGTGCATCGCGCGGTGGAACTGATCGGGATTCCAGGCGCCGATGCCGGTGTCCTTGTCCGACGTGATGTTGGACGAGTAGATGGTGCCGAAGGGCGTGTTCAACCCGAGCCCGCCCGCCAGCGGCTCGCCACCCGCGCGCACGTGGCAGGACATGCAGTCGCCCACTGCCGTGAGGTACTGGCCACGGCGCAATCGCGCGGCGTCGGGCGTGCTGTCGGCGATCCTTTGCGTCAGCAGACTCGTCGGCGTGATGGCAGTCGACGGATGCGCAGGCAAAGCCGGCCCGATGGCGCTTGCAGCCAGGGCGGCCAAGCCGAGCGCTCCAAGCGCCGCCGCGAGGCCTGCGAGTGCGAAGCGTGATCGTGGACGTCGCATCGCGTCAGGCCTGCACGAGGGGACCGGGACTCTTGAGGTAGCGCCCCACGATCTCGCGCGCCGAGAAGTAGGTCAACGCCGCCACCGTGCCGGTCGGGTTGTAGCCCGCGTTCTGCGGAAACGCACCCGCGCCAAGCGAGAACACGTTCGGCACGTCCCAGCATTGCAGGTACTTGTTGACGACGCTCGTCGACGGGTTGTCGCCCATGATTGCGCCGCCGGTGTTGTGCGTGGTCTGGTAGGGCGTCACGCTCCACGAGCCCGTTCGGCGGTTGAGCTTGATCTCGCGCGGATTCATGGCCTTGGCGACCTCGGCTGCGCGGTCGGTGAGGTAGTCGGACATCTTGTGCTCGTTCTCGCCGAAGTCGAAGGTCATGCGCAGCATCGGTCGGCCGTGAATGTCGCGATATGTCGGGTCCAGGTCGAGGTAGTTGCCGCGGTGGCTCATGCACGAGCCATGCACGCTGATCGAGAAGGAGCGCAGGTAGTTCTTCGCGGCGGCGTGCTTCCATTGCAGGCCCCAGTCGGGGGTGCCCTGTGGCGTGTAGATCATCTCGATGGGCCGCCCGCCCGTCACCATGCCGGCGATGTAGGCGCCACCGATGAAGCCGAGGCCCCCGTGGTCGAAGTTGTCCCCGTTGAAGTCGTCGATCACCGTGGCCAGCGCGCCGGCGCCGATGAAGGGGTTGAGAATCTTGTCGTCGAAGAACACATTGACCGAGGACATGGTCTGGTACGCGTAGTTCTTGCCGACCACGCCTTCGCCGGTCGTGGGGTCGTAGGGCTTGCCGATGCCCGACAGCAGCAACAGGCGCACGTTCTGGAGCACGTAGGCGGAGAGCACCACCATCTCGGCCGGCTGGAAGAATTCCTCGCCGGCACTGTTGACGCAGGTGACGCCGGTGGCGCGCTTCTTGTCTGAAGTGAGTTCCACACGCAGCACCTCGCACTCGGTCTTGAGCGTGAAATTGGGCTTGCGCAGGAGGTAAGGCAGTACGGTCGTCTGCGGGCTGGCCTTGGAGTAGTTGCCGCAGCCGAACTTCTCGCAGAAGCCGCAGTAGGTGCAGGCGCCCAGCTGTGCGCCGAGCGGGTTGGTGTAGGGCTGCGAGAGGTTGCCGGTGGGATGCGGAAAGGGGTGGTGCCCCAGTCCCGCCGCGGCCTGGCCGAAGAGCGTCGGCGCATAGGTCTGCGCCATGGGAGGGTTCGGGTATTCGGCCGAGCGCGCGCCTTCGAAGGGGTTGCCGCCGGACTGGATCTTGCCGTTCAGGTTGCCCGCCTTGCCGCTCGTGCCGCAGAGCTTGTCGAACTGGTCGTAGCACGGTTCCAGTTCCTCGTAGGTCACGCCCCAGTCCTGCACCGTGAGTTCGTCCTTCGACACGGCATCCTTGCCGTAGCGTTGCTCGTTTTGGCTTTTCGTCTGGAAGTCCGAGGGCAGGAAGCGCCAGATCTGGCCGTTCCAGTGCACGCCCCCGCTGCCGACGCCGGTGCCCAGCAGGAAGGAGCCGAGGTGCCGCATCGGCAAGGCGTCCTGGCGCGTGTTGTTGCGCACTGTGAGGGTGTCGTAGCTGACGTTCTGGAACAAGTGGTGGCGCCACATGTAGCGCAGCTCGTCCTGCGCGAAGCCGGTGGCGAAGTCGGTCGCAGTGTCGCGCCACGGGCCGCGCTCCAGCGCCATGACGTTGAGGCCCGCGTCGCACAGTTGCTGGGCCATGATGGCACCGGTCCAGCCGAAGCCGACGAGCACCGCGTCCACAGGGGGCAGTGGCGTGGCCATGCTCAAACCTTCTCGCGCCAGCCGGGCCGGCCCATGAGGCCGACCGGTGGATTGGGAAAGGCCTCGCCGTGGCGCGTGACCCATTCCTTGTAGTCGTAGCGCGCGCCGGGAAAGCCGATCATCTTCCACGCGCCCATGTCCTTGTTGCCGCCGTAGATCGGGTCCGCGAAGTAGCCCTCCTTGGTGTTCTGCAGCAGCATCGTGAAGAAGCCCTTGCTGTCGACGCCATCGCCAAGCAGCACGTCGCCGCTTTCCAGGCCCTTGAGGAGCTTGTCCTGCTCATCAGCGCCGAGCCGGGCAAATGTTGCGCCGTTGAAGCTCGCGCCGACATGGCGCTCGATCGCGGCAATGGCCGCGCGGTACAACTGCGCGGGGCTGAAGCGGCTCTGGTAGCCCTGCTGCGGGGTGCCCTTGGGCCACGGGCCGCCGAGGAAGTAGTGGTCGCCGCGGCCATACGGGCCGGCCAGTTGCCGGTCGAGGAAGAAGGGCACGTTGGCCTCGACCGCGCCCGGGCCAACCTCGTCGTTGGGAATGAGCCGGGCCAGCGCGGCGTTGACGAAGGCTTGCTCGGCGGGGGTGAAGAAGACCCATCCCCTTTCAGCATCGGTCACGGCCGGGGGACTGTCGGCAGCGCCTTCCTGCCAGGGGACTTCGCCGCGGTAGGTGGCTGGCGGCGCGCCGAGCTCGCCGTCATGGATGTCCGCCGATGCCTTGGCACCGATCACTCCCGCCACCGCGCCGCCGATGAGAAAGCGGCGGCGATCGATCGTCATCTTCGTCATGGTCGTGCCCTTCGGGCTGTTTCATCGTGAACTGTAGGGACCGGCCTTTGCTGGCGGCGTAGGAAGCTGCCGCGTCGTGCTTCTGTCCTGCAACGCTGCGGAACCGGCGCGCAGCGGGGGCAGTTGTGCGGGTGCTTGCCATGGCACGGATGCAGGCTCGCGCGTGCGGCTTTCGAACCATGTCAGGCCGGCGAGGAGCGTGAGCGCGCAGGCGGCCGCGAAGCCCGCCGCGCGGCTCCAGCCATCGGCGCGCCGCCAGCGCATGAAGATGGCCACGACCAGGGCGATCTTGATCAATGCGATGCCATAGCTGGCGACCGTGTTGAACACGCCCAGGCGCAGGTAGGCGCTGCCAAGGCTCGCCGCAAGCAGCAGCAACAGGGCGAGCCACACCCCCAACAGACGCCGCGCGGCACGCCTGAAGTCGCTCGATGTTCCATTGGCGTTCATGAATGCCGGCTCACAAGGTAGAGCGCCGGGTACAACAGGATCCACACCACGTCGACGAAGTGCCAGTACAGCCCGGCCACGTGCACCACGTCGTCGTTGGCCCATGCGCGTCCTTTCGAGCGCCCCCATGCGAGCACGCCCATCCATCCGATGCCACCGCCGACGTGCAAGGCATGCAGGCCGGTGGCGACAAGGTAGAAGGCGAAGAAGAGCTGCGCACCTTGCGGGACGGCTTCGCCCTCGCCGAGCTGAAAAGCCGGCCCGGGGAACAGGCCCTCCTGCCATTCATGGCGGTACTCGATGCCCTTGATGGCGAGGAACACCACGCCCAGCAACGCGGTGGCGGCCAGCAGGCGTGCCGCGATGCGCCGTGGCGCCTCGGCCGCCAGCGCAACGCACAGGCTGCTGGTGAGTAAAAGCGCGGTGTTGAGCGTGCCCAGCACCACGTCGGTGTGGCGGCTCGCGGCGGCGAAGCCCTCGGGCCACAGCACGCGGCCGTAGGCGTAGGTCACGCCCAGCGCGCCGAAGAACAGCATCTCGCTCGCGATGAAGACCCACATGCCCATCGCCTCACGCTGCGGCGCTTCTGGAGAGATCGGCGCTTCACGGGCCAGGGTGTTCACCGCGCCACCTCCGCGCTCGATGGCGGCGTGTAGTCGTAGGCTTCGCCCGGCGGATGCGGTGGCATCTCGAAGTTGTCGGTGGGCGGCGGCGATGGGGTCTGCCATTCGAGCCCGCGCGCGTCCCACGGATTGCCGCCGGCCCGCTCGCCACGCCGCAGCGACCACGCGAGATAGAAGATGGGCAGCAGGTAGCCGATAGCGAGCACGCCCGCGCCGGCCGAGGACATCACGTTGAGCACCTGGAACTCAGGCGGATAGGCATGGTAGCGCCGCGGCATGCCCATCACGCCGAGCAGATACTGCGGGAAGAAGGTGAGGTTGAAGCCGACGAAGACCAGCACCGCCGAGATGCGCGCCCACAGCTCGTGGTAAGTGCGCCCAGTGACCTTGGGCCACCAGAAATGCAGCGCACCGAAGTACGCCATCACCGCCCCGCCCACCATGATGTAGTGGAAGTGCGCGACCACGAAGTAGGTGTCGGTCAGGTGCACGTCCAGCGGCAGCGAGGCGAGGAAGAGCCCCGTGAGCCCGCCGATGGTGAACAGCCCGACGAAGCCCAGCGCGTAGAGCATCGGCGCGTCGAAGCGGATCGAGCCCTTGTAGAGCGTCGCGGTCCAGTTGAAGACCTTGATGGCCGAGGGCACGGCCACCATGAAGCTCAGCAGCGAGAACACCAGGCTGGCCGCCACCGACTGGCCGCTCACGAACATGTGGTGCCCCCACACGAGGAAGCCGAAGCCCGCGATGGCCAGCATCGCATACGCCATCAGCCGGTAGCCAAAGATGCGCCGACGGGCGAAGCACGGAATGATCTCGCTGACCACGCCCATGGCTGGCAGCACCATGATGTAGACGGCCGGGTGCGAGTAGAACCAGAACAGGTGCTGGAACAGCAGCGGGTCGCCGCCATGGGCCGGGTCGAACACGCCCACCTGGAACAGCCGCTCGGCCACCACCAGCACGGTCGTGATCGCCAGCACCGGCGTGGCCAGCACAAGGATGACGCTGGTCGCATACATGGCCCAGACGAAGAGCGGCAGCTTGAACCAGCCCATGCCGGCGACGCGCATGGTGTGCACCGTGACGATGAAGTTGAGCCCGGTGGCGATCGACGAGAAGCCGGTGATGAAGATGCCGACCAGCGTGAGCACGACGTAGCCGTTGGAGAACATCGTGGCGTAGGGTGTGTAGAAGGTCCAGCCCGTGTCGACGCCACCGAAGAAGAGGGCCAGCAGCGTGATGACGCCACCGATGATGTAGAGGTACCAGCTCAGCAGGTTGATGCGCGGCAGCGCGAGGTCGCGCGCGCCGATCATCAGCGGCAGCAGGAAGTTGCCCATCACCGACGGGATCGACGGGATCAGGAACAACCAGACCATCACGACCCCGTGGGCCGTGAAGACCTTGTTGTAGCTGTCGGCGCCCATGAGGGTGCCGGTGGGCGTGGCCAGTTGCAGGCGGATCAGCGTGGCGGCGGCGCCACCGATGAAAAAGAAGAAGGTGATCGCCACCGCGTAGAGGATGGCGATGCGCTTGTGGTCGTGGGTGGTGAGCCACGAGCGCAGCGTGAGGCCGTCGGTGAGGTAGCTGTTCATCGTCATGGCGCTCCGCGCGTGGTGACCGGGCGCTTCATTTCGGCTGCTCCGGAGCGTTGGCCGGTGGCGCACCCGCCCGCAAGTACGCGACCAGCTGTTGCAGCTGCTCCTCGCTGAACTGCCCGGCATAGCTGGGCATCACCGGCGCAAAGCCGGCGACCACGTCGCGCGCGGGCAGGACGATCGAGTCGCGCAGGTAGTTGTCGTCGGCGGTCACGCTGCGGCCGTCCTGCAAGGGAACCATGCGGCCATAGAGGCCTTGGAGCAGCGGCGCGTGCACGGTCGAGCCTGCCTCGTGGCAGCCGCTGCATCCGCTGCTGCGGTAGAGCGCGAAGCCCTGCTGCACCATGCCCGGTTCGGCCGGGCCGGCGTCGAGCCAGCGGGCGTACTCGGCGGCGGGCATCACCGTGACCTTGCCCACCATGCCGGCATGCTCGCTGCCGCAGAACTCGGAGCAGAACAGCCGGAACTCGCCCAGCCGGGTCGCCGTGAACCACAGGTGCGTGAGGCGGCCGGGCACGGCGTCCTGCTTGAGGCGGAAGGCCGGCACGTAGAAGCTGTGGATCGCGTCCTCGGAGGCCAGGATGAGTTCGACCCGCTGGCCCTGTGGTACGTGCAGTTCGTTGATCTCGCGTCGGCCGTTGCCATGTTCGAGCTTCCACATCCATTGTTTGCCGACCACGTGGATCGGCAGGGCGTCGGGCGTCGCGCGGTGCTCGGCGAGGAAGTCCCGTGCGGCCCACGCGAAGATGCCGAGAAAGAGAAGCAGGGGCGCGATGGTCCACGCGGCTTCGAGGCCGCCGGCGTCATTGGGGGCATTGCTCCGGTCAACCGTTGCGCCGGCGCGATAGCGGATGCACATCCAGAGGATCAAGCCGGCCAGCAGCACGGCCATCACGCCGCACAGGAGCAGCATGGCGACGAACAACGTGTCGGTGGCGTCGGCCGCCGACGAGGCCGCGTTGAAAAGATGCAGGCCGGGATCGGCCAGGCGCGCGGGCTGGTCGTTCATGGAGCGGCCTCGTGCGGGGCGCGTCGGCGACGCCAGATCCAGAGGGCCAGCGCGCCCGCACCGACTGTGCCGAGCAGGCGCAGCCACGTCATCACGGCCACGTCGTAGCGGCCGGTGACCGGGTCGTAGTGGCCGCACAGCAAGGCGATGCGTTCCGTCGCGCTGCCCACGCGGCCTTCATTGGCCTGGACGATGGCCTCGCGCAGGTCGCGGGCGTCGAAGCGCACGCCGGGGAAGTAACGGGCGATGCGCCCGTCGGGTGTGGCCACAATGACGGCGGCGCTGTGGGCTAGCGGGTCGGTGGCGCCTTGGGTCGGCTGCACGGCGTAACCGAGCGCGTGGGTGAGGCGTGCAGAGACATCGCTGCTCGCGGTGAACAGGTCGACGCCGATGACCGGCGCACCGGCGCCGTGGCGTTGCGCCACGACAGCGGCGTAGTCGCGATAGTCGGTGGCGCGCAGGCGTGCGCTCGCCGGCGTGTCGGCCGGGTCGATGCTGAAGCCGATGACGCGGTACGTCGATGGGGGAAGCCCGCTATCGGCCAGCCCTTCGAGCACGCCCTGCATCACGAGGCCGCAGAGTCGGGCGCAGGTGTAGTAGCCGGGCACGAGCACGACGGCGCGGCCGGTGCCGAAGGCTTCGCGCAGCGAAGTCGGCATGCCGTCGCTGTCGGTGACGGCGAGCTCCAGTGGCAGCAGCGTGCCGAGGTGCTGCGCGAGGGCGACGCCGGGCGGCGCTGGCAAGGCCAGCGGCGCGGCATGCAGGCAGGACGCCAGAAGCACCGTCGCGATCCCCATGGCGCGCCTCATGGCCTGGCCCTTGCGTCTGCCGATGACGCGGCATGCAAACCGCGCGCGGCGATGAGGTCCATCGCCTGTGCCAAAGGAATGCGCGCGTAACCCGGTTCACCGGGCACCGGGCCGGTGTTGTCCAGCTCGCGTTGCTTCTGCGCGCGGTAGCCGGTCAGGTCGAGCTGCGGTGCGCTCTGCAGGGCAGGCTGCGATGCATCGTCGCGCACCGGCGCATCGGCCGTGGCAGTGCCGCGCATCGGGTGCAGCAGCCACATCACGCAGGCAACGGCCAAGCCGGCGAGCACGAGCAAACCACACAATGCGGCCACTGCGCGGCGGGGCGCCGAGTCAAGCGCGGACATGCCGGTCCTCCGCCGCCAGCATCGGCGAGAACATCACGAGGCCCATGCCCGCCATGCACAGGGGGGCAAGCCACCATGTGGACAGCGTGTGGGCATCGACCGAGGGCACGATGACCCACACGGTGTCCAGTGCGTGTGCCGCGAGTGCCACCATCGCCACGGCAGCCAGGCGCAGGGGCTGGTCCTTGATTCGACGGAACAGCAGCGCCCCCAGCGGCAGCGCCAACTGCGTCGCCACCAGCACCATGCCCACCGCATGCCAGCCGGTCTGCAGGCGCGGCACGAACCAGTTGATCTCCTGCGGCAGGTTCTCGGCCCAGATCACCAGGAACTGCATGAAGCCGAGGTACCCCCAGACCATCACGAGCATCCACAGCAGATTGCCCAGGTCGCGCGCCAGTGGCACGCGCGGCGCGACCTCGACGGACAGCAGTCCCGGTCGCCGGAACGCCGTCCACGCGACCAGCGCGCAGGCGCCGCCGAGTGCCTGCGACACCAGCGCGAGCAAGGGGAACCCGGTGCTGCGCCATCCGGGCACCAGCGTCATCAGCAGATCGACCGAGGCCAGCGAGCCCAGCAGCCCATGGACGATCAGCCCCCGCGCGGCCTGCGTGCGCGAGATCGTTGGTTGAAGTGCGCCGCCGGCAAGCCAGTACCATGCGATGGCATAGACGATGCCGCGGCACGCCACTGCCGGCAGGCTATACCACACCCGCGCGAAGTCCGGCACATCGAGCGCGTCGAAGGCGTGGCCGTCCGCGGCAGCCCACGGATAGAGCACGCGCAGGCCCAGCACAACCGGGATGAACAGTGGCAGCAGGACCATGCGCCGACGCACAAGCAGCGCCGCCGCGGGGCGCAAGGACGCGCCCCAGCGACCGCCCGTCAGCGCGTGGATCCACAGCGTCATGCAGGTCCCCATCACCAGCCCCAACGCACACCACCACGCGGCGAGCCAGCAAGCCAGCATCACGCGCGGTGCGGCCCATCCGCCGCAGGCCAGTGCGATGGCGAGCAGCAGTACGCCCACGACGTCCAGCTGCGCGGCGGCCCGGGCGAAACGGAGGGTCGCAGTCATCGCGTCGTCTCCGCCACAGGTGGCACAACCGCGTGCCATTGCGCGGCGCCACTGGCCCCCGTGGGAGGCTGGGGCGCCAGCGCCAGCTCGGCCATCGGCGCATGCCGGCTCAATTGCAGCGCACGCACGAAGGCGACGATGGCCCAGCGGTCCTCCGGCTCGATACGGTCAGCGAATGGGTACATGATGCCGAAGCCCTGCGAGATCACGTCGTAGATGTGGCGGTCGCTCACGGCGCGCAAGCGCTCCTCATGCAGGGAGGGCGGTGCCGGAAAGCCGCGCCGCACCACCGGGCCGTCGCCGTCGCCGACCGGGCTGTGGCAGGGCATGCAATAGATTCCATAGCGCTCCTGCCCGCGCAGCATCAAGGCGCGGGGCGGGCGGTCGGGCAGCGCCTCGCGGGCCTCGGCCTCGTCGCGCGCACGCAGGGCTTGCGTGCCGTTGCGACCGCCGCTGACCAGTGCCGCATCGCCCATCGCATGCGCCACAGTGCCGGGCGGCGGCGCACGCGTGGCCTTGCGGTCGTCGAACAAGGGGCTGGACGCATCGGGGCCGAGCCTGGGCTGCGTGAGCATGTCGAAACGCGAGCGGTCGCAGGCGGCGAGGCCCACCGCCACCAGCAGGCCCAGCATCACGCATGGCACCCGCGGCTTCACGGGAAGACCTCGCAGATCCGCATCGGCGCGAGCCGCAGCAGCAGCGCCCGGGTTGCCTGCGCATCGAATGCGGGATCGTCGCTGCGCAGCGCCAGGAAGAAGCGGTTGCGCGTGGCCAGATCGAAGTCCGGCATGTTGAAGATCGGGTGATAGAGGCGCGGCATGCCGGCGCGCCAGAGCATCATGCCGACGCCTGCAAAAGCGCTGCACAGGACAGCCAGCGAAAAGCTCACCGGCACGAACATCGGCCAGCTGAACGTGGGCCGCCCGCCGATGTCTATGGGGTAAGACACCGCCACCGCGTACCACTGCATGAAGAAGCCGCCCAGCGCACCCAGCATCGCGCCGATCAGGCAGGCGCCCGCGACGCCGCGTGATCGCAGCCCCAGGGCCTCGGGCAGGCCCTCGACGGCAAAGGGCGCATAGGCCTCCGCATGCCGATACCCGGCCGCACGCGCCGCACGGGCCGCAGCCAGCAGGGCATCGGCGCCTGCGAACTCGGCGGCCAGGGCCCAAGGCAGGTGCGCGCTCGCGGTGGTCACGCCGTCGCCTCGTGCTTTTCATGCGCGAGTTCGCGCATCTCGGAGATCGACAGCGCGGGCAGCACGCGGATGAAGCCCAGGAACAACCAAGCGAAAGTGCAGATCGAGCCGAACAGAAAGGTCCAGTCCCACGCCGTGGGAATGAAGTAGCCCCACGCCGACGGCAGGTAGTCGCGGTGCAGGCTCGACACCACGATCAGGACGCGCTCCATCCACATGCCGAGGTTGACCACCAGGCTCAGCACGAAGAGCAGCAGCGCGCTGCGGCGGCACCGGCGCCACCACAACAGCTGCGGCACCAGCACATTGAAGCCGAGCATGGCCCAGTACACCGGCGCGTAGAAGCCGGTCCAGCGGTCGACGGTCATGGCGATGTCGTAGCGGTCGCCACTGTAGAAGGCCATGAAGACCTCGCAGAGGTAGCCATAGGCGACCAGCGAACTGGTGGCGAGCATCACCTTGGCCGCGTGGTCCAGGTGCACCTCGGTGATGAAGTCCTGCAAGCCGAAGGCGCGCCGCAGCGGAATGGCCAGCGTGAGCACCATCGCAAAACCCGAGAACAGGGCGCCGGCCACGAAGTAGGGCGGGAAGAGGGTCGAGTGGTAGCCCGGCGTGTTGCCGATGGCGAAGTCGAGCGACACCACCGAATGCACCGACACCACCAGCGGCGTCGCGAGACCGGCCAGCAGCAGATAGAGGCGCTCGTGGTGCATCCATTGACGCACCTCGCCACGCCAGCCGAGGGCCGCCAGCGCGAACACCCATTGGCGCACGCGGCCCTGCGCGCGGTCACGCAGCGTCGCCAGGTCCGGGATCATGCCCAGGTACCAGAACAGGAAGGACACGATGATGTAGGTCGCGATCGCGAAGAAGTCCCACACCAGCGGGCTGCGCCACTGCGGCCACAGGCCCATCGTGTCCGGGTAGGGTGCGAGCCAGTAGGCCTTCCACGCGCGGCCCAGATGCAGCAGCGGAAAGATCGAGGCCATCGTCGCCGCAAAGAGCGTCATCGCCTCGGCAAAGCGGTTGATGGAAGTGCGCCACTTCTGCCGCAGCAGCAACAGCACCGCCGAGATGAAGGTGCCCGCATGGCCGATCCCGATCCACCAGACGCAGTTGGCAATCGCAAAGCCCCAGCCGACCGGGATGTCGATGCCCCAGATGCCCACGCCCGTTCGCATGAGGTGCACGGTCGCCGCGATGAAAACCACCATGCCGCAGAAGGTGCCCCAGAACCCGAGGCGCCACAGCAGTCCCGGCGGCTGCGTCAGCACGCGGTCGGCGATGTGGTCGGTGATGCTGGCATAGCCCCAGCGGCCGCGCAGGACGGAAGCGGCTTCGCTCATGGACAGGCCTCCGCGCTGCGCACTGCGGTGAGAGTGTCTTCGGGCGGCCGTGCGGCACTCATGCCGCGTCCTTGCTGTCGTCCCGCACCACCCGCGCGAGGTAGGTGGTGCGCGGTCGCGTGTTGAGTTCGCCCAGCAGCGCGTAGTGGCGTGGCGAGGCCTTGGTGCGCGTCACGTCGCTCGCCGGGTCGGCAAGGTCGCCGAAGTGGATCGCGGCGGTCGGGCAGGCAGACTGGCAAGCCGTGACGACGTCGCCGTCGGCGAGCGGCTTGCCGCTCTTCTCGGACATGAGGCGCGCGCGCGAGATGCGCTGGACGCAGTAGGTGCACTTCTCCATCACGCCGCGCACGCGCACCGTCACATCGGGGTTGTGCTGCGCAGCGAAGGCGGCCGTGTCCTCGTCGCTGTACTGCAGGAAGTTGAAGCGCCGCACCTTGTACGGGCAATTGTTCGAACAGAAGCGCGTGCCGACGCAGCGGTTGTAGACCTGCACGTTGAGCCCCTCGCTGTCATGCACCGTGGCGCCGACCGGGCAGACGATCTCGCAGGGAGCGTTCTCGCAATGCATGCAGGGGACGGGCTGGAACACGCCGCTCGCGCCGGGTGCCGCATCGGGCGGGGCCTCGTAGTGGTCGATGCGGATCCAGTGCATGACGCGGCCGAGCGCGACCTGCTCGGCGCCCACCACGGGAATGTTGTTCTCGGCCTGGCAAGCCACGGTGCAGGCGTTGCAGCCGGTGCAGGCGTCGAGGTCGATGGTCATGGCCCAGGCGTGCGCGGGCTTGCCGTCCTTGGGCGGGTAGAGCGTCGGCGCGACTTCCTCGCGCTGGATGATGGGCCGCGAAGCGAGCACGGTGCGGGCGAGTTCGCGGTCCTCCTGCGACAGGGTGAGCTGCGTTCGCGCGAAGTCGACATGCCGGCCGGTCGGCTTCAACGTGAGTTGCACTGTCGCCTGGCCGTCGGGCCGCAGCGCGTATGCGTCAAAGCCGATGCCGCGCGCGACCGTCCCGCCGGCCTTGCGGCCGTTGCCCAGCGGCAAGGTCGCCGCGCCCTCGGCATGGGTGGACTGCACCCACACGGGGGCCTCGACCGTTTGCCCGGCGGCGCTTGCGCGCACCACGTCACCGCTGCGCAGGCCGAGCGATGCAGCGGTTCCCGGGCCGAGGTGCAGCGCGTTGCCCCAGGTGATCTGCGTGAAGGGACGAGGGAGTTCCTGCAGCCAGCCGTTGTTGGCGAAGCTGCCGTCGGCGGTCGCGGCGTCGGAGACGAACACGGCGGTCAGCGTGCCGGCCTCGTGCGCTGGATGCGCTGGTTGCGCGGAAGGCAGTGAAGCGTCTGCAAGCGCTTCATCGGCGAAGGCACTGCCATCGACCACGCCGCTGCGCAGGCTGGCGCGCCAGAAGGCCTCGAAGCCCGCGCTGTCCTGGCCTTCGCGGCGCCATTGGCGGCGCAACAGTTCCCGTCCGTTGCGCGTCTCGTCATCGAGCATCGAGGCGAGCAGCTCGTGCACGGAGCGCGTGTCGTACAGCGGCGCGATCACCGGCTGGATCAACGAGGCCGTGCCGTCGAAGGCGCGCGCGTCGCTCCATTGCTCGTAGATGTGGCTCATCGGCAGGTGCCAACGGCAGCACTGCGCGGTTTCATCGGCGTGGAGGCCCAGGTGCACGCTGAAGGGCACGCGGGACAGCGCGTCGCCGATGCGCAGCGCGCCGGGCGCGTCGTAGGCTGGGTTGCCGCCCAGGATCAGCAACGTGTCGACCTCCCCGCGCTCGATGGCCTCGCGCAGCGCGAGCAAGCCGGGCAGGGCGTCGCCCTCGGGTGTGGCGATATGGCGGACCGTGTGCCCCACCGCGCCGAGCCGGCGGTGCAGTGCATGCAAAAGGGCATGGCTGTGTTCGGCAAGGGCAGGCCCGGCGAAGCACAAGGTGTTGGGGCCGGCCGCCCGCACGGCGGCGAGCAGCCGCTTCTCGAAAGCTGCCTGGTGCGGGTCGGCCATGGCGATGTTGCCCGCGCCCGGCACGCCGCAGGCCAGCGCCAGGCGCTCGATCACCGCGTCGATTGCCGCGGGCGGCAACGCGAGCCGGTCGTCGGCGCGTGCTCCGAACAGGCCGGGCGTGGTCTCGATGGCGATCAGTCGCGTCGCGCCACCGCTGGGCGCGGCTTCGCGGGCGCTCGCCCAGTCGGCTGCACAGCGCACGCTGTCCGCACCGCCACTGAAAGGGTCCGCGTCGAAAGCCACCACGAGCGCGGCCCGCGAGATAGCAGGCACCGCACGGCCGACATGGCCCGACACCAGCATGGGCGCATGCGCCGCGGCCAGGGGCGCGTGCCGATGCAACTGCGACTCCGGAAAGCGCTCCTTCAGCGTCATGAGCTGGGCATTCAGGGTGGGCGAAGTGCTCGCCGGGAGCAGCACGCGCAGCCCGGCACCTTGGCGCGCACGCAGGTCGTGCACCTGACGCTGCCACGCCGCGTCGAAGCTGCTCCATGTGGACGGCACGGCGGCGCCCGCACCGGCGGCGCGTTGCAGCACGACCTGCGACCGATCCGGGTCCCACAGCCCCAGCACCGAGGCCTGCGTAAACACATCGGTTCGCCCCAGGCTTGCCGGATGCACGGGATTGCCCTCGACCTTCACCGGCCGCCCCTCGCGCGTACCCACCAGCACGCCATGCGCAAAACCGTCACGCACGAAGCTCGTCGCGTAGTACAGCGCTTCACCGCCGTAGCCGGCCTCGGGCATGCGGACGAAGGGATGCGCCTCGCCCGGGTCGGGCCGCGTGCAGCCAGCGCTCGCCAGCGCCATCGAAGCCGCCATGCACGACAGGGCCTGGCGCCGCGTCAAGCCCTCCCGCGCCGCGCCCTGGGCCGGCACGATCTCGATCACACGCTGGATGGGCTTCATGGCGTCGGTCGCTTGTTCATCGGTGGCAGGTCGAGCAATCAGTCAGCCGCTGCTGGCTCTGCAAGCGGCTCAGCATCTGCACGCTGGCCATGTCGTCGGCGCCCAGGGGACGCATGTCGAACACATGCGAAGGGTCGCGCAAGTGCGGCTGCGGATTTCGATGGCAGTCGATGCACCAGTCCATTCGCAGCGAGGACACGCGGCGCATCAGCGGCATCTGGTCGACACGGCCATGGCAATCGATGCAGGCCACGCCCTTGGCCACATGGATGCTGTGGTCGAAGTAGACGAAGTCCGGCAGCCTGTGCACGCGCTTCCATGCCACGGGCGCTCCCGTGCGTGCGCTCTCGCGCAGCGGCTCGAACATCGCCTGCCCCGCGAACAATTGAGAGTGACAGCCCAGGCACACCTGTGTCGAAGGAAAGCCCGGCGAAGCGGAACGCTCGACCTGCGCATGGCAGAACCGGCAATCCAGCCCCACGTCGCCCACGTGGTGCTTGTGGCTGAACGGAATGGGCTGCGTCACCACTTCATTGCGCGTGGTGTCTTCCTGCCCGCGCCACAACAGCAGGACCAGCGCGAATGCTGTGCAGGCCAACACCGCCAGCAGGCCGAGCTTGACCGCCAACTCCGCGCGCTGCCCGACGACTTGTGCCATGGGCGCAGTCCTAGCACACGGGCCTCGATGTTGGGGTCAGCCAAATCCGGCTGACGGCGTGAATCCCAGCGGATTGACGCCTGCGCCGCCGTCAGGCTGACCAATGGCTGACCGCGGTCCGAAGGGTCGCTCGCTCAACCCGGCGGAGAGACTTGTCGCACGGTGGCGCATGCTCCCGATTTCACCGCGGGCCGCTAATCCCGGTTGCGCAGCGCCCAGGTCCAGAGTGCCCGAGGCATCGACAACGCCATCAAGGCCATCACGCCGCTCCTGGAAAGGCGTTGGCGCCAGGTCCAGTCGCGCGAGACATAGCATTTCCATGCATGGAGACGGTCGCCGTCCCTCGCATAGCGAATCGTTGCCACCGGGGCGATGCGCGAGGCTCTGACCTGCTTCAGCGCGGTTCCCTCAGGCGGTACCCGGAGCTGCCTGGTGAATTCGTAGTAAAGGTGGACATCCATGCCGCGGCCCGCATTGGTGACGGAGTCCGCCTGGACGCGATACATCGAAACCTCTTGATCGATGAAGCGGGCCCACACGCCGCTGTTGGCAAGCCGCACCATCATGGCCCAGTCGCCGACGTTGCCATCACGCGGGCCCTGCATGTGTTGCAGATAGGTGTCCCTTGCAATCAGGAAGGCGTCTGGCGGGACCGATTGGGTCAGGCACCATTGCCACATCGGCTGGGCGCGCGCGCCGCCAGTCTTGCCGTACACGCGATCGTTGTCCGCGCCGCGGACCGGATCAACGCGACCCTCCTCGTCCATGATCAGGTTGCGGCCGAACCAGAGCTTGACCAAGGTGTCTGTTTCGCTCATGCATGCATCGGCCAGCGTGCGCAACGCCGCTGGGCAGAGCGTGTCGTCGTTGTGAAGGAAGAGCAGGTGGTCGCACTTTGCTCGCGTGCCCAGGAACCACTGGTTGGGGTACGTGCCCCTTGACGGTTCGCTGGGGACGTAGTCGATCAGGTCGGTCAGGCCGCTCGCTGCGATCACTGCCTGGTTGCGATCCCAATACGCGCGTGGGCTGTCGTCGGCAATGATGATCTCGCCGATCAGCGAGCGATCCTGTTGCGCAATGCTTGCGAGCGCTTCGCCCAACTGCTCTGGCCTGGCATAAGCCGGTATCAGTACCGAGATCAGCATGCCGTGGCGGCAACTTTCACGGATTGCGCCTGCAGGATCGAGCGCACCGCGCCGATCACGCGCGTGACGTCCGCATCGCTCAGTTTCGCCGAGATCGGCAGCGACACGGTCTGGCGGCCGATCCGGTGCGCGTGCGGCGTATCTTCGGGCCGCCAGCCATAGGTCTCCTGGTAGAACGGGTGTTCGTTGAGCGAGAGGTAGTGCACGCCGACGCCAATGCCTTGCGCGGTCATCGCGTCCAGGAAGGCATCGCGGGAAATCCCGCAACGCTTCGCATCGACATGTACCGTGAACAGGTGGTGACCGTGTCGCGTGTGGGGCTCGACGGGCGCAGGCAACCCGAGGGGGAGGTCCGCCAGTTCGTTCATGTAGCGCGCCCATATCGCCTCGCGTCGACGCCAGTAGTGCTCGACGCGCTCGAGTTGCTTCAGGCCGATGGCGGCCTGCAGGTCCATCATGTTGTACTTGAAGCCGGCGGCCACGACGTAATAGTGCTTGTAGCCTTCGTCGCTGAAGCGCTTCCAGGCGTCCTTGGTCATGCCGTGCAAGCCAAGGATCTTGATGCGCGCCGCGTCTTCTGCCCTGCGCGCAAACACCATGCCGCCTTCTCCGGTGACGATGTTCTTGGTGACGTAGAAGGAGAAGCAGCCGAAGTCGCCGATCGTCCCTGCGCTGCGGCCGTGGTACTCGGTCTCGATCGCGTGCGCGCAGTCCTCGATGACCTTGATGCCATGCTGGCTGGCGAGAGCCATCAGTGCGTCCATGTCGCAAGGGCGGCCGGCGAAATGAACCGGGACGATGGCACGCGTGCGCGGCGTGATCTTTTGCAGCACCTGCACCGGATCGATGTTCAGCGTCTGGGGGTCGACGTCGGCCAGGACCGGCGTGGCGCCTGCATGAATGATGGCGTTGACGGTCGCGCAGAACGTCATCGGTGTCGTGATGACTTCGTCACCCGGCCCGACGCCCGAGGCGAGAAGCGACAAGTGCAATGCCGCCGTGCAGGAGTTCAACGCCATCGCATGGCTTGCGCCTCGATAGAGTGCGAACTCCCGCTCGAATTGGGAGACCTTGGGCCCGGTTCCGAGCCACCCCGACCGCAGCACGGACTCGACCGCGTCGATGTCGTCCTGCTCGATCCGCGGGGCACCGAACACGAGGAAATCTTCTTTACTTTGCATGGTGATAAAGGTGATTTGGACGAATCGATTGTTCGGGCAACGCCCGCTCCAGTGGCGGGCTTCAAGACCAATCCTAGTCCGAAAGTACACATTTGTTCACAATTTCCTCCACGCAGTGGGCCTTTCGGCGCGCGATCCCGCTTCGTCGGTCAGTGCATGGTCAGCACGTTTGTCGACAGTTTCACGACTGTGCTGTCTGAAGCATGGGAGGCGCTCAAGTTTCTCGATGCCGTCGGCCACGCTTCACCTTGAGGCGCTTGCCTGGCAATCGCAGGCGTCTCTGGCTAGATCGGCTCAAGCAAAGCGAGCAGCAATGCCGGCTCCGGCGGCCAGGCCGCGGGCCGCGCGATGGCATCGCCCGCGGCGGCCAGCGGCCACCAGAGGCTGGCCGGCGCTGAAGGTAGATCTTGCCGGGGTTTGGCGGCCGGCCCCGCGCGCGGCGGCAACGCGGCGATCACGGCTTCCAGCACCTCCGGCCCTTGCGCGACCGCATCGAGCAGCGCCGCCAGCCTGACCCAGCTTTCGTCCAGGGAAGCCGGCATGTCGAGGCGCTCCACAAGTGTCAGCGGAAAGGCGCGTCCGACCCGGTCCTGGGACGCCATGATGATCCCGCACCAAACCTCCCCAGGGGCCGGCAGCGCCACGTAGCGCCACGGTGCGAACGCGCCCAGGCGTTCCCGCAGCGGGCCGCCGTCCAGCGTCGTGGCAGCGAGGACCAAGCCGCGCTGCAGCCAGCCGTCCCAATCGTTGCGCCAGCGGGGCGGCAGGCCGCGTCCGACGAAATCCCCGCGCGCGGGCAGCTTGCCGTACCAGCACACGCGACGCGAAGCCGGCGACTTCACCATGATTCAGCTGCTTTTTCCAGGCTCAGGAGGACAGCGAAAACGCGCCAGCTCCCGCAGCGTCCAGATGTCCGCCTCGGGCCCGGCGGCGGCGCTCGCCTCGACGTCCAGCTTGCGCGTGTCGACGACGAGGGACAACCGGGCGGGTGCGCCGCGCGCGCCTTGCCAGTCGCTGCGCAGCAGCACCCGAAGCCAGGCGAATGGACCTTCGTGGACCTCGGCGCCGACGCCGGAGGGGCCGGGCGGCAGGATGCGCAGCAACACCTTCTGCGTCGAGGCCGGCCCGGGCCAGACCAGTTCCTTGGCGCGCGCCGGGCCGTTCTCGAAGCGCAGCAACTGGCCATCCACATCGACGCTGAACTGCAGCAGGTCCGCATCCATGCGCTGCGGCGTCAGGCGCAGCCTGAGTTCGGGCAACGGCGCGCCTTGCGGGAAGAACAGGGCGCCGATGGCTGCCGCCTGCTCGAAGGCCGCCGGCACACCCACATCGACGCCAGCGCCGCGGGCCTTCCATGGCCGGCTCGAGGTGTCGACGCGTTCGTTCAACTGGTGGCGGCGGAACTCGTCGAACAGGCCGCCCGGTCCGAACAGGCGCGCGAAATCGGACGGCGGCATGTCGCGTGATGCGGCGCCGCCAAACGGAAAGTACGCGCGTGTCAACGTGGTGCAGGCTCGCGCGAGTTCGCCCAGCGCGGCGTCGAAGCCCGGCCGGGCGCCACCGCGGGAGCGAATCAATGTCCCGAGGTCGACATAGACCTTGCGCAATTCGGGCGGGGCACGGGCAGCCTCGGCACGCAGGGCTGCATCGAGCTGCGCGGCGGCGCTCTCGTCGCGCTTGCCGGTGGCCAGGACGTGCAGCCGGTCGAGTGCTTGCGGTCCTGCGCCGGCAGCATAGTCGCCGAGCGCACCGAAGCGCGCTCGCAATGCGCCATTGAAGCCGTTCTCTGCCGCGCTGCCGCCCTGGGTAGGCGCGCTGAACTCGTCGGCCAGGCGCGTGAACAGGCGGCGCAGCGGCGAATCGGGGGCAGTGAGCTCGGCGGCCCGGCGCGAGGCGCCTTCCGGATCGGCGACAGGCGCCAGTGCCAACGCATCGAGTTGGGCCGACCAGGCCGCGTTCACACGCTGTGCCTGCCGCTTGCCGACCTGCAAGGCGATGTCGTCTCGCCAGGCGCGGTCCTTCTGCAGCCGGCGGATGTCGGCGGCGGTGTCGCCGAGCACCCAATCCGCCTCGTTGGCCAGCGTGTCGATGAGGGGATCGAGGGCAGGCAGCAGCCTGCGGCGCCAGTCACCGGCGCTCGAATTCGGTGGCATCGGGCCGGCGCTCGACGTGGTGAAAAAGGCGGCGCTGGTTGCGCCCAGTTCCGTCGGCAGGTCTTGCGGCGGGTCGGGGTCGGGCACGCGTAGCAGCAGCAGTTCGTGCACGCGCTGCGCCGGCGGGACCGCAGCGAGGGCGGCACGCGCGGCACGCACGCCGGCCTCGTCAGGGCGCATCGCCTCGGGCAGGCCGCTGCGCTCGATCAGGGTGTCGACATGGCGCGACCATTCGGCGCGTTCGCCAGCGCCGCTCGCCTGCGCCAGCGCCTGCCCGACCCAGCCCTTCAACTCCGGGCGTACCAGCCGCGACGGGTCGGAGAGCATCAATGCCGAACGCAGCGCCTCGTAGCGTGTGGCGCTGTCCTCGGCCTCGCGCAGGTCGCGGCGCAAGCGTTCGACGAGCAGTGGCGCCAGGCTCTGGTCCAGCATCTCGCGGTAGGCCTGCTCCGCCGAGCGCGCCAGCCGCGGCCCCTGGAACAGCCCGAAGCCGAAGCCGGCCGGCGGTTCGTCGGGATCGATGCCATCGTTGGAGGCCAGCCGTTCCAGCAGCGCATACAGCGGCAGCACCTGCTCCAGGCTCGCCGATTCCAGCGGACCGATGCGTTGCGTCAATTGCTCGACGCGTGTGCGCACCGTGTCGACGTAGGCGAGGTTGCGCTCATAGCTTTGCCACCACAGGACGGAGGCGGCCAGCAGCACGATACCGGCCGTGCCGGCGCCGAGCATGACGGCGCGCCGACGCCAGCGCAGCCGCCGCAAGCGCTGGCCTGCCAGCGGCGCTTCCGCGATCACCAATTGCCTGAGCAAGGCGCTCAGGAAGTACGACTTGCCCCCGGCATCGGGCCGCGCCAACGGCTTCAGCGCGAGGCCATGGCTGCGGGCGAGTTCACCGATCACCCGGTCGATCGGATTGCCCTCCTGCGTGCCGCTCGTCAGCGCAATGGAGCGCAGGCGCTGCGCCGGCTCGACGGCGATGCCGGCAAAGGCATCGCGCACGAAACCTTCGAGCGGGGCCAGCAGGGCCTTGAACTGCGCCGCGAAGGCATAGATCGGCAGGCGGCGATGCGCCATCCGTTCATGCTGGAGCATCTCCGGCGTGCGCTGTGCCAGGCGCTGCGCGAGTTCATTCAGGCGCATGTCAAGGTTGACCGGGACACCGTCGACATCGGCATCGAACACCAGCCCCCAGAACTGCTCCCGCTGCGCGGCGTCGAGATCGCCGAAGGTCTCGACGAAACCGGCGAGCAGGTCGGCCTTGGTGACCAGCAGGTAGACGGGGAAGGCGAGGTCGAGTTCGCGCCGCAATTCGTCCAGGCGTGCCGCCACGGCGGCCGACTGGCGGCCGAGTTCCGCGCCGCCCTGCAGCAGGTCGGGCACGCTGACGCTGACGATCACGCCGTTGATCGGCTGCACCGACCGGTGCCGACGCAACAAGGCGAGGAACTGCTGCCATTCGCGGGCGTCGGCCGCGGCATCGCTGTCCTGCGTCAAGTAGCGTCCGGCCGTATCGATGAACACCGCCTCCTGGCTGAACCACCAGTCGCACTGGCGCGTGCCGCCGATGCCGGCGAGCGGGTCGCGGCCAAGCTTCTCGGCCAGCGGAAAGCGCAAGCCCGAATGCAATATCGCCGTGGTCTTGCCGCCACCGGGCGCTCCGATGATCAGGTACCAGGGCAGTTGCTGCACCTGTCGGCGGCGCTGCCACCAGCGGCGCGTGCCCTTGGCCTCGACGCCGTTCCGCAGCATCGCGAGCGCATCGCGGAAGCGCTGGCTCAGTTCCAGGCCGACATCGCCCTGTTCGAGGCTCTTGAGCAGCCGCTCATTGCGTCGCCGGGCCAGCCACAACGACAGCGCGTACAGGCCGACCAGCAGCAGCGCGGCCAGCGCGAGCAGGGCAAGTCGGGCGCGCGTGTCGTCGAAGGGGTGCCACTTGCCGAAGGCGAGCAGCGGGGCCGCGAACCACAGCAGCACCCCCGCCGCGCCGAGGTTCACGGCGCGTTGCAGGAAGCGGGGCGGCGGCTTCATTCCGGCTTCATTCTGGCGTCATTCCGGAAAGAGAACGATCTCGACACGCCGCAGCGGACCACTGGCAGCCGGGTCGACACGGGCCTCGACTGCCAGCCGCGCGTCACCGATGACAGGCCGCAGCACGTCGGCGGCGCCGCGCGCCCATTCCATCGCCTGGTGCCAGGCCGAGGGCGTGCGCGCCGTGGGCGGATCGCTGCCATCGGTGTAGCCGACGACCAGGACCTTGCCCGGCTCCTTCTTCAGCGCCGCGCCCACGCGCGTCAGGGGGGCGGTGGCGTTGTCGAGCGCATCGGCATTGATCGTGACCACGCTGCGCAGCACCTCGTCGCGCACGGCCAGGCGACCCGCCTCGATGTCCTCGCGCAGCCTTGAGGCCAGCCGCGGCGGCGCCGGCGCGGGGGGTGCGATGGGCGGCGCGGGCACGCTGTGCGCCGGCACGAGTCGCTGCATCGACGCCAGCACCCCGTCGACGCGCGTGGCCAGTTGAAGCTGGCTGGCGCTGTAGACGCCCAGGGCGAGCACACCCAGCAGCAGGACCCGCGGCAACGCGAGTCGGGGGGCGCGCGGCGGACTGGCTGCCGCCGCGGCGCAGTGCCAGGCGGGCGCCAGCGTCGGCGCTGGCGCGACCTGCTGCAGCGCCAGTTGCACGCGGGCGCGCAGGGTTTCGTGGTCGCGGTTGTCGGGGCCGATGCGCGCGCGCAGGCCCAGGCTCAGGCAGGTGTGGAACAGCTCGAGCAAGGCGCGGTGCTCTTGCGGCTTCTCGGCGAGGCGCGACAGCAGGCGCAACAGCTTGTCGCCGCCGCTGGCATCGCCATGAAAGCGCTGCAGCAGTCCGGCGCCTCCTGTTCCCCACGGCGCCGCGGCAAACTGCTCGTCGCCCCAGGCGCAGAGCACGTAGCTCGCGGCCGCGACACTGGGCTCGTCGACGCCCGCGACACGCGCATCGGCCTCGAAGCCGGCCACCGCCGCGGACAGCGTGCGGCGCAGCTCGGCGGTGTCGGCAGGCGTCCCATCGCGCAGGCGTGCGATCAATGCGACGAGCGGAAGGGCCTCGACGCGCAGCGCACGCACGGTGGCCGGCTCATCGACGGCGTCGACCCCATCGACCGCATCCGCCGCGCCGGAAGCCGGCGACGCGAGCGCGGCGCCGGATCGGCTCATCGGGCCCACTCCAGTTGCAGCTGGCGCGCCTGCGCGTCGATGCGTGCGCGCGGCGCCAGCGTGCCGGCCGGCAAGGGCAGGATCGCTCGCCATCGCGATTGCTCGATCTGCCTGAATGCGCCGAACACGGCGACGGCACGCGCATCACCGGCGATCTCGAGGGCCAGTTCGCGTGCTTCGCCGGGGCGCAGGTACAGCTTCTCGCGCACCAGCACGTTCGAGCCCAGCGTGGCCTCGTCGTCGTCGTAGAGGCTGTCGAAGCTGGCCTTCTCGAAACTGCCCGCGTCGCGCAGCACATAGATCCGCAGCGCCAGCGACGCCGACGCATTGCGGTCATCGGTGTTGAGGCTGCGCTGCGCCTGCACCAGCAACTGGAGATTGCGCCGGGGCCCGGCCGATGCCGGCGCCGGCGCCGGGTTGAACATGAAGTTCACCACCATCGAGGTGTTGACCCACGGGATCTGGCGCTCCGCCGTGTCGCGCAGCACCTTGATGCGCACCGCCTTCATCATTTCCTCGACATCCACGCCCGGCGTGCGCAGCTCGGTGGCGAGGTGGCGCGTGTAGACGCTGTTGCCGCCGATCGGGCCGTCCTCAGCGACACGGCCCGGCGCCGCGGAGAAAGCGATGAGCGCCCCCGGCGCCGCCATCTCGGCCAGGCCGTTGGTATTGCGCGGGCCGCGCCCGCGGGTCGCGAAGGGGTCGTTGCGACAGGCATCGATGATGAAGATGCGGGCGCGCGGGCGCACCCGCTCGACATGCGACAGCAGCGCCTCCTGCATGTCGATCGCCTCGTCGCGCACCTCGGCCTCGTCGCGCAGCGCGATGTCCACCGGCAGCAGGAAGTTGCGCCCGCCGATCTGCACGCCATGGCCTGCGTAGTAGAAGACCGACGCGACCTGGTCGTCGTCCATGCGGCGCGCGAATTCCCGCAGCACCCGCTTGAAGTCGCGCGCATTGAGGTTGAGGTACTCGCCCACCTCGAAGTCGAGGCTGCGCAAGGTCTGCGCGACCAGGCGGGCGTCATGCTCGGGGTTGTTGAGCGGCATCTCGGGATAGCGCCCATTGCCGATCACGAGTGCGACGCGGCGTTGTCCGGGAGCGTCGACCTTGGCCTTGGGTGGGGCCTGGACCTGCGCCGGGCAGGCGGCGCTCCATCCCAGGGGCAGCAGGCCGAGGCCAAGGCAGGCGAGCAGGCGACGGCGACTCATGGTGCGGCGAGAGGAGTGTGTGCTGCGGACCGGCTGGACTCCCTGACAGATCGCGTGCCATTCTGGGCTGTGCACCGCGGTGGCACAAGGGGAGCGGGCTGGCCCCATGGCCTATGCCATGGGGCAGCCCCGGCCGGGCTTTTCAGGCGCCGCGGAATTGCACGCGGCGGTTCACTGCGGCGTTCGGGTCGGAGCCCTCGATCGGGCGTTCCTTGCCGTAGCCGACGGTCTTCAGGCGTGCGGCGTCGATGTCGTGGTGGTTGACCAGGTAGTCGCGCACGGCGTTGGCGCGGACCCGCGACAGTTGCAGGTTGTAGGCCGGGCTGCCGGCGGCGTCGGTGTGGCCCTCGATCATGATGATGCTGCCCGGAGCCAGCAGCTTGATGCCTTCGGCGAGTGCGTCGAGCTGCGTGCGCGCGATCGGCAGGATCTCGGCGGAGCCGAAGCCGAACTGCACCGGCAGGGAAAGGGCCGCAGGGGCTTCGGAGCTGGGGTCGTCGTGCGCGACGGCGGCGGGGCGTGCGGCGTGTTCGGGGCGTGCGGCGTGTTCGGGGCGTGCAGCTTGCTCGGGGCGTGCAGCTTGCTCGGAGTGTGCAGCTTGCTCGGGGCGCGCAGCCGCCGCGGGGGCGGCGGGACGCGCCGAGGGCTTGGGCTTGGAGGCCGAGGCCACGAGGGTGGGCTTTGCCGAGGCGGAAGCGGAAGCTGGGGCTGACGCTGCGGCCGGGGCCGAAGCCGGGGCTGCGGGCGCATCGTCGAGCAGACGGATGGAGCGGGTCTTGCCCAGCACGTCCGCCACTTCCTGCGGATTCACGATCTGGCCCTCGCGGTAGACGATGACCTTCTCGGCCTTCGCCGGGATGGCGACCAGGAGGCCGGCGGCGGCAAGGGCGAGGGTGAGGGTGCTGAGGTAGCGGAACATTGCGGACTCCTTGGGGGGTGGTTTCGTCAACACCCATGGGTTGCGCGTGCCGCCTGGCCGGTTCAATCTTTTTCGATCGAGCCGATGCCCTGGACCGAACGTGTCACGGCCGGGTCGCCGTGGTAGCGCACATTGCCGATGCCGCTGATGCGCACGGCCAGCGTGGCGCTGGCGGCGAGCTGCACTTCGCCGTTGCCGCTGATGGTGACGTCGGCCTGCTCGCTGGCGAGCCGCGGCGCCGAATAGCTGCCGTTGCCGGTGATGGAAAGTTTCTGCGCCGTCACTTTGCCGCCGCCGATCGTGACCTCGCCTGAGCCCGAGATCCGCACGTCCAGGCTGCGCGCGTTCTCCAGGCGCTCGACCCGGATCGAGCCGCCGCCCGCGAGCACCAGCGAAAGCGTGTCGCCGCGCAGCGCGCCGATGCCGATCGTGCCAGTGGTGCGCGACTCGAAGGCGCGCAGGTTGCGCACGCCCAGCTTCATGCGGATCGGTTGCTGCGTCTCGACCTTCCCGGGCGACAGGCCGATGACCAGGCGCCGGTCGCGGACCTCGGCCGTGATCTTGCGCAGGACCTTGGGTTCGGCTTCGATGGAGAGCGATTCACCCGCGCCCTGATCGATGCTGACTTCGCCGGCCACCGCGAACACCACCTCGTCGAAATCGGCGACGTTGCGGCTTTCGGTCTCCGCCTTCGCCGGCCCGGAAAAGGTGGCGGCGATCACCGTGATGCAGGCGGCAGCCAGGGCCACGGCTCGCGGCAAGCGCCGCACCGGGAACGCGGGAGAAAGATGGTTCATGGTGCGGCTCCTTTCGAGGTGGGCGATGCCGAAGAAGGTGTGAAGATTTCGTAGCGAGGGCGTCGAGATCGGCGTCCGCGGTAGAAAGATTCATACCTTCCTTCAGCGGGGCATGGCGAGGTTCGGGGGCGGGGGCGAGGGCCGCGCCAGGCAGGTCGTCCCGCCCAGGTCGGCGGTGACGAACAGGGCCCCGCCATTGCGATCCGTCCCCACCATCTTCGCGCCTTGCCGTGCCTCGGCGCCCAGGGTGACCGGACCTTCGTCGAACAGCAGGCGGCCGTACTGCCAGCAGCGCAGCTGGTAGGTGCCGGCAACCTTGCGGCTCGGCGCCGCGGGTGCAGGGGGCGGCGGGAGCGGGGCAGGCGGAACCTGGGTCACGACAAGGTCGTCGCCGCGGGTGGTCGCGATGCCTGCCGTCGCGCCGGGATGCCATTGCAGGGCGATGCCTGCCGCGGCGACCACCGCAACCCCGGTCAGTGCGGCCACGAGACCGCCGTGCTGCTTCCGACCGTTGATGAAATCACTTGGCTTGTACATGGAAGTTCTCCTGGGCGAGGGTGCCGCCGCTGGCTTTCTCGAAGGCGGCGCGGATCATCTGGAGCGAGGCGCCGGGCAAGGGTTCGAAGTCGGTGCCGACCAGTTGCTGGGGCAGCGAGGCCATCACGTCCTGTCGGGTGGCGAAGCAGGAGATGGTCTCGGGCACGCCCTTCGTGTTCATCGAGAGCTGGAAGCGCATCGCCCCGGGCAAGGTCAGCGGCTGGGCCGCGGCGATCCGGGAATCACGAGCGAACCGGTTCGGGAAGAAGCGGATGACCTTGGCATCCTCGTCCTGCAGGTAGCAGTAGACATGCGCATCCTGCGACGGTTGCAGTGCGAGGCTGATGGTCTCGCCGCGGGCAAAGCGTGTCTGCTGCTTCGGGGCCGACACCGACAGCTTCAGCGGCGCCGCCTTGGGTGCGGGGGCCGGGGTTGGGGCCGCTGGCGATCCTGGCCCTCCGGCAACCGCGGCGGGCGCAACGTAGCGCGCCGGTTGCGCGGGTCGCTCGATCTTCGTGTGGTCGGCCGCGAGGAAGGCGTAGAAGAATTCCTCGTTGAGCAGTGCCTCGCGGCTGAGTCCGAGCGCGGCGCGGTAGTTGGAGATTGCCTCGTCGATGGCCGGATTGAATTGGCCGTCGATCGGGCCGTCGTAGAAACCACGGCGGCGCAGCTGGTTCTGGAAGTAGGCGATCAGCTCGATGCGCGTGGCGGCCATCGAGTGATACCAGTCGAACATCTCGAGCTTGGTCTCTTCGTTCGCCTTCGGGTCGGTCACGCCCAGGCAGCTCCAGTAGGGCGTCTTGGTCAGCTTGCCGATGAGTTCCACCGCCGCCAGTTCGACCAGCCCGCGCAGCGCCTGCGACTGGCCTTCGGAGCGGGCCAGGTTCATGCTGTAGTTGATGCCGAACTTGTGATACGCGGCATCGCCGTCGAAGCCGCTGCCCTGCTTGAGGATCACCACCGAATTGCGCGAGGTGACGCCGGGCAGCACGCCCATGTCGCTGGTCGTCAGCACGCTGAGGTCCAGCGCCAGCATGCTGGAGGCGGCGTCGCGCGCCACGCCGAGGTTGAGGAAGGGCGAGATGCCGAAGCCCAGGTCCTTCTGGTTCTTGATCAGGTTCTCGTCGAACTGCGAGACGGAACCCTTGATGTCGTACTGCGGAACCGCCTGGTAGGCCGCCGTGGTCTGTGCCGTTGCGAGGAAGCTGACCACGTTCAGCGTGTCCTTGCCGAACGCCACCAAGCGCACTGCCCGGCTGCGGCGGGACATGTCCGACACCGACGAGATCAGCATGTCGCGCGTTCCGGCGTTCAGCTTCTTGGTTTCGTCGGTGATTTCCTCGGTCAGCATGGTGACGTCACGAACGCCGTAGTCCAGCAGCAGCGTGTCCATGCAGCGCAGCGCATGGGAGAAGCCGGTGATGGAGCGCTGCGGCCGGTCCTCGGGGCCCTTGCGGACCTCGGCGGTCTGCTCGACCGTGGGCTTCTTGACCTCGAGCGTCTGGCAGCCTGCGAGGGTCGCGACGGCGGCAAGGGCGAGGACGCGCACGAAAAGGGGCGAGTTCATGACATCTCCGTTGTTCAGAAGGGTTGGGGATCAGTTGCAGCCGCCGCGGCCGACGAGGTTGATCGCGTTGGGCGCGAACACGAACACCTCGCGCGGTTGTGCGCCAATGCGCCCGCCGGTGTCAACATTGCCGATGTTCTGGCTGCCGCAGGTGCTGGTCGGGTTCTGGCCGAAGCCCTGGTTGTCGTTGTTGATGCCCAGCTTCTTCTGCTGTTCGTCTTGCCTGCGCTCCTGTGCGCTCGCGCGGATCTTTTCCTTGGCGATCCGCGCGCGGAAGTTCGAGTCGACACCCAGCAGTTCTTCCCCGGCGAATGCACTGGCGCAGGCGCCCAGCGTGACGGCGACGAGGACGATGCGGGTGGTGCGTGCGAAGGTGGCGTTCATGTTGGATCTCCTGGGGGGAAGGCCGCCGGCGCGGGTAGCGCCGGCGGGGAGGGGACGAAAGACGAAGGAGCTGGCTTACTTGGCGACGCCGATGCTCTGGTTCGCGCTGGACAGGAAGCCGGAGGCCGAGTTGGTCGAGTTGGTGGCGATGACGGTCGAGTTGGTCAGCTTGCCGTTGCCTTGCGCGCCACCGATCTGCTGGGTGGCCGAGGACAGGAAGCCGGAGGCGCGGTTGGTGGCGCCATTGGCGATCACCGTCGAGTTCACGACCTGGCCGTTGTTCTTGGCGAAGCCCACTTCCTGGGTGGCGCTGCTGAGGAAGCCAGAAGCCGAGTTGGTCAGGTTCGTGCCGATGACCGTGCTGTTGGTGATCTTGCCGTTTTGCGTGGCGTGACCGACGTTCTGCGTGGCCGATGAGAGGAAGCCGGAGGCGCTGTTGTTGGCGTTGGTCGAGATCACCGTGCTGTTGGTGATCTTGCCGTTTTGTTCGGCCACGCCGATGTTCTGGGTGGCGCTGGACAGGAAGCCCGAGGCGGCATTGGTCGAGCCGGTCGACAGCACGGTCGAGTTGGCGATTTCACCGGCCATCGCGCCACTGAAGGCGAAACCGAGGGCCACGAGGATGGAAGCTTTGCGAACGATTTGCATGATGATCTCCAGGGAGTAAGGGAGTGATGACAGGGGCTTGAAGGTGGGGCTTGCGGAACTGCTTGCCTTCCCGTTCATGGGTTGCGGCTGCTGCGGAATCGGTTCAAGGAAATTTGCGGCTGCGGTCTCGAAAGAAAAAAACCCGCCGGCGCGGATGCGCAAGCGGGCAGGTTGGTGGTCGAGCGGGCCGGAGTGACCGGCGCGTGCTTACTTGGCAACGCCCACGCTTTGGCTTGCGCTGGACAAGAAGCCGGAGGCCGAGTTGTTCGACGTCGTCGCGATGACCGTCGAGTTGGTCAGCTTGCCGTTGCCTTGCGCGCCACCGATCTGCTGGGTCGCCGAGGACAGGAAGCCGGAGGCGCGGTTGTTGGCGCCGTTGGCGATCACGGTCGAGTTCGTCACTTGGCCGTTGTTCTTGGCGAAGCCCACTTCCTGGGTAGCCGAGCTGAGGAAGCCCGAAGCCGAGTTGTTCAGGTTCGTGCCGATGACCGTGCTGTTGGCGATCTTGCCGTTTTGCGTGGCGTGGCCGACGTTCTGGTTGGCTGACGACAGGAAGCCCGAGGCGCTGTTGTTGGCGCCGTTGGAGATCACCGTGCTGTTGGTGATCTTGCCGTTTTGCTCGGCCACGCCGACGTTCTGTCCAGCCGAGGACAGGAAGCCGGATGCGGCGTTGCTCGAGCCGGTCGACAGCACGGTCGAGCCGGAGATTTCGCCCGCCATTGCGCCGCTGAAGGCGAAACCGAGGGCCACGAGGATGGAAGCTTTACGAACGATTTGCATGATGAACTCCAGAGGTTGATGAGTGACAGGATTTGCGGTGGGGCTTGCTGAATTGCTTGCCTTCCCGCTCATGGGTTGCGGCGCGTTTGGAATCGGTTCAAACAAATTTCAATCAAATGAAACGCCGGGGTAGCATCGCCCGGCGATGCCAGACAGCGCTCCGCCCGAACCGCCGCCTCCGCGCGCACCACGCCTGACGGGCCTGCGCGGCGCCCTGCGCGCGCTGAGCAACTTCGGGCTCATGGGTGTCGGCGCGCCCGGTGCGGAGGACTACGACACCTTCACCGCCAGCGACGGCCAGGTCGTTCCGGTGTGCGTGCTGGGCAAGGGTTCGCCGCTGGTGCTGGTGCATGGCGTCGGCTGCTCGCACCGTGACTGGCTGCCGGTGGCTCGCCAGCTGGCCCGGCGTCATTGCGTGCTCGCATGGGACGCACGCGGCCATGGCGGTTGCCGGCCCGTGATCGGCAGCATCACGCTGGCCCGATTGGCGACGGACCTGGCCGAAATGCTCGACCACTTCGGCCTGCAACGCTCGGTGCTGGTGGGGCATTCGATGGGCGCGCTGACGCTGATGCAATACCTGCAGGGGCACGGCACGCAGCGTGTCGCGGCGGTGGCGCTGGTCGACCAGTCGCCGCGCATCGTGACGGACGACGAATGGCGCCTGGGGCTCTTTGGCGGCTGCAGCGCGGCGATGCTCTCGGGGCTGATCGCAGGTGCGCGCCAGGACCTGGCCGAGACGCTGTTGAACGAAATCGGCGCGTTCGGAGGCGCCTGGCTACGGCGCCAGCTCGGAGTGGAATCGGCGCTGGGACGGATGCTGCGGCGCCGCCTGGGACGCATCGATGTCAGGCCCTTGCTCGACCTCGCCGAATCGATGGCGCAAGCCGACTTTCGCGCTTCAATGTCCCGGCTCGACGCGCCGCTGCTCGTGGTGCTCGGGGCGCGCAGCCCGCACTATGCCGGCGTGCCGCTCGATGCCTGGTATCGCGACACGGTAAAGCATGCGCAGGTCTCGATCTACCCCCGCGCCGGCCACTCGCCGCATGTGAGCGAGCCGCAGCGCTTTGCGCGCGAGCTGGAGCGATTCATCGCCGACCATTCGTGAATGAAGGCGCCTCCGAAACTGTGCGCCCACGGCGTGGCAGTGCGGGCAACTCAAATCCCGCAACGCCCCTTGTCATCCGACTTGAAGCAGAAATCAGCCGTCAGGCTCGACGACTCCCACGGCACCTGCACGCGGCCGGTGTCCTCGGCCACGCCGATGCGCACCCGCTTGAAGAGTTGCTCGATCTGCAGCCCCGGCGTCGACATGTTGGCCAGCAGGTGCCGCGCATAGACGCTGTGCTCGCTGTTGGCGCCGTCGAGCGCGACGCCATTGGGTGCGGTCGAGAAGGCCACCAGGGTGCCCACGGGCGCATCGAGCGTGGCCAGGCCGCCCGGCGTCGCGCCGCGGAATTTCAGGCGCCGTCCGTCCGGGCCGACGATGACGCCGCCTGCAAACGGGTTCACTCGGCAGGCATCGAGCACCACGATGTTGGTGCCCGTGCGGATCGCGCTGAGCCGGTCGACGAACTCACCGACATCGGCACTTTGCTGCTGGATCTCGTCTTCCGACTTCGGATCGGCGTCGACCGGCACCAGGTAGTTGCGGCCCTTCACCTGCACCCCGTGGCCCGCGTAGAACAGCATGCGCACCGAAGCCTTCGGCGCGCGGATCGAGAACTCGCGCAGCGACTCGATCAGCTCCGGCAGCCGCGTGTTCTGGCGCAGCGTCACGTCATAGCCGAGGCCACGCAGCGCGCCCGCGACGGCGCTGGCGTCGCCGGGCGGGTTCTTGAGCGGTGCGGCCTTGTAGGTGCCGTTGCCGATCACCAGCGCGATGCGCGAACCGGCATCGCTGGCATTGGGCGCCGCAGCCATGGCGCGAGCGAAGAAGGGCAGGGCTGCGGCACCCAGGGCGCCGCGAAGCAGCAGACGACGGGTCGGCAGGGTGGCCATCGCGGCTACTCCTTGGGCGGCACGCCCGGGGCCAGTGCAGCCTCCTGCACGATCGGGGCGGCCTTCGCCTTGGCGAGCGCCGCGGCTTCGCTGCCGGCCGGCACGCGCAGGTAATAGTCGCCAAGCTGTCCAGGGCCGCCAGCCAGTTCGCCGCCCACCTGCACCAGCAGCATCCGGATGTCCGCCTCCTTGGCGTCGGGCGTGAAGCTGATCTTGAGCATCGGGCCTTCCTCGACGCGGATCGAGTGCAGCGCGCGGATCTCGTCGGCGCTGTCGCGGGCGTCGCCCAGCAGGCTGACGATCACGCCGCCTTGCACCGCCACGACCGCCAGCGCGGCCAGCGCATAGCTCGGGCGCATGCCGAAATTGCCGAAGAAGGCGCCGATGCGCTCCGCAATGGTCGGCCGGTCGCCCTGGATCAGGCGCATGGTGCGCGCCAGGCCGATCGTTGCCGGCACCGCAGGCGCGTTCTCCTGCACTTTGGCCTGCAGCGAGTGGTACCACTCCAGTTCGCTGCGGGCCTCGGGATGTTGTTCAAGGTAGGCATCGACCCAGGCCCGGTCTTCGGCGCCCAGCGTGCCGTTGGCATACCAGGGGAGCAGTTCTTCGAAGCGTTCGTTCATGACTGCGCTCCGGTGGCGCCGCTCGGGCGCCGCAACGATGAAAGGATCTCGACCATGGTGACCACCAGAATTCTTCGGCCCTTGCGGGCGTGTGACTGACCCGATCGGCACCCCTGACGGCGGAGTGTCGGCGCAATATAGCGCGCGAGACCGACCGCATCGAGATACCGATCTACCTGCACGGGATATGCCCGTGTCGCCCCTGGGTTGCGGGAGTCGGTCGAAGGGTTCAATTTATTTTCAGGATGCGAGCGCACCCTTGCCGCCCGGCGCCCCGCCTTCGCTGCGCAGCAAGGCCTGCAGGCAATTCTTGATTTTCTGGCGGGCGTGGAAAAGGCGGGTCTTGACCGTGCCCTCGGGGCAGTTCTGCACGTCTGCCACTTCCGCCAGGCTCATGCCCTCGTAGAAAACGAGGTGCAGGCATTCGCGATGCTCGTCCGACAGCTTGCCCATGCAATGCTGCACGCCGTCACGCCTTTGCTTTTCGACCAACTCGGCGTAGCCGTCAGGTGTCTCGGAGGCGGTGGTTTCGGCGATGTCGTCGAGGTCGCCATGCACTTCGTCGGGCCGGCGCGCACGGTAGACCATCAATGCCTTCCGTCGCGCGATGCCGATGACCCAGGTCGAAAACTGCGAATCGCCGCGAAAGCGATCGGGATGGCGCCAGACCTCGTAAAACGCGTCCGCCAGTACTTCCTCTGCGCGGGCGTGGTCGTTCAGCATGTTGAGGACATAGGCGTAGACCTTGCGGCTGAACGCCTTGTACAGCTGGCGAAACGCCGCCTGGTCTTCGCGACCGATGCGAACGAGCAGCTGGTTGACCTCGTCGTTGTCCATTCGGGCGGTGGGCGGTGCGGTGGCGTTGACGAAATATAACGTTTATGTCCTGCGGTACCACGCACAACCGTTGTCGTCGATCGTCTTGACCGCGCGGCCGGCGTGCACGAGGTAATTGAGGCAGGCGATGCCTTCGCCCGTTGCCATGCCGAACACGGCCATCTGCGATTCGTCGATCGGCCGTCCGAACAGGGCGGTGAACACATCCACCACGCGCTGGGGCGTGGCGAGCGCGGCCTCCAGTCTGTCCAGGGCGCGGTCCTGCGAGGACTTCAGGTAGTCCAGGCGGGCATGCAGGCCGTAGAAGCACTCGTTGTGCGCGGGCAGCACCAGCACGTCATCGGGCACTTCCCGACCCAGCTTGGCGAGCGAGGCATACCAGTCGGCCATCGGGTTGGCGTCGGGCTCGGTCGGAATGACGGACACGTTGGACGAGATGCGGGGCAGCACCTGGTCGCCCGAGATGAAGACCTTGAGCGCCGGGCAATAAAGGCACGCGTGTTCGGGCGAATGGCCGTTGCCGGTAACCACGCGCCAGGTATTGCCGTTGATGCGCAGTTCCATGCCGTCGCTCAGGCGCTCGAATGCGTCGGGCAGCTTGTGAATCTGGTTTCCGAACCTGCCGAAGCGCGCGCGGTAGGACTCGATGGCGTGCTCGCTCCAGCCCGCCTCGCGATAGAAGGCCAGGGCCTCGGGCGGCGCCTCTCGCCCGCTGTCGGATGCCATCACCCGGCAGGTGAGGTATTCCAGGCGAGTCATCCAGAGGCGTGTTCCCAGCTTGCGCGTGAGCCAGCCGGCCATGCCGACATGGTCCGGATGCATGTGGGTGACGAAGATCCTCTTGAGCGCACGGTGCTTCGGATAGTTGGCGAACAACTCGCGCCAGACGCTGGCGGTCTCGTCGTCGCGCATGCCCGTGTCCACGAGCGCCCAATCGTCACCGTCGTCGAGCGCCCAGAGGTTGATGTGGTCGAGCTTGAAGGGCAGCGGCATGCGAATCCAGTGCACACCCGGTGCCACTTCGAGCAGGGTGCCGCGCGCGGGCGCCGACTTGAAAGGGTATTTCAGGAGGGGTTTTTCATCGGTCTGCATGGGGGTGTGGGCGTCCTGGGATGTCATTCGCCGGGGTCGGCGCTTGCGCTTCCCATTTTGACTTCGGCGGGGTTCGCCTGGGCGACCGGCAGCTCGACGACCCCGCCGTCCGCCATTCACCGGCAGGCACTGGCGAATCGGCGACTACAGGCTACAGGTCACTCGGCCGCGCTTTCCAGCGAGAACAGCGGCACGTCCGAGCGCCGGCTCAGCCACAGGCCGCCGCCTAGTTCCCTGAACTGCCGGGAGAGGCCGTTGCGGTAGACCTCGGCACGGTGGCGAAAAAGGTGCGGATCGGTCAGGTCCTCGTCCACGATGTCGCGCTCGTAGTCCTCGCGCGCCACGACCTCCAGGTAGAGGGCGCCCTTGCTCAAGGTGCCGAGGTTGCGCAAGGCGCGTTTCAGGTCCACCGGGTTCAGGTAGGCCAGCACGCCCTGGCAGATGACAAAGTCGAACGGCTTCCTGGCCTGGTAGTCGACCACCGATCCGCGCTCCCACCCGAAGCGTTCGCACAGGTACTCGCTGAACTCGACGCCGTGAAAACTGGCCTGCGGGAAATGCCGCGCCACGATGTCGCGCCAGAGCCCGACACCGCAACCCACGTCCAGCACCCGGCGCACCGGCACGCGCAGGTACTTCAGGTAGGCGCACACGAAGGCCCCCAGCCGCTCCACGTGCTGCGGATCCGCCACCTTGGTCTTCTTGTCGAAGTAATAGCGCTGGTAGTAGGACGCGTCGAAGGCGGCGGCGCTGACGGATTCCATGGGTCGGGGTCCTTTTAGAAAGCGACGAGGCTTGATCGGTCCTGGATTGTGCGGCCTTCCGATCTGGCGCAAGGGTCCTCGATTCACCCTCCTACTGGCCGAAGAGGCGGGAGATGCCGCCTCTCAGGTGCGCCTCCATCGCCTGCCGCGCGGCCGCCGCGTCCTGGCGCTCGATGGCCAGTTCCACGGCCATGTGCTCCTGGCACACGCCGGCCCGACGCTCACCCTGCGGCCGACCGGCCAGGCTGCGCGAGAGCCCGATGCTGAAGCGCGTCTGGGGCGCCAATGCATTCATCGTCATGCCGAAGAAGCGATTGCCGCAGGCCTGCGCCACGGCGTCGTGGAATGCGATGTCTTCCTCGACCGCATCGCTGCCGACGGCAAGGGCCTGCTCGAAGCGCTCGCGGCACAGGCGGACATGGTGCATCTGGTCGGTGGTGCGCGCCAGCGCCGCGCGCGCCGCGGCCTCGCCTTCCATGAAGCATCGGAATTCCAGGAAAGCGCGGATGTCGGCGATATTTTCCAGCGTGCTGAGCGAGATGGGTTTGGCCTGCGGCAGCGCATCGGTGACGAAAGTGCCCGAGCCCTTGCGCACGTAGACGCGCCCCTCGTCGCGAAGCCGCGCCAGCGCCTGGCGCAGCACCGGACGTGACACCCCCAGACGCTGCGACAAGGCCGTCTCGCCGGGCAGGCGTGCCCGCGGCTCGAAGCCCGGCGTGCCGAGCAGCTGCATCAGGTCTTCGTAGACCTTGTCGCCCAGCAGGCGGGCCGGGCCGCTTGCAGTGGAGAGGGAACCGGGTTCGCCAGATTGGGATGTATTCATATGACAGCAATTGACAGGGAAAACGCAAGTCATGTCGCATTGACGCAGCAGTGACTCGTAAGGACAATCCTTTTCAGACCTCGAAAGCCATCGCTTCCACCCAAAAGATATAAAAAGCTGTAAATAATGTCAACCATCCGATCCCTCCGCACCTACCGCCTGCCGGACCGGCCCAGCCTGATCTGGCTCGAACTGGAAACGAGCGACGGCCTCGTCGGACTGGGAGAAACCTTTCGCGGGGCCGCGTCGGTGGAGACCTGCCTGCATGAGGAGCTTGCACCGTGGCTGCTGGGGCGCGATGCGCGGCAGATCGAAGGCATCTCGCGGCACCTGCTCACGCCTTACGTCGGCTACAACAGTTCCGGCGTCGAGGTGCGGTCGGCCAGCGCGGTCGACATCGCGCTGTGGGACCTGGCGGGCCAGCGCCAGGGCGTGCCCGTCTACGAGGCGCTCGGCGGCGGTGCGCGCCCGAGCGTGCCGGTCTACAACACCTGTGCGGGCTACAGCTTCAACACCGCCGGCAAGCGTCGCGACATCGGTTCGGACGACCAGGCCCAGGGCCCCTACGACGACCAGGTGGCCTTCATGCGCGACGCCGGCGGCCTTGCGAAGAGCCTGCTCGACGAAGGCTACAAGGCCATGAAGATCTGGCCCTTCGACATCTACGCGCCTGCCAGCGGCGGCCACCTCATCAGCCTGCCCGACCTGGAGAAGGGCCTGCAGCCGTTCCGCCAGATCCGCGAGGCGGTCGGCAATCGCATCGAGGTCATGTGCGAGCTGCACAGCCTGTTCGGCGGGCATTCGGCCCTGCGCATCTGCCAGGCGCTGGAGGAATACAACGTGTTCTGGGTCGAGGACCCGCTGTGCAAGATGGACGACGCCGCCGGCCTTGCCGACCTGCGGCGCCGCACGCGCGTGCCGATCTGCGGCAGCGAGACGCTGGGCGGCCTGCGTCCCTATCGCGACCTGCTGGCCGCCGATGCGCTCGACGTGGTGATGCTGGACCTGGCCTGGTGCGGAGGCTTCACCGAGGGGCGCAAGATCGCCGGCCTGGCCCAGGCCTACAACCGGCCGCTCGCCCCGCACGACTGCACCGGTCCCATCACGCTGATGGCGGGGCTGCACATGGCACTGCATGCGCCGACCGCCATCTACCAGGAAGTGGTGCGCGCCACGCTCGCCACCTGGTACCGCGACATCGTGACCGAGCTGCCGGTGATCCGCGAGGGCATGGCGCAGCCGCCCGTCGCGCCTGGCATCGGAAGCCGGTTGCAGGACAGCTTCAGGCAGCGGCCGGACCTCATCGTCCGGGAAAGCCGCTAGAGGGCAATCCATGCACATCCAGATCGTCGGGCTCCATGCGCCGAACGCACCCCGGTTGCGCGAGCTTCTCGGCCCCGGACACGAGGTCGAAGCGTTGCAAGCCTTCCCCGCATCCGGCGCGATCCAGGCGGATGTCGTCATCGCCAACAGCATCAGCGCCGACGAGGCCGCGCGTCTTCACTGCCGCCTGGTGCACGTGCCGGGGGCCGGGTCGGAGCAGGTCGCCTTGGCCACGTTGCCATCGGGCACCACGGTGTGCAACGTGCACGGCCACGAGGTGCCGATTGCCGAGTTCGCCCTGCACGCCATCCTGGAGCACTTCCTGCAACTCTGGCAGTACCCGGCGCGCCTGGACGCGGACGCCTGGGCGCGGTCGTATGCCCACCGGGCACAGCACGACGAGGCCGATGGCAAGACGGTCGCGATCCTGGGCTTCGGCCACATCGGACAGGAGATCACGCGGCGCGCGCGCGCCTGCGGCATGCACGTGATCGCGGTGACGCGCAGCGGCAGGCAGGGTTCCGCGGAACTGGCCCATGAATACGTTGCCGTGTCGGCGCTGGACGAGGTTCTGCCACGCATCCAGGTGCTGGTGGTCTGCTGCCCGCTGGACGACAGCACCCGTGGCCTGATCGACGCGCGCCAGCTCGCGCTGCTGCCGGCACGAGCCCTGCTCATCAATGTGGCCCGCGCGGAAGTGGTGGACGAACAGGCGCTGTATGAAGCCCTGCGCGACCACCGGCTTGGCCGGGCGGTGCTCGACGTCTGGTACCAGTACCCGAAGAAGGGGCAGCCGCCGGTCGACCCGTCGCGCTGGCCGCTGCACGAGCTGCCCAACGTGCGCGCCACGCCCCACATCTCGGCCATCACGCCGGCGGTGCTCGATCGGCGCTACCGCTTCATGGCCGGGAACATCGAACGCCTGCAGCAAGGGCAGCCGCTGCTCAACGTGATCCATCCCGCAGCCTGAACACCTCCTTCCGGCGCTCGCTGCCTTCCCGTCCACACATCCACGGAGATACCCATGAAAGCCCAGACTTCGAACACCCCATTTCCGCGCCCGCAGGCCAGGCGCGCACTGCTCGGCATGGCGACCGCGGCGATGCTGGCGGGCGCATCCCTGCAGTCGCTTGCGGCGGAGGACGGCGCGAGCTACCCCAGCAAGCTGATCCACATCACGGTGCCGAATCCGGCGGGCGGAACCTCCGACGTGCTGGCGCGCCTGCTGGGCAAGGAGTTGAGCGAGATGTTCAAGCAGCCGGTCATCGTGGAGAACAAGGCCGGCGCCAACGGCCAGATCGGCGCGGCCGCCGTGGCCAAGTCCGCCCCGGATGGCTACAGCCTGCTGCTGCTCGACATGAGCGTGCTGACCATCGGCCCGAGCGTGCTTCCGCAACTGCCCTACAACCCGATGAAGGACCTGGCGCCCATCGCGATGCCGGCCTTTTCGCCGCACCTGCTGGTGGTCAAGAAGGATCTTCCGGTGAAGAACATCGATGAGCTGGCCGCCTATGCCAAGAAGAGCGGCAAGCCCGTGAGCTTCGGCACCCCGCTGGCCTCCATCAGCCAGCTCGCGGGCATCCTGCTGGCGCAGGACCGTGGCTTCGAGTTCAACATCATCGGCTACAAGGGCGGCTCGCAGGCGCTCGCCGACCTCGCGGGCGGCCAGATCGACAGCGCCATGGCGAGCGTGATCGCCACCAACCAGCTGGTGCAGGGCGGCAAGGTCAAGGCCATTGCGGTCACTAGCGCCAAGCCCTTCGCGGCCACGCCCGGCGTGCCGACCGTGGCCTCGCAGATTCCCAACTTCGTCACGGGCTCCTGGCAGGGGCTGCTGGCGCCCGCCAACACGCCGCCGGCCGTGCTCGACAAGCTGCAGGACGCGGTGCAGAAGATCGTGGCGCGCCCCGAATTCAACAAGCGCCTGCTGGAACTCGGCTCCGAGCCGACAAGCATGACACGTCAGCAGATCGCCGAATGGATGAAGACCGAGACCCAGCGCTGGGGCAAGGTGGTCAAGGACAACAACATCAAGGCGGAGTAGGGCGCGGCTCCCCGACGTCGACCGCGCGCAGCAGCGCGGCCAGTCCGAACGGCTTGACCAGCCAGGTGCGGCCTGGCCTTATCTCGCCAGCAGCCCCCGCCCGATCACCTGCGCCTGGATCTCTGCCGCACCCTCGAAGATGTTGAGGATGCGCGCGTCGCAGAGCACCCGACTCATCTCGAACTCGAGCGCATAGCCGTTGCCGCCGTGGATCTGCAAGCCGGCATCCGCATTGGCCCATGCGACCCGCGCCGCCAAGAGCTTGGCCATGCCGGCCTGGATGTCGCAGCGATGGCCTTGCTCCTTTTCCATCGCGGCAAACGAGGTCAGGTGGCGCGCAAGCACCGTCTCCGCCAGCATCATGGCCAGCTTGTCCGAGACGCGCGGGAATTCGACGAGCGGGCGGGCGAATTGCCGCCTGTCATTGGCATAGCGCCAGGCCAGGTCGAAGGCGCGCCAGGCCACGCCGACGGCGCGCGCGGCGGTCTGGATCCGCGCGCCTTCGAAGGTCTGCATGAGTTGCCGGAAGCCCTGGCCGCGCTCGCCACCCAGCACGCCATCGGCGGCCACCTCGAAGCCGTCGAAGGCGATCTCGTATTCCTTCATGCCGCGATAGCCCAGCACCGGGATTTCGCCGCCGCTCATGCCGTCGGCGGGGAAGGGCAGGGCATCGGCGCCGCGCGGCTTCGCCGCCAGGAACATTGACAGGCCCGCATGTCCTTCGACGCCCGGCTCCGAGCGCGCGAGCAGCGTCATGAGGTCGCTGCGTGCCGCATGCGTGATCCAGGTCTTGTTGCCGTCGATGCGCCAGCCCCCGCCGGGTTGCGGCGTCGCACGCGTGCGCAGCGAGGCCAGGTCCGAGCCGCTGTCCGGCTCGGTGAACACCGCTGTCGGCAGCACAGCGCCGGATGCGATCGCCGGCAGCCAGCGTGCCTTTTGTTGCGGCGTTCCAGCCGATGCGATCAGGTCGCCCGCGATCTCCGAGCGCGTGCCGAGCGAGCCGGCTGCGATCCAGCCGCGGCTGAGTTCCTCCGTGACGATGCACATCGCTCGCTTGCCGAGGCCCATGCCGCCGTATTCGGTCGGGATGCAGATGCCGAACACGCCCAGTTCAGCCAGCCTGGCGACCAGCGCATCGGGAATCAGTTCGTCGGCCAGGTGCCATCGGTGGGCATGGGGCGTGATTTCCTGTTCGGTGAAGCGGCGGAACTGGTCGCGGATCATGTCCAGCTCCTCATCCAGCGCCGATTCGCCGAGCTGCTCGCCACTGCGCAGCGCATCGACCAGCGCCGCGCGGGCTGCAGGCGTTCCACCGCGTGCCTGCATCTCGCGCACCGAGGCGTCCGCCATGAGCCGCGCTGCTGCGTCATGCAGGCCGAGTTCCTGCGGACGGAAGATCTCGTTCTGGCCCATCGGGATGCCGCTGGACAACTGCGCCAGGTACTCGGCCAGGCCGACCGCCAGCACCTGCGCATCGAGCGAGCCGAGGCGCGCCTCGTCGGCCAGCCGCAAGCCCCATTGAGCGGAGCGCACCACGGCCTCGACGAGGGTCGCGCTCCATGCGAATCCATGGAGCGCGCGTTGCTGCTGGTGCAGGACAGTGGCGTCGACTCTGCCGTCGCGGCAGAAGATGCGCTCGGCGGCGCGTTGCGCTTCGTTGCCGTACTGGCGCGCCGCGTCTGCAACCTCCTGGAATTGCGCGACAAGCGGTGACGCGTTGGCGATGGCGTTCATGGTTCGGGTCTCGAATGTGTTGAGGTCAGGCCACCAGCTTGGCGTCATGCAATTCGCCGATGCGGGATGGAGACAGCGAGAGCACGTCGGCCAGCACGGCGTCGGTGTGCTCGCCCAGGCGTGGCGCGCGCACGCCGGGCTCGCGCACGGCGCGTGACAGCGTGGCGGCTGCGCCGGGCGCGGGGTAGCGTTGCCCGCTCGGATGGTCCAGCTCGCTGAACATCGACGATGCCAGCGACAACCTGGGGTCTTCCCGCAAAGCGCGGCTCAGTGTCATGTAGGGGCTCCAGCAAACGCCCGCGCCATCGAAGCGTGTGCGCAGCGACGCGAGGGGCAGGGCGCCGATGGCCTGTTCGACTAGCGGGAACAACGCATCGCGGTGCACGAAGCGCAGGCCCTCGTCCTTCTCGAACGACACGCCAAGTGCGGACTCGAGCCGGGCAACCGCCTGCTCGAGCTGCAACGCGGCGAGCAGGCCGGTCCATTGGCGGCGCGTGATCGCGGCCACCATCACGCGCTCGCCGTCCGAGGTCACGAAGTCGCGGCCGAAGGCGCCGAACAGCGCATTGCCGTGACGCGGACGGTCGCCACCCGCCAGCACCTCGGCGATCTGGCCCATGTTGCCCAGCGCGGCCAGCGCGACGTCCGACAGCGGAACGGTCACTTCCCGGCCGCGGCCGGTGCGCAAGCGGTCGCGCTCCGCAGCGAGCGTCACGAAGGCGGCATAGGCGCCGGTCAGCAGGTCCCAGGCCGGCAGCACGTGGTTGACCGGACGCTCGCCGTTGTCCGCGCCGCCGGTCATGAACGGGATGCCCAGGGCCGCGTTGATGGTGTAGTCCAGCCCCGAGTCGCCGTTGCCCCATCCCGTCACGCGCACCGTGATGAGGTCGGGGCGCAGTGCGCACAGGCGCTCATGCGCGAGAAAGCCGTCTTTCGGAAAGTTGGTCACCAGGATCCCGGCGTCCGCACCGGGCGCGGTGACGAGGTCCGCGACGATCTGGCGGCCTTCAGGGCGGGACAGGTCGACGGCGATCGACTTCTTGCCCTTGTTGAGTCCTTCCCAGTAGTAGCTGTGGCCGCCCTCCGACAGTGGCCAGCGATGGAAATCCGGACCGCCGCCGATCGGGTCGATGCGGATCACCTCGGCGCCCAGCTGGCGCAGGTGCAGTGCGCACGAAGGCGCGGCGATGAACGAGGCGCATTCGACGATGCGCAGGCCTGTCAGCAATGGGTACACGGGCGAGGTCTCCTCCTGGCGCCGCAGTTTGGCATGCCGCGCGATCGGAGAGGGCTGCGGGGACACAGCCGCGTGCGACGCGACTGGCCCATGGTTGCACCCCGATGTCCGTGATGGGCCGGTTGCTCATGCGCCAGCCGCGTGGCGACCCGCGATGAAACCGAAGGTCATCGCAGGCCCGAGGTTGATGCCGCCCGACGGGTAGAAGCCGCCCATGACGCTGGCCATGTCCGTGCCGACCGCGTAGAGGCCGGCGATCGGCTGGCCGCTGGCGCCCACGACTTGCGCATGCTCGTTCGTCTTCAGCCCGGCAAAGGTTCCGAAGCTGCCCGGGAGCACTTTCACGGCATAGAAGGGGCCTTGCTCGATCGGCGCGACACACGGGTTGGGGCCCTCGTGCAAGGGGTCGCCCATCTTGCGGTTGTAGGGGGTGGAGCCGCGTCCGAAGTCCGGGTCCGTGCCCTGGCGGGCGTTGTCGTTGAAGCGCTGGATCGTTGCAACCAGCGCCGCTGGTGGAATGCCGCACGCCCTGGCGAGTTCCGCGATGGTCGCGCCGCGTCGGAGGTAGCCATTGCGCACGAAGCGCCCCACGGGAACAGGGAAGGGCCGCGCGTAGCCCAGCCCGTAGAGACGCTGGAAGCGTTGGTCGCAGATGAGCCATGAATGCACTTCCTCACCCTGCGGCGCCTGCGCCACCATCGCCGCGACATAGTCGTAGTAGCCGTCGGCTTCGTTGACGAAGCGGGCGCCGTTCGACAGCACGCCGATCAACCCAGGTTTGCCGCGTTCGATGATGTGCGGGAAGTGACCAATGCTGCCGTCCGGGTGCGGCACCCGCGAGACGGGCGCCCATGCGGCCGGCGATGCCACGCTGGTGTCGAGGAAGCCGCCCGCCGATTCGCCCAGGGTGATGCCGTCGCCCGAGCAACTGTCGGGTGGCAGCGCGAGATGCTCGTTGCCGGTCGGGGTGCGGGGGAACAACGCCTTGCGCCGCGCGATGTCGTTCGGAAAGCCGCCCGCCGCAAGGACCACGCCCCTGGCAGCACGGATCTCAACCTCGCCGATGGACGCCCCCACCACGGCGCCGCGCACCACGCCGTTCTCCAGCAGCAGTCGCCTGGCAGGCGCGGATTCGATCATCTGCACCTTCAGGTCGTCGGCAGACTTCGCCAGCCGCCCGATGAGCGCAACGCCATTCACCAAGTGCATCGCACGGCCATGAAGCGCGAGATCCCGCAGGTGCCGAAGGAAGCGCTTCGTCACGTGGATGAAGGACTTCGGCGAGCGCGTCATGCTGAGGAACGCGCCGAGGTCCGCGCCCGCCATGATCGGCATACCGAGGAAGGACGTTTCCCGCATCGTCTTGCGCAGCCGCTTGTTCAGCGCACCCAGCTCGCGGGCATCGTAGGGCGCGGCGATGACCTGGTGGCCTTGCGTGCCGGCGCCGGCCACCTTGCCGTGCACATCCGGGATCGCATTGCCATCGGCGAACTGCAGCGCGGTGTTCTCTTCGAAGAACGCGACCATCCGGGGTGCGTTGTCGAGGAAGGCATCGACACGCGCGGCGTCGTAGCGGTCACCGAGTTCGTTCTTGAGATAGGTGCGTGGCTGCTGCGGGTCTTCATGGATGCCGGCGCGCTTCGCCAGCGGATTGCCCGGGGCCCACATCCATCCGCCCGACCAGGCGGTGGCGCCGCCCAGCACGGGCGCCTTTTCCACGACCACGACCTTCAGGCCGTGGAAGGCTGCGGTCACCGCGGCGGCGAGGCCCGCGGCGCCGGAGCCGACGACGAGCAGGTCGCAGTCGATGCTGCTGCGGGGCAGGGTGGCAGGGGAGCTCATGTCCGTCCCGCTCACGCGTCGAGCTGGGCCAGCACGCGTCTTGTCGCGGCCAGTGCGCGGCGTGCGCGTTCGGTCGCGCCGACCGTGCGCGCCAGGGTGTGCATCGGGATTTCGAGGCTCAGCGGAATGTCGCGCGGCACGGCGCGCAGCAGGCCGACCAGGTCGATGCCGCCGTCGCCAGGGAACAGGCGCTCGGCGCGGGCCTGGTCGAGGATTTCTTCCATGGTCGCCGGTATCGCGGCCGGCGCGTCGCAGAGCTGCAGGTAGCGCAGCCGCGAAGGTGGCACCGATGCGATGTCCTCGATGCGGCTGCGCGAGCGGCTGAAGTGGAAGGCATCGATCAACACGCCGGCGTTCCTGCTGCCGCAGCGTTCGACGATGCGTGCCGCCTGCGCCAGGTTCCTGGCTTCGGTCCACGGCATGAACTCGAGCACGGCGCCCAGGCCGTAGCTGTCGGCCAATTCGCAGAAGGCGGCGAACGACGCGACCTGCCGGGCGTCGTCCGGGTCGTTTCCCGCGACCAGCAGTTCGCTCGCGCCGAGCCGCGCGGCGGTGGCGATCGCGGCCTCGTACTGGGCGACGGGCGCATCGGGCTTGATGCGAAAGATCTCCACGTCGAGCACCTTGATGCCGGTGTCGGCCAGGCGGGCCTCGACTTCGCGCAGCAGCGGCGTGTCGCCCACGATGTCGTACTGCGGCTCGGTCGGCGTGGCAGGCAGCAGGCGGATGCCGACATGGCTGTAGCCCGCGTCGGCGGCGCAGGTCACCATCTCGGGCGGCGTGAGTTCGAGGACGGTGAGGGCGGCGAGGGAAATGGGGCGGGTCATCTGTTGCTTGTCTCCTGGTACTGGGTGCATCGGCGTGCGGCCCGGTGAATTTAAGGAAAACACGGTTTGCGAACAACGCGCCAGATGTGGTGGCACGATTCACGCATCGTGAACCTCAAATTCCAGTTGGACGACCTGCGCGTCTTTTGCCTGGCGGCACGCAAGGCCAGCTTTGCGGCGACCGCCACCGAGCTGGGCACCTCGCCGGCCTACGTGAGCAAGCGCATCGCGATCCTGGAAAAGGCGCTGGGCGTGACGCTGTTTCATCGCGCTGCGCGGCGCGTCACGGTCACGGAGGACGGCGAGCGGGTCTACGCATCAGCCCAGCAGATCTTCCAGGGCGTGGACCACATGGGCGAAACCGTTGCCGGCGGCAAGCTCGACCCGCGCGGCCTGCTGCGCGTGACGACCAGCGCCCGGTTGGGGCGCATGCACATTGGACCGGCGCTGTCCTTGCTGGCCAGGCGCTATCCGGCGCTCGACATCACGCTGGACGCCGTGGATCGCCGCGTCGACCTGGTCGGGGAGAACATCGACCTGGACGTGAGAGTCGGGGAAGTGGACGAGCCTCACCTCGTCGCGCACAAGATCGCCACCAGCGTGCGCTTGCTGTGCGCCGCGCCCACCTACGTGGCGCGCCGGGGCGCCCCTGAAAAGGTCGCCGAGTTGAGCCAGCACGATTGCCTGGTGCTGCGGGATCGCAACCAGGCCTTCGGGGTGTGGCGCCTGACGGGTCCAACAGGCACGGAGAAGGTCAAGGTCACGGGACGGTGTCATCCAACAATTCGGAGATCGTCCGGGGATGGGGCAATGACGGGCACGGCATCCTGCTGCAGGCGCAGTGGGATCTGCATGACGACATCAGCGCGGGGCGACTGGTGCCGGTCTTGCCGCAGTGGTGGCAGCCCGCCGACATCTGGGCCGCGAGTTCGGTGCGGCTGAGCCATTCGGCCAAGGTGCGCGTGTGTGTCCAGTTCCTTCAGGAGCAACTGAACGGGAAGGGGCCTTTCGCGCTCAAGCGTGAGCTTTCGGGCACGGCGGGATTCGGCGCGTGAGTTGATCGGGCGCCTTCGATTCCCTCACATCAGGTGCAGGTGGGTGGAGTTCTTCACTTCCTCCATCACGGCGTAGGTCCGGGTCTCGCGAACGCCGGGCAACTGCCACAGCACGGAGCCGGCGAACTGCCGGTAGTCGCTCATGTCGGCGCTGCGGGTCTTGAGCAGGTAGTCGAAGCCACCCGCGACCATGTGGCATTCCATGATGGCTGGCTGCACCTGGACGGCGGCCTTGAACGCGTCGAAGACGTTCGGCGTGGTCCGATCCAGCAGCACCTCGACGAAGACCAGCATTCCCGCGCCAAGCTTCAACGGGTTGAGGCGCGCCTCGTAGCCCAGGATGTAGTTGTCCCGCGTGAGGCGTTGCACGCGGGCCAGCACCGCCGTCGGCGACAGACCCACCGCGTCCGCCAGCTTGAGGTTTGACATCCGGCCATCCTCCTGGAGGGATTTGAGAATCCTCAGGTCCAGCCGGTCGAGTTCAGGGATTCGGTCGCTTGCACTAGTGTTTTGTTCTGCCATAAGCTTGATATTCGAACAAATATGCATCGGGAAGGGCGGCATTATTGGTCAATTCACCAAAAACGCAGCGCCATGACCACCAATCCACTCTCCAGCCAGCCAAGCTCGCCGCCAACCCTGCCGTCAACCTCGCCGTTTGGCGCGTTCGCAGACGGGCTGGTCGAATCCGGCACGCTTCGCGCCGGCATCACGGCGGCGTATCGCCGCCCGGAACCGGAGGCGCTGCCGCCACTGCTGGAGGCTGCACGGCTGGCGCCGCCGGTTGCCGACGCGGCGCACGCGCTGGCGCATCGCATCGCGAGCCAGCTTCGCAACCGCAAGAATGCGTCGGGGCGGGCCGGACTGGTCCAGGGCCTGCTCCAGGAATACGCCTTGTCTTCGCAGGAAGGCGTGGCCTTGATGTGCCTGGCCGAAGCCCTGTTGCGCATCCCCGATGCCGCAACCCGCGACGCGCTCATCCGCGACAAGATCGCCGACGGCCAATGGCAGACGCACGCCGGGCGCAGCCCGTCGATCTTCGTCAATGCCGCCACCTGGGGATTGCTGCTGACGGGCAAGCTGGTCGCGACGCACAGCGAATCGGGCCTGTCGACCACGCTGACGCGCCTGATCGGCAAGGGAGGGGAGCCGCTGATCCGCAAGGGCGTCGACATGGCCATGCGCATGATGGGCGAGCAGTTCGTCACCGGAGAGACCATCCGGCAGGCGCTCGAGCACGCACGCAAGCTCGAAGCGGAAGGCTTCCGCTACTCCTACGACATGCTCGGCGAAGCCGCGCTCACGGCCCAGGATGCGCACCGCTATCGCGTGTCCTATGAGCAGGCGATCCACGCGATCGGCAAGGCATCGGCAGGCCGCGGCGTGTATGAAGGCCCCGGGATTTCCATCAAGCTGTCGGCCTTGCATCCGCGCTACCAGCGCGCGCAGCATGCACGCGTGATGGACGAGTTGTACCCGGTGTTGCGCGAACTCACGCTGCTGGCCCGGCGCTACGACATCGGCTTGAACATCGATGCCGAGGAGGCCGATCGCCTGGAGTTGTCGCTGGACCTGCTCGAGAAGCTCTGCTTCGAGCCGGCGCTGGCGGGCTGGAACGGCATCGGCTTCGTGATCCAGGGCTACCAGAAGCGCTGCCCCTTCGTCATCGACTACGTCATCGACCTGGGGCGCCGCAGCCATCACCGGCTGATGATCCGGCTCGTGAAAGGCGCCTACTGGGACAGCGAGATCAAGCGCGCCCAGGTCGATGGGCTGGAAGGCTATCCGGTGTTCACGCGCAAGGCCTACACCGATGTGTCGTACCTGGCCTGCGCACGCAAGCTGCTCGCGGCGCCCGAGGCCATCTACCCGCAATTCGCCACGCACAACGCGCACACGCTCGCGGCGATCCATGAGATGGCCGACCCGGCCAGCTATGCGCCCGGCCAGTATGAATTCCAGTGCCTCCATGGCATGGGCGAACCCTTGTACGAACAGGTCGTCGGCCCGGTCGCGGACGGCAAGCTGGGACGCCCCTGCCGCATCTACGCGCCGGTGGGCACGCATGAGACGCTGCTGGCCTACTTGGTGCGCCGGCTGCTGGAAAACGGCGCCAACACATCCTTCGTGAACCGGATTGCCGACCCGACCATCGCCATCGACCTGCTGGTCGAAGACCCGGTCGCCACGGTGGAGCAGATGGCCACGACCGAAGGCGCCGTCGGACTGCCGCATCCCCTGATTCCGCTGCCGACCGGGATCTACGGGCAGGCCCGCCGCAACTCCAGGGGCCTCGACCTGTCGAACGACGACAGCCTGCGCGCGCTTCGCGATGTGCTCCAGGCGAGCGCCACCGAATCGTGGACCGCGGGGCCCTTGCTCGCCGAGCCGTCGGCGGATGCTTCGTCGACGCGCGTGGCCGAACCGGTGCGCAATCCCGCGGACCTTCGCGACATCGTCGGTGAAGTGCAGGAGGCCACGCTCGCGGACGTCGACATGGCCCTCGCCAGCGCGCAGCGTGAAGCGGCCGGCTGGGCTGCGACGGCGCCCGGCGAGCGGGCTGATCGGCTCGACCGCGCCGCCGGGTTGCTGGAAGAGGGCATGCCGCGCCTCCTGGGCCTGCTCTCGCGCGAGGCCGGCAAGACCTACGCCAACGGCATCGCCGAGGTGCGCGAGGCCGTGGATTTCCTGCGCTTCTATGCAGCGCAGGCCCGCAACGGGTTCGCTGTCGAAACCCATCGCCCGCTGGGGCCGATCGTCTGCATCAGCCCGTGGAACTTTCCGCTCGCGATCTTCGTGGGACAGGTCGCGGCGGCGCTGGCCGCCGGCAATCCGGTGCTGGCAAAACCGGCCGAGCAAACATCACTGGTTGCAGCCGAAGCCGTTCGCGTCCTGTGGCAAGCCGGCGTTCCGCGCGGCGCGGTGCAGTTGCTGCCGGGTCGCGGTGAAACGATCGGCGCGGCGCTGGTGGGCGATGCGCGCGTGCAGGGCGTGATGTTCACCGGATCGACCGAGGTCGCGCGCATCCTGCAGAAGACGCTTGCGGCAAGGCTCGGCGCAAACGGGCAACCCGTGCCGCTGGTCGCCGAGACCGGCGGGCAGAACGCGATGATCGTGGACTCATCGGCCCTGGTCGAGCAGGTGGTCACCGATGTCATGGCGTCCGCCTTCGACAGTGCGGGCCAGCGCTGCTCCGCGTTGCGCGTGCTGTGCGTGCAGGAAGACGTGGCCGATCGTGTGATCGAGATGCTCAAGGGTGCGATGGCCGAAAGCCGGATCGGCAATCCCGCCACGCTGGCGGTGGACATCGGGCCCGTGATCGACGCCGAGGCGCGCGATGGCATCGAGCGACACGTCGCCGCCATGCAGCAGCGTGGCCGGAAGGTGCACCGCCAGGCGCGGGAAGTCGCTCGCGCGACAACGCTTGGAACTTTCGTCCTGCCGACCTTGATCGAACTGGACAGCCTGTCCGAACTGCAACGCGAAGTGTTCGGTCCGGTCCTGCATCTCGTGCGCTACCGCCGTCGGGACCTGGGAACGCTGATCGGCCAGATCAACAGCACCGGCTACGGATTGACGCTGGGCGTGCACACCCGCATCGACGAGACCATCGCGCAAGTCGTGGAGCACGGCCGTGCCGGCAATGTCTACGTCAACCGCAACATGGTGGGCGCGGTGGTGGGCGTGCAGCCCTTTGGCGGTGAAGGCCTGTCCGGCACCGGACCGAAGGCCGGCGGTCCGCTCTACCTGTATCGCATGCTTTCATCGCGGCCGGACGATGTGATGGCGCGTGCGCTTGCCGCGGCCGGCCCCGGCAACGACGGTGCGCAAGGCTCGACGCCCGACATGGGCCCGGCGCTCGCCGCGCTGGCGGGATGGGCGCCACTCGTCGGAATGGCAGGGCTCGCCCGACAGTGCCGGCAATTCGCCAGCCTGTCCCGCAGCGGCCATGCACGCACGCTGGTCGGACCCACCGGCGAGCGCAACGTCTATACGCTGCTGCCGCGCGAGGCCGTGTTGTGCCTGGCCGGCAACGAACACGACTGCCTGGTACAGCTCGCGGCGGTGCTGTCGGTGGGAAGCACGGCGGTATGGGCCGCCGGGGAAGGAACCGAGAGACTCCGTGCGTCCTTGCCGCTGGAGGTGCAGCAATCGATTGCCATCGCGCAGGACTGGCGTGCCCCGACCGTCAGCTTCGACGCGGTGCTGCACCACGGCGACGCGGCCTCGCTGCGGGATGTGAACCTGGCGCTGGCCAACCGCGCCGGCCCGATCGTCGGCGTGCGGGCTTTCGCGCCGGGTGCCACGGACATCCCGCTGGAAAGCCTTGTCGTCGAGCGCTCGCTGAGCGTGAACACCGCGGCTGCGGGCGGGAATGCGAGCCTGATGACGATTGGCTGAGTCCGCATGCCGTCGCGCCCGGGGGGCTCAGAACCAGAACGCACTCAAAGTTCCAGGTACTGGCGTCAACTACCAAGCGGGGGACGCGCACCTCCGTTTGCTCCGATAGCCTCATGCGGCGCCTGGAACCCCCGGGCGATGGCAAGGAGCCATCGAAATGAACGCAGGTCCAACCAGATTCGCGTCGAGCACCCTATTGGCTGCACTGCTTGCGGCATGCGGTCCTCCAATGCCCAGGGAAGATCTCGCCAACACCAAATGAAGTCACGGTGATCAGTTCACCTGTTCAGGTTGCGGAAACACCCACTTGCCGTTCAACAGCTCCGCGCGCGGTCGATACAGCCGCGCGGTGTAGTTCCAGCCCTTCATGATCGGCAGGCAGTTGGGCACCTTGCCGTCGCAACCCCCGAACTGGATGGTGACCGAACCGTCGGTGTTTAGTTTGGATGTGAGGTTGTTCAGCGAGTAGGCGTTCAGGTCGTTCTTCTGGAAGTAGCCCTCGGCGTTGTAAAGGCTGATGGACCAGAAGCCATCGACCGGCACGTTCTTGAGGTTCAGCTTGTGGACGGTCGTGCCGTCGTTCTGCTGCGGCGTGAAATTGAGGTAGATCGCATCCTTGCGGGGATTGCCACCCCAGGTGGTCGCAGCCGCGATCAGGCGCTGCACCGGGTCTACTTCGCCCTTCAGTCCGAAGGCATGGCTGGTGTCCGTCATCGTCGTCCCCAGCACGATGAGCGCATCGCGCACCTTCTTCTGGCTGACGGGATCGAACTTCGGGACTTCGAATTTGCCGACGGATTGCTGCTCGACCTTCAAGGCGTCCTGGAGTGCGTGGACCTTCTCGAGGTCGCCGGGCACGGAAGGATCGACCAAGGTGCGCACGCCCACGATCACATAGCGCGTTCCGATCTGCTTTCGTGTCAGTGTGTGCCTGCCGGGCTTGTAGATGGCGGGCTGCGAGTACTGGTCCTCGCTGATCGCCTGCAGCGACATGAAGCGCCGGCCGGCGTCGGGCAGCGTGATCGTGACCGGGCCTGCATCGAGGTCGAACACGGCTGCCGAATACAGGGCGTCGCGGTTCTGGCGAATGATGGTCTGGCTATCGATCGGAGACAACTCGCGATGGTGCTCGAACTTGCCGAAGCCGCCCTCTTTCAGCGCGACGGCGCTGAGGTAAAGGTCTGACTCGGCACGGATGAAGTTGTCGACGGTCACGGGCACCAAGGCATCACGCGCGGGTGTCTGCGCATGTGACCAGCCCCCACCGATGGCAAGTGCGGCCATGAGGGTCGATGCGTATGCTTTCAAAGTCAGCTCCTTGAGTTGTGAGGTCGGCCCACCAGAGTCCGTCGAAGATCACTGGCATTCCTGATGACCCCAATCGATTGAAAGATTCGGGACAGGAAACGAAGCTCCGCGACCGGGCCGGAAGCGTCCAGGCAGTCACTCGAGGAGCTTGTGCTTGCGTGCGATGCTCGCCGCCTCGGTGCGATTGTGCGCGCCCAGCTTGGAGAAGATGTTGCGCAGGTGGGTGCGCACGGTGTTCTCGGACACGAACAGCGCCTCGGCGATCGCGCTGTTGGCCTGGCCGCGAGAGAGCAGCTTGAGAACGTGGATCTCGCGGAAGGTGAGCGCGTCGAAGCTCGCCCCTTCCGCAGCTGGGGCCGCGAAGACGCTGTCGTCTTCCTCGTCATCCGCCGTCACGCCGGCACACGCCCGCTCGAGGCGTTCGACGAAGTTGGCGGCGACTCCCGCCGGCAGCTTCTTGCTCGCGAATGTGCGGCACCACCATTGCGCCAGCCCGGCCACCACCGGGCCTTCGTCGGCGAAAGGCTGAACGATCCCCTCTACCGCGACGGCCTCCAGCGTTCGCGAGATCGCGGCACGGGCCTCGACCGACTGGCCGGCGCGCTGCAAGGCTTCGGCATGAAGCAGTTCCAGCACCAATGCGAGGCGGTGGTTGGCCTCGCCGCGCGCGCTCGTGATCGCTTTCGCCAACTCGCCGATCGCATCGACCGCCTTGCCGCTGCGCAAGCGCAGGCGCTGCCCTGCCAGCGCGGGCGACTCCACGTCATGCAGCGGCACCAGATCTTCCGGGTGTGGAGGCAGCAGCTTCGGGTCTTGCGCACGCCCCAGGTAGTGGGTGGCGCCCTTCACATCGCCGCGCAGCAGGGAAAGGCGCGAGCGCTCCAGTTCGGCGCTGGAAGCGAGGCGAGGCGCCTGGTCCTGATGGCCCAGGTATTCGAGTTCGCCGAGGATGCCGAAGGCGCGCTCGGCCTCGCCGCGATGCCATGCAATGCGCGACAGCGTGATGTAGCCGACGACGATATGGGCGAGTTGGCCCACCTCGCGCAGCAAGGGCAGCGACGAGACCAGCGCCCGCTCGGCCTCTTCGAGCTGCCCGGCCTCGTACAGGGCGGCGGCAAGATACACGGCCGCATTGGGGTTGCCGTCGACACGGCCAGACGCCTCCAGCGTCATGTTGTTCATCGCGATGCGAAAGCGCGCCAGAGCATCCTGCAGGTGCCCTTGGCGCCAGCGGATGGTGCCTTCGATGCATTCGCTCACGACCAGGCTGAAGGTGCTGTCGATCCGGTGGTGCGCGCGGCGCGCCTGTTCCAGCAGGACCCGGGCCTCGTCGACGCGGTTGAGCGCCGCGAAGAGCATCGCCAGGGTGTTGGTGAGGGCGCCATAGGGAAAATCGTGGCGCGGGTCGATCAAGGCATGGTTGTGGATGGCCAGCGGCACGCCTTCGCTGTTGTCCATCATGGTCAGCACCATGGGGCGCAAGGCCAGCAGATGGGCTTGCAGGCTCTCGGCCTCTTCCTTGTCGGCGGGCGGCGTCCAGTTGCGCGGGTCCTGCAACAGTGCCAGTGCCTCGTGGTGGCGATGCGTGAAGGCCAGTGCCCAGGCGTAGACCACCAGGAGCCCGGGCTGCGCCTGCAGCTCCGTCGCGGGAAGGCCGCCCAGCCACCGCGACAGGAGGCGGAAGCGGGCCTTGTGCAGCAGCATCGGGCCGTGCACCTTCAGCAATTGCACGGCAACGGCGTGATCGCGTGCACGCAAGGCGTGGGCGATGGCCGGCACTGCACGCCCCTGCGCTTCGAAGTAGCGCGCTGCGCGCAGGTGCAAGGCGGACGCAGCCTCCGGATCGCGCTGCGCCAGCTGCGTGCGCAGGAACTCGGCGAACAAGGCATGGAATCGAAAGGTCTCGCGCTGCGCATCGGCAGGCATCAGGAACAGGTTGGAGCGCTCCAGTTGCGCCAGCATCGCGTGGCTGTCGTCGCGTTCGAGCACGGCGTCGCACAGGGGCGCGCTCAGGTAGGTGAGAACGCTCGTGCGCAGCAGGAAGTCGCGCACGGGTTCCGCCTGCCGGGCCAGCACGTCCTCGGCCAGGTACTCGGTGATGGCGGCGTGGTTCCCCGAGAAGGCTTGCAGGAAAGCCTCCGGATCGTCGTGGTCCTGCAGCGCGACCGAGGCGAGCCACAAGGCGGTGATCCAGCCTTCGGTCGCCTGGTACAGCCGATCCACCAAGGCGTCGCTCAGCACGAGCCCGCGCTGGGTGCAGAGGAAGTCGTGCGCCTCTGCGCGGGTGAAGCGCAACTGCTCCAGGCCGATCTCGAGCACGCGGCCGTGGGCGCGCAGCCTGCCCAGTCCCAGCGAAGGCACGGTGCGCGAGCCGATCACGATGCGCCATTGCGGGGGCATGTTGTCGAGCACCTGTCGCAGCAGGTCGAGCACGGTCGAACTCTGGATCACCTCGAAGTCGTCCAGGAAGAGCGTGAACTCGCGCCGCGAACCACCGACGCGCGCGAGCATGCCGAACACGCTCGCGTCGTGCGCGTCGGCGGCCGCGATGGCCCCTGCGCTGGTGATCGCCGCCTCGAAGTGCAGCAGGAAGCGCGTCAGGTCGTTGTCGGATTCATCGAGATTGAGCCACGCCGTGGTCATGCCAGCCGCTGCGCAGCGTGCGGCGTGCTGCAGCATCGCCGTCGTCTTGCCGAAGCCGGCCGGCGCCCGAAGCACGATCAGCCGCACCGGCCCGGCGCTGCCGATGCGATCGGCCACCTCCAGCCGCTCGAGCTGGGCAGGGGAGAGGGCCGGGGCACTCAGCTTGGCCGGCAGCACTGCGTTGGGCGTGGATGGCATCGAACTGGGTCGTGGTCGGCATCGGCTCGGAGGCACGCCGGAGCTTACGCCGACTCCGCCAGCCCGTGCCGGCGGTCTCAGTCCACGCGCTCCGACGGGCTCGCGCTCTTGCGAAGATCGGTCTTGAGCACCTTGCCGACGCCGGAAACCGGCAGGCTCGTCCGGACCTCCATGCTGCGCGGCACCTTGTAGGTCGCGATGCGTTCGCGGCAATGCGTGCGCAAGTCGTCGAGCGGAAGCGTTGCGCCCTCCTTGAGCACGACCACCGCGTGCACCGACTCGCCCCAGCGCTCGCTGGGAATGCCGATCACCGCGCACTGGGCCACGCCCGGATGGGCGGCCACTGCGTTCTCGACCTCGGTCGAATAGACGTTCTCGCCGCCGGTGATGATCATGTCCTTGATCCGGTCGCCAATGTAGACGAAGCCCTCGTCGTCCATGTGCCCGCCGTCGCCCGTGTGCATCCAGCCGTTGCGCAGGGCCTTGGCGGTTTCCTCGGGCTTGTTCCAGTAGCCGAGCATGACGTTGGGCCCGCGCGCGACGATCTCGCCAGCGGTGCCACGCGGCACTTCGACGCCTTGCGGGTCGACGATCTTCATCTCGACGGTGGTGGCCGCGCGCCCGGCCGCGCGCAGCAGGTGGCCATGATGGTGCTCGGGGAAGAGCAGCGCGCCGACGGGCGCCAGTTCCGTCATGCCGTAGCCCTGGTAGAAGGCGACGTTGGGGAAGGCGGCGCGGGCGCGCTCCAGCAGGGTCTGCGAGATCGGCGACGCGCCGTAGGTCAGGCGGTTCAGCGAGGACAGGTCGAGCTCGGCCGCCTCGGCCGGATGCTGGTCGAGCCAGTCCAGCGTCATCTGGATCAGGGTCGGCGCCATCAGCGTTTCGGTCACGCGCTCGCGGGAGATGGTTTCCAGCATCAGCTTCGGCTCGAACATCGGAATCACGATGTGCGTGCCGCCGCTCATGAACAGCGAGACGGTCGGCGCAAAGTCGGCCAGGTGGAACATCGGCATGGCATGCAGGTAGCGAACCTTCTCGATGCACGAACCGATGATGAGTGCGTTCACCGCCGAGACGCCGAGGTTGTCGTGGCTCAGCATCACGCCCTTGGGAAAGCCCGTCGTGCCGCCGGTGTAGAAGATGCCGGCAAGGTCGCCACCATGGCGCCATGCGTCTTCGATCGGCTCGCTTTGCGCGATCAGCGTCTCGTAGTCGAGCATGCCTTCGGGCGTCTCGCCGTCACCGGCGTAGACCAGGTGGCGCACGGTCTTCGATTGCTTGACCATGCCAGCGGCAGCCGCCTTGAAGGTGTCGTCGACGATCATCACTGTGGTGCCCGAGTCGTCCAGCGAGTACAGGATCTCGGCGGGGCTCCAGCGGATGTTGACCGGGTTGAGCACGCCGCCGGCCCACGGCACGGCGAGGTCGTACTCGATGTAGCGCAGCGAGTTGAGCGAATACATCGCGACGCGATCGCCATCGTTGATGCCGAGCTTGCGCAGCGCGCCGGCCAGCCGCGCGACGCGGTCGCCGAGTTGGGCGTATGTCAGCTCCTTGTCCATGAAGCGAACCGCGGTGGCGTCGGGGCGCACATGCATCGACTTGTGCAGGCCTTGGGTGAGGTACATGTCTTGTCTCCTTTTTTGGGTGTGTCGGGTTGCTTAGAGCGAGCGTCCGACCAGCTCGCGCTGGATCTCGTTGGTGCCGCCGTAGATGCGCTGCACGCGCGCGTCGGCGTACATGCGGGCGATGGGGTACTCCAGCATGTAGCCGTAGCCGCCGAACAGTTGCAGGCACTTGTCGATCACTTCGCCCTGGCGCTCGGTGAGCCAGAACTTGCCCATCGACGCCAGCGATGCGTCGAGGCGACCTTCGATCCACTCCTGCACGATGTGGTCGACGAAGGCGCGCGATGCGAGCGCGGTGGCCTTCACTTCCGCGAGCACGAAGCGGGTGTTCTGGAACTCCAGGATCGGCTTGCCGAAGGCGCGGCGCTCGCGCGCGTAGTCCAGCGTGAGCACGAAGGCGCGCTCCATGGCGGCCGCGGCGCTGACGGCGATCTGTGCACGCTCGTAGGGCAGTTGCCCCATGAGCTGGAAGAAGCCCTGGCCTTCCTGACCGCCCAGCAGGCAGTCGGCCGACACCACGCAATCGTCGAAGAACATCTCGGAGGTGTCGCCGCCGTCCTGTCCGATCTTGTCGAGCACCTTGCCGCGGCGGAAACCCGGGTTGTTGACGTCGACGATGAAGAGCGAGATGCCCTTGGCGCCCTGCGTGGTGTCGGTTTTCGCGACCACGATCACCACGTCGCACAGCTGGCCGTTGGTGATGAAAGTCTTGGCGCCGTTGATCACGTAGCCGTCGCCCCGCTTCTCTGCCTTGGTGCGCACGCCTTGAAGGTCCGAACCGGTGCCGGGTTCGGTCATCGCGATCGCCGTGATGACTTCGCCGGAAGCGATGCGCGGCAGCCAGCTCAGCTTCTGCGCCTCGGTGCCGTAGGCCATGAGGTAGTGGCCGACGATGTGGCTGATGCCCTGGCCGAAGCCGGTGTTGCCGGCATAGCCCAGTTCACGCACCACCACCGCAGCATGCGCGGGCGTGCCGCCCGAGCCGCCGTATTCCTCCGGCACGTCCGGCAGGATCAGGCCGAGCTCGCCGGCCTTGCGCCAGACCTCGCGGCCACTCTGGTGGTCCTCGCGCCATTGCAGGTCATGGGGTTCGACGAATTCCTTGCAGAAGCGCCGCACCGTGTCGGCGAAGGCTTCGAGGTCTTCGTCCATCCACGGGGATCGAATCTTGTCGAGCATGTCGAAGCGCTCCGCGTCAGATGTTGCCGAGGCCGCCGCCGCAGATCAGCACCTGGCCCGACACGTAGTCGGATTCGGGCTGGCAGAACAGGTAGATGGAGCCTGCTGCTTCGTCCGGCGTGCCAGGACGACCAGCCGGGATGCCTTGCTTGGCGGCTTCGAGCAGCTGCGGGTTCACGCCGACCTTGATGTCGCGGCCTTCGATCTTGACCGAGGCATTGCCGTCGGCCGAGGCTTCGGTCAGGCGCGTCATGATGAAGCCGAAGGCCACTGCATTGACATTCACCTTGAGGCGGCCCCATTCCTTGGACAGCGTCTTGGTCAGGCCCAGGATGCCGGACTTGGCCGACGAATAGTTGCTCTGGCCCGGGTTGCCGCCAGCAGCGACCGACGATACGTTCACGATCTTGCGGAACACTTCGCGGCCTTCGGCCTTCTCGGCCTTGGCTGCTGCGCTGATGACCGGATAGGCCGCGCGCAGGATGCGGAATGGCGCAGTCAGGTGGCAATCCATGATCGCGTACCACTGCTCGTCCGTCATCTTCTGGATCACGTTGTCCCAGGTGTAGCCCGCGTTGTTGACGATGATGTCGATGCCCTTGTAGTTGTCCACCGCGGTCTTGATGAAGCGATCGGCAAAGTCGGGCGCGGTGACGCTGCCGACGCAGGCGACAGCCTCGCCGCCCATGCCACGAATGGTCTCGACCACTTCGTTTGCTGGCTCTGCGTCCAGATCGTTGATGACGAGGCGCGCGCCTTCGCTGGCGAGCTTGAGGGCCAGTGCGCGGCCGATGCCACGGCCAGAGCCGGTGATGAGTGCGGTTTTTCCGGTGAGCTTGCTCATGTGTATTTCTCGATGTCTTGGGTGATAGGGGGTTGGTTGTGTGGTCAGCTCAGCGCGACCACGGCTTCGGCGACGATCTTGGGTTCGCCGTACTGGCTGGCGCACAGCATCTCGACGCGCACGCGCTGCTCGCCGTTCGCCTCGAACTTCTCGGCCACGCGGCCGGTCAGCGTCGGCTGGTTGCCCAGGTGCGTGATGCCCGAGAAGCGCATCGACAAGTTGCGCACCTGTTCTTGCGGCACCCAGTCCGTCAGCAGGTTGGCCACGTAGGCCGCCGACAGCATGCCGTGCGCGAACACGTCGGGCATGCGCGACTTGCGGGCGAAGTCGATGTCGATGTGGATCGGGTTGTGGTCACCCGATGCACCGGCATACAGCGCGAGGGTGGTGCGGTTGATGGCGGGCAGCGTGAGCGGCGGCAGCGCGTCGCCGACGTTGAGGTCTTGATAGCGGGGGGATTGCATGATGTCTCCTCTGGTTCAGCCGTTGCGCTGGACGATCGTGCCGCGCAGGTCGGCCACGTGTTCGCCCTTCTGGTTGGTCACGCGGGTCTCGTTGACGACGAAGCTCAGGGCGCCGCCCTTCTTGTCGTAGACGTCCGCGACCTTGGTCTCGAAGCTCAGCGTGTCGCCGGCGTAGGCCATGCGGTGGTACTCGAAGGCTTGCTCGGCGTGCAGGATGCGTCCGAGGTCCATCTTCAGCGTGCGCAACGTGTATTCCAGGTCCTGCACTTCGCTGTTGAGGCACATCAGGAAGGTGGGCGGCACCGGCAAGGTCGGATGGCCGGCATCGCGTGCAGCGGATTCGTCGCTGTACACCGAATTGCGCTGGCCCGTGGCCTTGGCGAAGAAGCGCAGGCGGCCTTTCTCGACCTCGACACTGCCGCCGCCGAGCGACTGGCCGATCAGGTTCTTGTCTGTCATGGGGATGTCTCCTTGGATATCGGGGAAAAGGATCAGGCGCGGCCGTACAGGGTCACCACGCAGGCGCCGCCGAGGCCGAGGTTGTGCGCCAGTGCGAGGTTCGCGTTCGCGACCTGGCGTTGGTCTGCTGTGCCACGCAACTGATGCGTGAGCTCGTAGCACTGGGCCAGGCCGGTGGCGCCCAGCGGATGGCCCTTGGACAGCAGGCCGCCCGAGGGGTTGGTGACGACCTGGCCGCCGTAGGTGTTGTCGCCGTCATTGATGAATTGCTCGGCACCGCCTTCGGGGCAGAAGCCAAGGGCTTCGTAGGTGAGCAGTTCGTTGTGGGCGAAGCAGTCGTGCAGCTCGGCGACCTTGATGTCCTCGGGCGCGACACCGGCCTTCTCGTAGACCTGCTGCGCGGCGGCGCGGGTCATGTCGGCGCCGACCATCTTGATCATCGATTGGGGCTCGAAGGAGCTCGGGAAATCGGTGGTCATCGACTGCGCGAGGATCACGACATCGGTGCGCAGGCCGTGCTTCTTCGCGAAGCGCTCGGACACGACCACGGCGGCTGCTGCGCCGCAGGTGGGTGGGCAGGCCATGAGGCGCGTCATCACGCCGGGCCACACCTGCACGTCGTTCATCACGTCATCGACCGAGACGACCTTGCGGAACAGTGCCAGCGGGTTGTTGGCAGCGTGACGGCTGGCCTTGGCGCGGATGGCCGCGAAGGTCTCCATCTTGGTGCCGTACTTCTGCATGTGCTCGCGGCCTGCGCCGCCGAACATCTGCAACGCGACCGGCATGCCGGCCACGTCGCCGGCCAGCGCTTCGGTCACGGCGATGCTCTTGCCCATCGCGGCCGGGCGGTCGTTCCACACCGAGCCCAGCGCGCCGGGCTGCATCTGCTCGAAGCCCAGCGCCAGCGCGCAATCGACCATGCCGCTCTCGACCGCCTGGCGCGCCAGGAAGAGCGCGGACGAGCCGGTGGAGCAATTGTTGTTCACGTTGACCACCGGAATGCCCGACAGACCGACGTCGTACAGCGCCGACTGGCCGCTGGTCGAGTCGCCATAGACATAGCCGACGTAGGCTTGCTGGATCAGCTCGTAGCCGATGCCGGCATCGGCCAGGGCCTGGCGCGTGGCGTCGGCTCCCATGTCGATGTAGCTGGCGCTCGCGCCCGGTTTCTTGAAGGGGATCATGCCGACCCCGACGACGACGACTGGTTGCGTCATGTGGTTCTCCTGGTTGTGTCTGTGGACTTGAAATGAATGGACCCGGTGGGCCCGGTGCGTTCGTTCAGCTCGCCTCGGGTTGCCATTGGGAAAGAAGTTCGGCGAGATCGATGTGTGGCTGTCCCGGTGCGTGGCGCACTTCGGGCACCGTGCGGCTGAAGCGCGGCGCGGGCGCGGGCTGCGTCACGCCATCGATCTCGATGAAGGTGCGGCGCGCCACGTTGTGCGGGTGCAGGGGCGCTTCGTCCATGTCGAGCACGGGCGCAAAGCAGATGTCGGTGCCTTCCATGCGCGCGACCCAATCGGCGCGTGTGCGCGTGGCGATCACCGCCGCGACACGCCGCTTCAGCTCCGGCCACTGGCGCTTGTCCTGCTGGCGCGCAAAGGCGGGGTCGTCCGCAAGGCCCAGCGCCTCGAGCAGCTGCGCGTAGAACTGGGGTTCGATCGAACCGATGGCCACGTACTTGCCGTCGGCGCATTCGTAGGTGTCGTAGAAGTGTGCCGAGCCGTCGAGGAAATTGCTGCCGCGCCGCGCACTCCAGGCGCCGTGGCCCTTCATGCCGTAGAACAGCGAGCCCAGCAGCGCGGTGCCGTCGGTCATGGCCGCATCGATCACCTGGCCCTGGCCGCTGGCGCTGGCCTCGACCAGCGCGCAGGCGATGCCGAAGGCCAGCATCATCGCGCCACCACCGTAGTCGCCCACCAGGTTGAGCGGTGGGGCCGGCGGTTCGCCATGCCGGCCCATGGCGCCCAGCATGCCGCTGAGCGCGATGTAGTTGAGGTCATGGCCAGCTGCGTGCGACAGCGGGCCGAACTGGCCCCAGCCCGTCATGCGGCCGAAGACCAGGCGCGGGTTGCGCTGCAGGCAGACCTCCGGGCCCAGGCCCAGCCGCTCCATGACGCCCGGGCGAAAGCCCTCGACCAGCACGTCGGCGTTCTCGATCAGTGCGAGCACCTGCGCGACGCCTTCGCTCGACTTGAGGTCGACCACCAGCGTGCGCTTGCCGCGGCTGTTGACGTCGCAGTTGGCGGGACCGAAGGGTGCATCGCCGGGACGGGTCACGCGCACCACGTCGGCGCCCATGTCGGCCAGCATCATGGCGCAGAAGGGGCCAGGGCCGATGCCTGCCATCTCGACCACCTTGATGCCTTCCAAAGGACCACTCATTTCGCTTTGACTTCCAGGTTTGAACGGCCCCGGGGGCCGCGTTGCGGGGGCAGGAATTCGGCCTCCGATCGATGTTTCGATTGTTCGGCGCATGGGCTGCGGAGCCCATCGTCCGAACGGGTGATTTGCAGTGACTCAGCGCTCCAGCGCCTGCTGGATTCCGTACGTCTGCATGCGCGCCTGCACTTCGGCCACGTCGTGACTGAGCAGCGCCATGTCGTGCACATTGCCTTCCCGGTCCTTGACGTGGTTGCGCAGCACGGCCTCGGCGCTAAAGCCCAGTTCCTCGAACAAGGCGATCGCTGCGACCTGGTCGACCGTCATCTGCACCGTGAGCTTCTCCAGGCCGAAGCCCAGCGCGATGGCAAAGCATTCCTGGATCAATGCCCGGCCCAGCCCGCGGCCACGCCAGTGCGGCGCGATGAGGACACGCAGCTCGCCGACTTGCGGGGACCATGACAGTGGGTCCGTCACGATGGCGCCGCAGCCAACCATTTCGCCGTCTTCCCACGCGGCCAGGCTGACGAAGCGCTTGTGTTCCAGTGCGTCCATCCATGCGGCGATCACCTTGGGGTGCCGGATGTCGCGGCGCACGAACAGCAAGTCGTGCTCGGGCATGTTCTGGATGAACAGGCCGAATGCGCCGGCGTTGGTCGCCGTCATCGGGCGGATGTCGACGCTGGCTTTTCCGAGGGACAGGGAGCGCGGATAAGGCCGCGAAAAAATGGGGTCGTTCATACGGATCTTTCTCCCAACCATTGATCGAGTGCGGGCCACATCCGCTTGACGGCATTCGGACCGGCGACCAGGCTGACGTGGCCGCCGGGAAGGATGACTTCCTGCTTGTCTTGCGAGCTCACGGCGGCCGCCAGTGGCTGTGCGCAGGCGGGGGGCACCAGGTGATCGTGCTGCGCGATGATGTGCAGCAGCGGCACCTTGATGTTCTTCAGTAGTACCGGCCGGCCGCCGATGCGCAGGGTGCCTTCGTGCAGGCCGTTCTTCCACACAAACTCCTTGATGAGCTGGCGGAAGTACTCGCCTGCCATGGGCAAGGTGTCCGCGCCCCAGCGGTCCATCATGCGGTAGCCCTTGACGTAGTCGTCGTTCCACATGTTGTCCCACAGCCGGATTTGGCCGACGACCCGGCTGGCGGGGCGTTGCAGGTCCATGGCGGTGATGATGGCTTCGGGCGGAATCAGGCCGAGCGAGTTGACCAGGCGGTCCACGTCGAAGTGGCTCTTGTCGGTCATCGACATCGACATCTGGGTATTGCGCCAGTCGGTGGGCGTGGTGAAGAGCACCAGGTTCTTCAGCGGCCCGTCCGGATGCAACGCCGCGTAGATCGTCGACAGCACGCCACCCATGCAGTAGCCGATCACCGTCACGTCGTCCTCGCCGCAGTCCTGCTGCACGCGACGGATGCAGTCCGGGATGAAGTCCAGCACGTAGTCCTCGATGCGCAGGTGGCTTTCCTCGCGCGTGGGCGCGTTCCAGTCCATCACATAGATGTCGTAGCCGCGCGCCAGCATGTACTGGATCAGGCTCTGGCCCTTGGCCAGGTCGAAGACGGCAGCCTTGTTGCTCGTGGCCATCACCAGCAGCAGCGGGACGCGGTAGGTCTCGGCGCTGGTGGCGTGGTAGTGGTAGAGGCTGAGCGTGCCGCGGCGATGCAGCAGCGTGCGCGGGCTCACGCCGACCGCTGGCGAGGGCGAGCCCAGGAAGGCGAGGCCCTTGAGGCTGCGCTGGATCATGCGATCGACTTCGGTGCGCAGGCGCTGGCCCGGCGCCGGATCGGCAGGCTTGGCCTGGCGTTGTTGTTGTTGCTGTTGTTGGGCAGCCATCGTCAGGCTCCCTTGCGTGGCTGCTCTGCGGCCGGTTGGCGCGCCGGGGCATTGGCGGTCTTTGGCGCCTGCGCCGGCTTTCCTCCGTCGAGCGCGAGGGTCACAACGGCTGCAACCGGCGCAGGGCGGCGCGTACGCGGCGGGCGCGCCGGGCGGGAGGCTGTTGCAGGCATCAACTGGTCGAGCTTGTCCTCGACGCGCTGGACGGCCGCGGCGAGCGCCTGCACTTCGCTGCGACTGGGCAGTTCCAGCCGGGCGAGTGCCCTCGCAAGCGCCTTGTCGGTCACGTGCTGGAGGCCGAGCGTGACCTTGGTGGAGCGGTCGAGCACCTTGGCAATCTGCGGTGAACTGGAGACCTGGCGGGCGAACATCTCGTTGACGGTCGCCTCCATCCGGGTGAGCGCGCTGCGCCACATTTCGAGGGGATCGGGAATCTTGGAACTCACCATGGCGGTGACCTTTCTTGTGAGGAGTGAGTCGTGGATCAGAGCGAAGCGGCGAGATGCCCGCCGTCGACGGTGATCAGCCCACCCGTCATCCACGAGGACGCAGGTGTGGCCAGTAGCAGGAGCGCACCATCGAGGTCTTCGGCCTGGCCCAGGCGCTGCATTGGTATGCGCTGCACGAATGCGATCTGTTCGGGCGTCTGTCCCACGCCTTCGGCGATGCCGGCGTCGATGTAGCCCGGCGCCAGCGTGTTCACCCGAATGCCGAAGCGCGCCCATTCGAGCGACAGCGCACGCGTCATGTGGATGACGGCCGCCTTCGAAGCCGCATAGGCAGCGGTGCCTGGCAGCACGCGCTGGCCCATGACGGACGCGATGTTGACGATGACGCCGCCGCGACCTGCAGCCTTCCAGCGTCGCGCGGCTTCGGTGGAGACCATCCAGACGCCGCGCACGTTGGTCGCAATCGTGTCGTCGAACGCTTGCATCGACTGCTTCATGGCCGCGGTGTGGGCCGCGATGCCGGCGTTGTTGACGACGACATCCGGCAGCACGCCTGCCTCGGCCATCTCTGCGTAGGCTTTTGCCACCGAGGCCTCCGAAGCGACGTCCAGCTCGATCGCCGTCGCCTGCGTTGCGCCCAGGGCGCCCAGCTCTGCAGCCAATGCGTCGAGGCGATCCTTGCGACGTGCGGCGATGACCACGCTGGCGCCGCAGCGCGCGGCAAGTCGGGCGAAGTGCTGCCCGAGCCCGGACGACGCGCCGGTGACGAGGACATGCTGTCCCTTGAGCATTGCGCCCATATCCATATCTTGTCTCTCTTTCTTTGATGGCCGTTCTGCAGCAGGCCTGTTGCTGGTGTGGCGCGTCCCGGATGGGTCGCGTGAGGATTTCGTCGTCAGGGTCGCGGGTGCGTCTGCTGCGCCGCGAGGCGATCGATGCGCCGGGCCACCGAGTGGCGCACCAGTCGAGCGGGCGCGAACAGGGGCCGCAGCATGTGTCGCGTCGCTCTGGTTGTGCGTGGCGCCAGCAGGCCCAGGAAGGTATCGGCGTAGCGCTCGAGGGCGATCCATGTGAAGCGCGTCGTGCTCAGCATTTCGCCCACCGTGCCTGTGAGCGCGGATGGCTGTGCCGCTGGCACGTCGGCGATCTCGACGGTGCGGTCGACCGCACCGTCGTCACGGAATGCTGCGGCGAGGGCGTCGCCGATGCGCTGCAGTGCGTCGCGGCTCGCATCGATCACCGCGTCGAAGTTCAGGAAACCATGGAACTGGCCCGCGTAGTGCAGCAGTTCCACGGGCACGCCCGCGGCGCGAAGCCGTTCGCCGTAGTCCAGCCCGTCGTCGCGGATCGGGTCGAAGCCGGCGCTGACGATGAGCGCCGGCGGCAAGCCGCGCAGGTCGCGGCTGTGGCTGGGAGACAGCCAGGGATCGTCGCCCACTTCGATCCTGTTGCCCAACTGGCGCTTGATCTGTTCGATCGTATCGAGCGTGAGGAAGTACCCGTGCGCGTTCTCCACCAGCGAAGGGAACTCCTTCACCAGGTCGGTGGCCGGGTACGCCAGCACCTGCAGGCGCAGGGCCGGGCCACCACGGCGCAAGGCCTCTTGCGCCACCGCGGCGGAGATGTTGCCACCCGCCGAGTCGCCGCCGATGGCAAGGCGCGTCGTGTCGATGCCGAACTCGGCGCCGTTGCCCGCGACCCATTCGAGGGCGGCCAGGAAGTCCTCGCGGCAGGCGCGCAGATCGTGCTCGGGCGCAAGGCGATAGCGCACCGCGATCGTGATGCAGTCGGCGGCCAGTGCGACATGGCGGCAGATCGAATCGCCGGTGTCCAGGCCACCGACGATGAAGCCGCCACCATGGCACCACAGGAAGGCAGGCCGTGGTGATTGAGCGCGCGTCGGCACGAAGATCCGCATCGCGATGGGGCCGCCCGGCCCATCGATCGTGCGTTCGATGACGTGCAAGACCGGCGGCCTGCGTCCCATGGCCAGCGCCACGATGCGCCACACCTCGCGCTGCCGACGCAACGACATGCCGTCCGCGCTTGCGGCACGCTGGGCCAGGTTGACGAGTCGCAGCAGCGCCCGCGCCGCGCGGTCCGGCCGGCTCGCACGCAGCATGCGCGGCATGCCTGAATCGGAAGCAGTTCGAGGGCTCTCGATGGCCGTGGCTTGCGCCGGTTGTCGTTGTAGATCTGGATGTTGTGGAGTCATGGGGCTACCTGCGGGCGACGTGTGCCGTTCGAATGCCGCAAGAGGCGGCAGTCGCGTTCAGTCAGGTCGGAATTGTTCGACGCAGGTGATCCCCGGGACATCGTCTTAACGGGTGATTCGTCGGATTCGTCCCGTTTGGCCCACGGGGTTCAGTCCCTCGTCCGAACGGGTGATTTGCAATTTGCCGGTGCGCCACGAGGCCGTTTCGCGCTCTACGATCCGCCGCGATCCAGGAGACAACACACATGAAGAACATGACCGCATTCATCGCCACCATGACCTTGCTCGGTGCCTCCGCGCACGCGCAAGTCAGCAACGAAAGCCCCAAGCCCGTGACTGTGCCCGTGACCGTGCCCGTGACCGTGCCCGTGACAGTCGACAACTTCATCCGCGCAGAAAGCGATCGCTACTTCGGCAGCGTGGCCAGCCGGAACGGCTTCGGCAAGCTGCAGTTCACCCGCGCGCTGGCACCGATCAGCCGTCAGACCGTGATCCGCATGAACCGCGACACGCTGTACGGCGCAGGCGTGTTCGACCTCGATGCGGGCCCGGTGACGGTCACGCTGCCGGATACCGGCGGGCGCTACATGTCGATGCAGGTCGTGAGCCAGGACCATTACACGCTGCCGACCTTCCGCGCGCCGGGCACCCACACCATCACGCGCGAGCAGGTCGGCACGCGCTACGCCATCGTCGGCATTCGCGTGCTGGTCGACGCGAACGATGCGGAAGACATCCGCAAGGGCAATGCGCTACAGGATGCGGTGCAGGTCTCCCAGAAGGCGCCGGGCACGTACGACGCTGTGTCCTGGGACGCCGAGAGCCAGAAGAGGATTCGCGACGCGCTACTGGTGCTGGGCTCGGCGATCCCGGACTCGCACCGCATGTTCGGCGGTCGCGCCGCCCAGCTGGACCCGGTGCGCCACCTGATCGGGTCGGCCACGCTGTGGGGCGGCCTGCCCGAGCAGGAAGCCCTGTACCTGAACTTCATGCCGCCCATCAACGACGGCAAGGCGGTCTACCGGCTCGATGTCGGCGATGTGCCCGCCGATGGCTTCTGGTCGATCAGCGTCTACAACGCCAAGGGCTACTTCGAGCCCAACGCGCGCAACGCCTACGCCATCAGCAACATCACCGCGAAGAAGAGTCCCGAAGGCCGTGTGGTCGTCCAGTTTGGCGGATGCGCGGACGACACGCCCAACTGCCTGCCGACCACCGACGGCTGGAACTACACCGTGCGCCTGTATCGCCCGCGCGCCGAGGCCATCACCGGTGCGTGGACCCTTCCCAAGCCGCAACTCCTCGGCTCCCCCTGAACTCACCCAATGAAAGTCAACATGAAAGAGAACAACAAGGTCGCCATCGTCACGGGCGCAGGCTCGGGCATCGGGCGCGCAACCGCGCTGCTGCTGGCGGCGCAAGGCCACCAGGTGGTCGCCAGCGACATCAACGAAGTCGGCGCAGCCGAAACGGCGCGACTGGTCATCGACGCTGGAGGGCAGGCCGTGTCCATGCGCGCCGATGTGTCGCAGGACGGCGATTGCGAGGCCCTGGTGGCGCGCGCGCTCGAGCACTACGGACGCCTGGATGTCGCCTTCAACAACGCGGGCATCTTCGGCGCGCCCGCGATGACGGCGGACCAGACGCCCGTGGAATGGCAGCGTGTGATCGACATCAACCTCAGCGGCGTCTTCTATTGCATGCGCCACCAGATCCCGGCGATGAAGCGCTCGGGCGGCGGCGCCATCGTCAACACCGCGTCGATCATGGCCACCAAGGGCGGCGTGGGCACGGCGGCTTACTCCGCATCGAAGCACGGCGTCATCGGGCTGACCAAGTCGGCGGCGCTCGAGTGCGGCCGCGATGGCATCCGCATCAATGCCGTGTGCCCCGGCTTCATCGAGACGCCGATGATCCGCGGCGAGAAGACCATCTTCACCGACAAGACGGTGCAGGCCGCCATCGACGGCACGGCAGTGCGCCGATTGGCCCAACCTGCCGAGGTGGCAGAGATGGTGGCGTGGCTGTGCTCCAGCGGCGCCTCCTACGTCACGGGCGCGAGCTTCACGGTCGACGGCGGCCTGACCGCGCGCTGAAGGACGAGACGATGAACTTCACAGAGCCCGACCACATCCGGCAACTGCGCGACACGCTGGAGCGCTTCGTCGACAAGGAGATGCCACGCGCCGCCGCGGCGCAGTGGGACAAGAACAACCATTTCCCGCGGGACGTGTTCGACAAGCTGGCGGGCCTCGGCGTGCTGGGCCTCACGGTGCCGGAGGAATACGGCGGCGCCGGGCGCGACATCCTCGCGACCATGGTGGTCATCGAGGAACTGTCGCGCCGCAGCCTTGCCGTTTCCGTGCCCTACATCATGGGTGCCTGCTATGCCGGCATGAACATTGTGGAATGCGCGACCGAGGAGCAGCGCCAGGCGCTCTTGCCCAAGGTGGCCGACGGCACGCTGATCTTTGCCTACGGCCTGACCGAGCCCGATGCGGGCGCCGACCTGGCCAGCGTGAAGACGCGCGCCGAGCGCATCGGCGACACGGTGCGCATCAACGGCGCCAAGCGCTTCTGCTCGGGTGCCGCGATCTCCGACTACATCTACGCGCTGGTTCGCAGCGGCCCTGAAGGCGACCGGCACAAGAACCTCTCGATGGTCATGATTCCGTCGACCGCCAAGGGGGTGCTCATCACCCCCATCGAAGGGATGGGCATGAAGGGCGCGGCCACCACCGACGTCATCTTCGACGACGTGGAAGTGCCCTTTGCCAACGTCATCGGCGGCGAGGACGGGTGGAACAACGGCTGGCCGATGCTGGTCGGCCCGGGCCTGGACGTCGAGAAGCTCGAAGTGGCCGCCATCGGCGTGGGTATCGCACGCGCTGCGCTCGACGACGCCTGGGCCTATGCCTTCGAGCGCCGGCAGTTCGGCAAGCGCATCGCCAGCTACCAGTCGATCCAGCACAAGCTCGCGGACATGAAGACCCAGTTGCATGCGGCGCGGCTGGTGCTCTACCACGCGGCCTGGCTGGCCAACGAGCACCAGCCTTGCCAGGTCGAGACCTCGATGGCCAAGCTGTTCGCGACGGAAGTCTGCAAGGCCGTCGCCCTCGAATGCCAGACCATCTTCGGCGCCTATGGCTACGTCAAGGACTTCGATGCCGAGCGCTATGTGCGCGACGCCTTGCTCATGCCGATCATCGGCGGCTCCTCGGCCGTCCAACGCAACAACATCTTCAAGGGAACGTTGGCGAGGGCCTGAGCCTCGTCTTTTCCCCGATCAACTGCAAGGAAAACCATGCCTGAATTCAAGTACCTGACCGTCGAGCCCCAGGGCGACGGGGTCTATCACGTCCAGCTCGCGCGGCCCCCGGCCAATGCAGTGCATCGCGACATGTACATCGAGCTCAAGCAACTCTTCGGCAACGTGGACCAGTTGGGCGACGACGTACGCGCCATCGTCCTGAGCGGACAGGGCAAGCATTTCTGCGGTGGCAACGACCTCGAGGAATTCGCGACCATGACCCCGGACAACGCGGTCGAGCGCATGTGGCGCGTACGCGAGGCCTTCTTCGCCATCTCCGAGTGTGCGGTTCCGGTGATTGCCGCCGTGCACGGCGCCGCGATGGGCACCGGGCTGGCCATCGCGGGATCCTGCGACTTCGTGGTGGCGGCAAAGGACGCCAGGCTGGGCTTGCCCGAGCTGACCGTCGGCGTGATGGGCGGTGCGCGACACCTGGCGCGGATGGCGCCGCAGCCGGTGGTGCGACGCATGTATTTCACGGGGGACCCGATGAGCGCACAGGACCTTGCCTCGGCAGGCGCGGCGATCGTGGTGTGCGAGGGCGACAAGCTCATGGACGAGGCGATGCGCTTCGCGCGGCGGATCGCCCAGCACAGCCCGACGGCGGTGCGTGTCAGCAAGCGGGTGCTGGACCGTATCGAATCGATGGACCTGCGCACCGGCTACGAATTCGAGCAGGGCGCGACCTCCCGCATGAGCGGCCATCCGGATTCCAAGGAGGCTCTGGCAGCCTTCAAGGAAAAGCGCCCGGCGCGATTCATGCCGCGCAGCGGCGAAGGCCATTGGTTCGGCATGTGACGCGCCGTTTCGAGCGTCGCTGGCGCGACGATGCGCAACAGCAGTGGCAAGTCGCAAGGGCGGTGGGCCACCAACACCCTTTCGCGACAATGCAAAGCGCCGCCTGGTTTGGATGGCTAGTTGTTGCCGCCGCGAATGGCGGTGTTATCCCTGCCCAGCTCGAGGTCGCGCAGGCGTGCCACGGCCTCGTCGCGCTCGGCCACGCCAAGCTTGGCGTAGATCTTCCGCAGGTGCCATTTCACGGTGTGCGGCGTGACGCCGAGCACCCGGGCGATCTTCTTGTTGGGCAGCCTGGGCGACGAGGTTGAGCACCTCGCGCTCTCGCTCGCTGAAGGACTCGATGGCCGCGTCGGTCGAGGATGCGGGCGGCGGCGCCGCCACGGGTTGTCGCTGCGTCGCTGCGGCCAGCACGCGCCGGGCGTAGAAGGCCAGCACCGGGTCGACAGGGGTGGCGTGCAGCAGGGCCTCGATCTGTTCGGGCACGCGGCGGTCGGCATCGAGCAGGCTGCGCGAAAGCCCCAGCCGGTGGCCCAGTCGCAGCGCTTCCAGTAGATGGCGCCTGGCCGTCTCGGCATTGCCGCGGCCGGCCTCGGCGCAGGCAAGCTGCGCCTGCAGGAGGGCCACGGTGCGGTAGCGCCCGCAGGCCTCGCATTCGGTCATCACCGGCCCGAGCCGCGCGATGGCGGCGTCGAAGTCGTTCCAGTTCAGGCTCATCTCGGCGCGGGCCCGCTCAGCGATGCGGCGCACCTCGGCCGCGGCGGTCGAGGTGCGGCCGGCCTGGCGCGCGCCCAGTAGCACGATGCGCTCCAGCGTGCCCTGCGCCTGCACGGTCTCGCCGCGGCGCAACTGCCAGCGCAGGCGCATCGCCAGCGCGTAGCCCAGCGGCCGATCCAGGCGATGCTGGGTGCCGTAGTCCTCCAGCCAGCGCATCGAGATAGCGGCCCTTCTCGGTCGCCGCCGGCCTGCTCGGCGCTGGCGACCGTTACCTGGGTGCCACGCAGAACGTGGCAGAAATGCTCGTCACCTGGATGAAGGGCATGTCAGCCGATGCGCCGCAGGACCTGTTCGACGCACGCGCCCGTGAGCTGCTGCAGACCTACCGAAGCGAGAAGAAGCGCATCCAGGGCGTCGGCCATCCGATCCACGTGGAGGGCGATCCGCGCGTGCCGTCGCTGCGCGCCATCTCGAAAGACAACGGCTACTACGGCGCATGCTGGCGGCTGCTCGACGCCATCGAGACGATCCAGGCCAATGAGTTCGGCCGCAAGCTGTCGATCAACGGCGCCGGCGCCATGGGCGCCATTGCCGCCGACCTGGGGCTGGACCCGCGCATCGCGCGCGGCCTGGCGCTGGTGGGGCGCACGGCCGGCCTGGTCGGCCACATCATGGAAGAGGCGATGAAGCCGAGCGGCCCCCAGATCTGGGACGTGGTGCTGAAGGAAGAGGCGAAGGGGCTCTGACATTCGCGGGGCCCACAACCGGTTCGAATGACGCATGAACGGTGAGAGCAGGTCGAAGTCGGCGGCGCGGACCTCGGCGTTCGCGCGCTCGTTGTTGCGCAGGCCTCGTTCTCCGGGATCAGGCTGGTACGAATCCGCCCACGCGCAATCAGTGACCCTGCGATTCGCCAACGGACTCGCCGGAAACTACCCAATAAGGGTAGTGGCTTCGCGAGCCCTTGCTGGTCTACTGCCTCCATCAAATTGATGGAGACACTCCAGTGAAGGCATTGGTCGCAGTCAAGCGCGTCGTGGACGCCAACGTCAAGGCGCAGGTCAAGTCGGATGGTTCCGGCGTCGATATCGCCAGCGTGAAGATGAGCATGAACCCATTCGATGAAATCGCCGTCGAAGAAGCGGTTCGCTTGAAGGAGAAGGGCGTCGTGACGGAAGTCATCGCCGTCTCCTGCGGCGACGCCAAGTGCCAGGAAACCCTGCGCACCGCCATGGCCATCGGTGCAGATCGCGGCATCCTGGTCGAGACCACCGAAGAGCTGCAACCCCTGGCCGTGGCCAAGCTGCTGAAGGCGCTTGTCGAGAAGGAGCAACCCTCGCTCATCATCCTCGGCAAGCAAGCCATCGATGACGACGCCAACCAGACCGGCCAGATGCTGGCCGCACTGGCAGACCTGCCGCAAGCCACCTTCGCATCGAAGGTCGAACTGGCCGGCGACAAGCTCAACGTGACGCGTGAAGTCGACGGCGGCCTCGAAACCATTTCGGTAAGCCTGCCTGCAGTCATCACCACCGACCTGCGCCTGAACGAGCCGCGTTACGTGACGCTGCCCAACATCATGAAGGCCAAGAAGAAGCAGCTCGACACCTTCAAGCCCGAGGACCTCGGCGTCGATGTCAAGCCGCGCCTGAAGACCCTGAAGGTCAGCGAGCCGCCCAAGCGCGGTGCCGGCATCAAGGTGCCCGACGTCGCCACGCTGGTGGACAAGCTCAAGAACGAAGCCAAAGTGATCTGAGGAAAGACAACAACATGACCGCACTCGTCATTGCCGAACACGACCACGCCACCGTCAAGCCGGCGACCCTCAACACCGTGACCGCCGCGCTGGCCTGCGGTGGCGACGTCCACGTGCTCGTGGCTGGCGCCAATGCCGCCGAGGCTGCTGCTGCCGCCGCCAAGATCGCAGGTGTCTCCAAGGTCATCGCCGCCGACAGCCCGTCGCTCGCCGAGAACCTCGCTGAAAACGTTGCAGCCCAGGTGCTGGCCATCGCCGGCAACTACAGTCACATCCTGTTCCCCTCGACCGCCAACGGCAAGAACGTCGCACCTCGCGTGGCCGCCAAGCTCGACGTGGCCCAGATCTCCGACATCACCAAGGTCGTGAGCGCCGACACCTTCGAGCGCCCCATCTATGCTGGTAACGCGATTGCCACCGTGCAGAGCAGCGATGCGACCAAGGTCATCACCGTGCGCACCACGGGCTTTGATGCCGCGGCCGCCACCGGTGGCAGCGCCAGCGTCGAGAACGCCGAAGGCGTGGCCGACAGCGGCAAGTCGAGCTTCGTGGGCCGCGAGGTCACGAAGAGCGAACGCCCCGAACTGACCGCCGCCAAGATCATCGTCTCCGGTGGCCGTGCGCTGGGCAGCGCCGAGAAGTTCCAGGAAGTCATGGCGCCGCTGGCCGACAAGCTCAACGCCGGCCTGGGCGCCAGCCGCGCCGCCGTCGACGCGGGCTACGCCCCGAACGACTGGCAAGTGGGCCAGACCGGCAAGATCGTCGCGCCGCAGCTCTACATCGCCGCCGGCATCTCGGGCGCGATCCAGCATCTGGCCGGCATGAAGGATTCCAAGGTGATCGTCGCGATCAACAAGGATGAAGAGGCACCGATCTTCTCGGTGGCCGACTACGGCCTCGTGGCCGACCTGTTCACGGCGGTGCCTGACCTGGCCGCCACGCTCTGACACACAAAGGAGGCGCGACATGGCTCTTCTTCGACAATGCCTGATGGAAGTGCGTGCCGCCGCCGAGGCGCGTGCCTCGCAGTCGACGCGACGCGCTGGAGTATCCAGCCAGCCCGTGGGGACGCCGTCGCAGCGAGACGAGGCTTTCTACACCTGCCGACCCGACACGCGATCGCTTCGGCCGCACGCGCTCAATCGAACCAATTGACAACAGGAACTCGCATGCTTTCAGGAATCAGGATCGTCGAAATCTGCGGCATCGGCCCCGGGCCGTTCTGCGCCATGCACCTTGCGGACCTGGGTGCCGATGTCATCGCGGTCGAGCGCGAGGCCGCTGCCGGCGCGCCGTCCAGCCTGCTCAACCGCGGCAAGCGTTCCATCGTCGCGGACCTCAAGACGCCGGAAGGCCGCGAGCTGGTGCTGAAGCTGATCGAGGACGCCGACGCACTGATCGAAGGCATGCGCCCCGGCGTGATGGAGCGCCTGGGCCTGGGGCCTGCGGAATGCGCGGCGCGCAACCCGCGCCTGGTCTATGGCCGCATGACCGGCTGGGGCCAGACCGGCCCGCTGGCACAGGCCGCGGGGCATGACAACAACTACATCGCGACCTCGGGCGCGCTCTACTACAACGGCACGCCGGCCGAGCCGCCGCAATCGGCCATCACGCTGATCGGCGATATCGGTGGCGGCGCGTTGTACCTGGCGGTCGGCCTGCTGGCCGGCATCCTGAAGGCACGCGAGACGGGGCAGGGGACGGTGGTCGATGCCTCGATCGTCGACGGCTCGGCGCACATGATGCAGCTCATCCTCGCGTCGCGGCAGAAAGGTCTGGTGACCGGCCCGCGCGGCGAGAACATGCACGAGCGCTCGCACTTCTTCGCGACCTACCGCTGCGCCGACGGCCACTTCATCACGCTGGGTTCGCTCGAGCCGCAGTTCTATGCGTTGCTGCTGGAAAAGCTCGGCCTGCAGGACGATCCGCGCTTCGCGGGCAAGCAATGGGACCGCGCGCGATGGGGCGAGATGCAGGCGCACTTCACCGAGCTCTTTGCGAGCCGCACGCGCGACGAATGGTCGGCGCTGCTGGAGGGAACCGACGTCTGCTTCGGCCCGGTCCTGAGCCCGCCCGAGGCCGCTGCGCACCCGCACATGGCCGCGCGCGACATCTACTTCGAGCGCGACGGGTTGCTGCAGACGCGGCCGGCCCCACGCTTCGATGGCGAGGCTGTCACGCCACGTCCGCTGCCGCAGCGGGGCGAGCACACCGGCGCAATCCTGGCGGCGCTGGACGTGCAAGCCGCGAGCGTCTGGGGCTGAAGAGTCTGGCGAGTATTCGCGAGGGCCGGCGCGGCGGGCGCGTCGGGCGCGTCGGCCAGGATACGGAGGGCGGGATGCTCGTGCTTTGCCACGCATATGGCTTGCCCCCTCGGCGTCAAGGCGCGCGCTCCGGTCATCCCGGGCTGAGTTCAAAGATCTTGTCGAAGTAAGCCGGGAGCTCCTTGCCCAACTGTTTCAGGAACGCTGGCCGATCAAAGCCCGGTGGATCGGCGCCGATGTCGCCATCGGGCGTCGAGATGGGCATGGCGGGGATGTCCATGAATGCCCAATGCCATGCATTGGAGACGCGGTGCAGTTCGACCCCGGACACGTTCTGCGCGATCCACTCCGCATGAAAGCGTGGGACGAGATAGCGGTCCAGTTCGGCTTCGTAGACCAAGGTCGGAATCTGGATCGAGGCGAGCGATCGCGCCGAAAAGACGGCGCCCAGCGGCGCCAGTGCGACGACAGCGCGAACGCGGCTGTCCGCCAGCGCCGGGACCGCTTGATCCAGTTGCCCACTCGGGGTCACTGCTGGCTCCCCCGTGGGCGCTACGCTGCAGAGGATCGGATCGGCAGCACGGTTGTCCGAGCAATGCGTGGCGAGCCGTTGCAGTTCGGGCCGGCCCCCGGCCAGCGCCAATACCGTGTAGCCACCCGCCGAATGCCCGACCGCCCCGACGCGTGGTCCCTTGGCGTCGCGCGCGATGCGGTCCTTCCAGGCTGGGTCCTGCAGCAGCGCATCGATCACACGCGAAGCCTGTTGCGGGCGCACACTGAAGTAGCGAGCCGGGCCATTCGCGAGCAGCGATTGGTCTTGCCAGTTGTCGCCGGGATGGCGCAGCGCGGCAACCAGGTAGCCGTCGCGCGCCAGCGCTTCAGCCAGGCTGGCGTGTCCCAGCTCGGACCCCCCGTGCCCGTGGCTCAGGACGATCAAGCCCTTCACTTGCGCTTCAGGCACACCGCCCATGGCGGCATGGACCGTGAACGGCCCCATCGCGATGGTTCGCTCGGGCGACTGCGTGGGGTAGAACAAGGCGACAGGGACAGGTTCGGGGTCCGCGGGCAGACCGGGAACGCTGACGGTCCGGAACCCGGCCTGGCCTGCCAGGACGTTGACCGATAGGAACAGGCCCAGGGCCAGGAGCAAGGCACGTTGTCTGATGCGCATGAGCGGGATCCTCGAAGGAAGTTGCACGGGGGTGCGGTTGTCGGAATCGCCATCGTCGTGGCGCGACATCCTCCCTGCCACCGCCATGAGACGGAGCGCCAGGAAACCGGCGTCAAGTGCATGTGAGAAGCGCGATGCGCATCCGCCGATCGCTTTCGCTGGCGGCCACCGTGCGCTATGACACCGCGGCTGCCTCAACTCACAGCGGAGGCAGGGCGGTCCGAGCAGACATCCCGAACGCAACGGCGCAGCCAGCGGTGCGCAAGGTCCCCATCCATCCTCGGATGCCAGAGCAACGAGACGGTGATCTCCGGCGCCGGCATCGGCAACTGGAAGCTGTGCAGCCCGGCACGCAAGCCTTTGGTGTGGCGCTAGAGGGAACGCTGGCGATCAAGTCGGAATCGGAAATTAGCACGTTCGGGCTGACATGGCGTTTGACGCACGAATATGTTGCAACTGCTGCGCCTTCCGCAATTCGGGGCGAAATCCTATCGTTGGGGCACTGCTTGAACGGAGGTCGTCCAAGCGCAACTCAAAGGAAGAAATCATGGCCAGCAATACGCTCGACGCATCGATGCAGGGAATCAGGTCGGTCTGGGGACCGCTGGGCGACACGGTGGTCGCCGGTTGCCAACGCCACCTCGCGGACCTTCTCCGGGCACCCGCGACGGAAGATTGGTTGGCTGCATTGCACCGCGAAGCGCCGGCGAACAAGGAGCTCTATCGCGATCCGGCACACGGGTTCGTACTCCTGGCGCATTCGGAGTACGCCGGCCTCTACAGGCCACCTCATGACCATGGCCGAGCCTGGGTCATCTACGCCATCCAGCAAGGCGAAATCGAGATGAGGACCTATGCGCGGGTCGAGAACACCGACGGCAGTGTTGGACTGGTGAAGCAGGACTCCACCGTGATGCGACCCGGGCAGGTCCAGGTCTATCTGCCCGGAGATATTCATGACACGCGGTGCATGAAGGGGCCGGCGCTTCTGTTCCGCTTCACCGCGCGCGACCTCAAGAAGGAAGACAAGGACGAGCACCGGGTGAAACGGTACGTCGAGAAGGACGGCGTCTGGACTTTCGGCACACCATGATCAGACCTTCAGCTGCGGTCATGGCGCTTGGCGTTGCGCTGTTGCGCTCCGTCGTTCCGCGGCAACAACTCGGCGCCGCCATCGGCTGGAACGCGCTGGCCGTTGCGCTGTCCTCTGCGGCCGGTCCCACTATTGGCGCCCAGCCATCGGTCTGCGCCGTGTTGATATGCTGTGGCTTGAAGACTTTGGCGGCGAGCCACTGGACGTCATCCTTGAGCGGGCGAGAGACCGACCACTCGGGCAGAAGCGCGAACTGGAGCTTGCCTGCGGGCTGGCAAGATCGATCGGCCTGGCTCACGGGCGGGGCTGGTCCACAAGGATGTCAAACCCGCCAACGTGCTTGCCGGCGATGTACGCCCGATGGGGTTCGCTATCGCATCGCGCTTGCGTCGCGCACGGCAGGCGCCCGAGCCGCCCGAAGTCATCGCCGGCACCTTTGCGTACATGGCGCCGGAGCAAACCGGGTGGATGAATCGCTCGATGGACGCGTCCAATCCGATGGACCCATTGCCACGTCGCCCGTCAGCCGCCGGCGCCGAGCTCCAGGATGGCGAGTCTTCCCGATGCGGTCGACATGATCATCCTGATGGTCCAGGATCGACCTTCTCGTTCTCGATCTCGCACGTCATCCCCGTGTCCGTCCCTTGAGACGCGAAGTGCCTCGATCGAGCCGCTGCGCTCCCTCAACTGCCCATTACCCGAACGTGAAAGCGTAGGCCTGCGCGCCGGGGTCCAGGAACTCGATCTCGAACAGCCTGCTCTTCCTGCTCGCCACCTGGCGCACCAGCTGGTAGAGACGCTGCGCGTCGATCGTGCCGTTGCCCGCGGCGTCGGTGTCGTAGCCGTGGTCGGCAAGCGGCGCGTTGCCGTCGATGCGCACCCTGAAGCGCACAGGCTTGCCGTCCGCCGACGGTCCCAGCACCAGGTGCAGGTCGCGTGCCTGAAAGCGATAGGCGATGCGGCCGTTCGCGCTGCCGACGACTGCGCGCTCGCCTTCCACCGTCCAGTCCCCGCCGAGCGACCACTGGTCGGTGCGCAGCGACGTGGCGAGCTGGTAGGCGTTGGCGCGGTCCCGCACGATCCCGCCCGGCGAGGCGAAGTTGTGCGCGCGCTCATGACCGAGGTAGCTCTCCTGCGACAGCGGCGGCGCTGCACCTGCCGCGGCCTGCGTGCCAACGCCCTGCGGCGCGACCAGCTTCGAGGGCACGCTCGCCTGGCCGGCCTCGGCCAGCAATTGCTGGATGACTTCTTCCGCCTCCTCGTACTGGTTCTCGCCGAACTGGTGATGGCGGATCTGCCCTTTGGCGTCGATGAAGTAGAACGCAGGCCATGCCCGGTTCCTGAACGCGCGCCACACCGCGAAGTCGTTGTCGATGGCCACGGGAAAGTCGATGCCCAGGTCCTTCGTGGCATTGACCACGTTCGACCGGCGTTTCTCGAAGGCGAACTCGGGCGTGTGAACGCCGACGATCACGAGGCCCGCGTCCTTGTACTTGTCGGCCCATGCGCGAAGGTACGGCACGGTGCGCAGGCAGTTGATGCACGAGTAGGTCCAGAAGTCGACCAGCACCACCTTGCCGCGCAACGCTTCGGCGGTCAGAGGCGCCGAATTGAGCCATTCGGTCGCTCCGGCGAGCGATGGAAAGGCGCCTTCCGGCGGCAGCGAGCGCTGGGGCTTGCGGTCCGTGGTTGCCGCGGTGAGGACGAACCGCGCCTTGTCCGGGCCAACGGTAGAACCAGGGGAGGGCGCTGAAGGCGGGCGCATTTCGATCCTTTCGACCAGTGATTTCTCGAAGCGCGTCGTGGACCCGAACGAGATGCGGCTCAGCACGTCGGTGTCGAAGCCGAGCGCGATGGCTCCCACGCCGACGAGGACGGCGGCACCGGCGCCACGCCGGACCATGGCGCCCGTCGCCAGCGTTCCCTTCATCAGCGAGAACAGCCGTCCGCCGAACAGCAGCGCGGCCGCCAGCGAGGTACAGGCGCCTGCCGCGTAGACGAGCAGCAGCAACGAGGTACCGACGCTGGCGCCGTTGAGCGCCGCGCTGGTCAGGATCAAGCCGAGGATCGGACCGGCGCAGGGCGCCCACAGCATGCCGGTGCCGACGCCCAGCAGCAGCGGCGACAGCAAGGACGGGCGCGCCGACGCCGCATCGGCGCGCGGCTCGGAAAGCCGGTAGCCGAAGGCCACCAAGGGCTGGCTCCAGCGGTCCGCCAGCGAGGGAAAAAGCAGCGTGACACCGAACACCGCCAGCAGGCCGATGGCGGCGTAGCGCCCGTACTGGTTCAGCTCCACGACCCATCCGCCGCCGACGGCGGCCAGCGTCGCGATGCCCGCGAACGCCACCGCCATGCCCAGCAGCAGGGGCAGGCCATGCGACCGGAAGGGACGGTCGGCGCGCGCGAACACGAAAGGCAGCACCGGCAGGACGCAGGGGCTCAGGATGGTGAGCACCCCGCCCAGGTAGGCAGCAACCAGGATGAACATGGCGTGCCCGCTCAGTGGCGCGCCGATGCCAGCGACCACACCGCATCGGCAAAGACTTGCGGCGTTTCCTGCGGGACGTTGTGGCCCGCCTGGACGACCTGGTGCGTGCGCGGACCGCTGAACTTCGCCGCCTGTGCCTTGCCGTCGGAAGGCGGCACGATGCCGTTGGAGTCGCCGTCCATGGTGATGGTGGGCACGGAGATGACGGGCAGCGTGGCCAGTTGCTTCTCCCATTCCGCGTACTTCGGGAAGCCGTCCGCCAGGCCGAGGCGCCAGCGGTAGTTGTGGATCACGATCGCCACGTAGTCAGGGTTGTCGAAGGACGCCGCGCTGCGCTGGAAGGTCGCCTCGTCGAAGTTCCACTTCGGCGAATTCGTCGTCCAGAGAATGCGCGCGATGTCCTTGCGGTTGGCCTCGAGCCCGGCGCGGCCGCGCTCCGTGGCGAAGTAGAACTGGTACCACCACTCGTGCTCGGCCTTGGCCGGGAGCGGCATCCTGTTGGCCGGCAGGTTGGTCATGATGTAGCCGCCGACCGAGAGCAGGCCCAGGCAGCGCTCGGGCCACAGCGCCGCGATGATGCAGGCCGTTCGAGCACCCCAGTCGTAGCCCACCATCACGGCACGGTCGATCTTGAGGGCGTCCAGCAATGCGATCTGATCCAGAGCCACGGCGGATTGCTGTGCGGAGCGCGGGTTCGCGGTGTCGAGAAAGCGCGTGGTGCCGTGGCCGCGCAGGTGCGGCACGATCACGCGGCAACCGCGTGCGGCAAGCAGCGGGGCCACGTCTGCATAGCTGTGGATGTCGTAGGGATATCCGTGCATCAGCAGCACCGGGATGCCGTTCGCGGGGCCGGCTTCGTAGTAGCCGACATCCAGTTCACCGGCCTTGATCTGCCTGATCGGCCCGAGCTTCTGCGGCGCGCCGGCGGGTGCAGCGGCGGGCGTTGCAGGAGATGGCGTCTGGGCATGGGCCGAGCCGATGAAGCCCAGCTCTGCCGTGGCGATCCCGGCGACTGCGCTGCCCAGAAAGTTGCGGCGCTGGCGATTGACTTGGTTGGACATGGCGTTCCTTGGTGCGTGTCGAGCGATGTGGCTCATTGGATGCTTCGCATGTATTCGGCATGTGTCGGCGAAGGGGCGTTTTGGTATGGGCGTGTACCTTGGCTACCGCAGATACACGGGAATACAAAACGCCCCCGGGATGCCTCAGCCCAGTGCATCGGCGTGCGTTGACGCGCCGACCTGCACCGAGACGTCCTCGCCCTTCAGGCTGGCCTGGACCGCCTTCACGGCCGTCTCGACCCGCGCGCCGAAGTCGGCGTCTGCCTGGCGGAAGTGGCCGGTCGCCCGGTCGATGATCTCCTGCCGCGTCACCGCGCCGAGCCCGCCGGCGATGCTGTGGACGAGGCGACGCTTCGCCGGCTCGTCCATCAGGCGGTAGAGATCGCCGGCCTGCACGAAGTCGTTGTCGTCGGGATGCTTCGTCCACGCATGGCTGCCGGTCCAGCCGTGGATTTCGAGCGGGGCATACAGGGGCCGGTTGCTCTGCTTCGGTGCGTCGCCGAAGCTGTTCGGCTCGTAGTTCGGGCCGCGTCCGCCGTTGTCGTGGCGCATGGCGCCATCGCGGCCGTAGTTTGCCGCCTTGGTCGCGTGGGGGCAGTTCACCGGCAATTGGGTGTGGTTGATGCCGAGCCGGTAGCGCTGCGTGTCGCCGTAGCTGAACAGCCGACCTTGCAGCATCTTGTCCGGCGACGGTCCGATGCCGGGCACGAAGTTGGCCGGGTTGAACGCGGCCTGCTCGATCTCGGCAAAGTAGTTGCCGGGGTTGCGGTTGAGCGTCAGCACCCCGACGTCGATCTTTGGATAGTCCTTGTGCGACCACACCTTGGTCACATCGAAGGGGTTGAAGCGGTAGTGCTGCGCCTCGGCCACCGGCATCACCTGCACCTGCAACGTCCACTTCGGGAACTCGCCGCGCTCGATCGAATGCAGCAGGTCGAGATGATGGTGATTCGGGTTCTCGCCACCCACGCGCTGGGCCTCTTCCGCCGTGAAGCATTCGATCCCTTGCCGGGTCTTGAAGTGGTACTTGATCCAGAAGGCCTCGCCCCCGGCGTTGACCCACTGGAAGGTGTGCGAGCCGAAGCCGTCCATGTGGCGGTAGCTTCGAGGAATCCCACGGTCGCCGAACAGCCAGGTGAACTGGTGCGTCGCCTCGGGCGAGTTCGAGAAGAAGTCCCAGGCGTTGTCGGGCTCCTGCACGTGGCTCCAGGGATCGCGCTTCTGCGAGTGGATGAAGTCCGGGAACTTGATGGCATCGCGGATGAAGAAGATCGGCGTGTTGTTGCCGACCAGGTCGTAGTTGCCTTCCTGGGTGTAGAACTTGAGCGCGAAGCCACGCGGGTCGCGCACCGTGTCGGCCGAGCCGAGCTCCAATGCCACGGTCGAGAAGCGGATCAGCACGTCGGTCTTCTTGCCGACCTGGCCGAGGAACTTCGCCCGGGTCCATTTCGACACGTCGGCCGTCACCTCGAAGCTGCCGAAGGCGCCCGAGCCCCGAGCATGCACCACGCGCTCGGGGATGCGTTCGCGATCGAAGCGCGCGAGCTTCTCGATCAGGTGGTGGTCCTGCATCAGCACCGGGCCGTTGGCGCCGGCGGTCTGGGAGCGCTGGTTGTCCTCGACGGGGGCGCCGGATTCGGTGGTGAGTCTGTTCGTTGGGTTCATGGAATTGCTCCGGTGTGGATGGATCAGGCGGGTTGCTTCGCTGACGCGAGCTCCCAGACGGCGTCTGCAAATGCCTTGGGGGCTTCCTGCGGCAGGTTGTGCCCGACCTTGGGCACGATGCGGTGCGAGCGCGGCCCGCTGAAGAGGTGCGCGGAGCCCTTGCCATCCGTGGCGGCGATGACGCCATCGCCACCGCCATCCAGCGTGATGGCGGGCACGCTGATCACCGGTTGCGCGGCCAGGCGCTTCTGGAGGCCTGCATAGGCCGGGTCGCCGTCGACCAACCCGAATCGGTGCCGGTAGTTGTGGATGACGACCGGGACGAAGTCCGGGTTGTCGAAGGAGACCGCGGCGCGCTCGAAGGTGGCGTCGTCGAAGTTCCAGTTCGGCGACCAGTCCTTCCACAGCAGCCGGGTCAGTTCGCGCCGGTTGGCGCTAAGGCCTGCCACGCCGCGCTCGTTGTGAAAGTAGTACTGGTACCAGATCGCCTTCTCGCCCGCGGGCGAGGTGGGCACCATGGCCCGGGCGATGTTCTGGATCAGGTAGCTGTTGACGCAGACCAGCCCCGTCACGCGCGCCGGCCACAGCGCGGCTGCCACGCAGGCGGCGCGCCCGCCCCAGTCGTAGCCGGCGACGACGGCGGTGCGGATCTTCAATGCGTCCATCAACGCGATCAGGTCCGCGCCCAATGCGGCCTGTTCGCCCGATCGTGGGGTTGCGCCGTCGAGAAAGCGCGTCGGGGAGTAGCCGCGCAGGTACGGCACGATCACCCTGCAGCCGCGCGCCGCGAGATCCGGTGCCACGTCGACGTAGGAATGGATGTCGTAGGGATAGCCATGCATCAGCATCGCCACCGGTCCGTCCGCGGGGCCGGCCTCGTAGTACGCGATGTCGAGCACGCCCGCGTCGACATGCCGCAGCGGCTCCAGCCGCTTCAGCGGGCCCGCGACAGGCTGGGCATGGCTGGTGCCCGCGACGCCGAGATTCACCGCGGCGGCCGTCGCCATGGCTGCACCGAGGAAGCTGCGGCGCTGCTGGTTGATGTCATGTGTCATGGGGTCCTTCGCAAGCATGGGTGTGTGTCGAAGGGCCATTGAAGTCCGACGCTGTATCCCGCGTGTGTCATGGACAGGCGTTCTTGCATCGCCGTGTACGCGCATCGCGGCCAGACACGTGGCCATACAAAAAGGCACCCGCGGGACAGGCGCCTGCGGGCTGGATTGCAGCCTCAGCCTTGCGCGTCGGCGCGGGTGCTCACGCTCAGCCGCGCCTTCAGGCCGCCTTCGTCGCGATTGCTCAGCGTCAGCTCGGCCCCCATGGCGTTGGCAAGCTGGTGCGCGATGGCGAGGCCCAGGCCCGTGCCGCCGGTGCTCCGGTTGCGCGAGCCTTCGACGCGGTAGAAGGGCTTGAGCACCGACGCCAGGTGCTCGGGCGGGATGCCGGGCCCGTTGTCGATCACCGCCACCGTGAGCTGGTCCCCGGCGTAGTGCACGAGAACGCGCACCTCGCTGCCGAACTTCAACGCGTTGTCGATCAGGTTGGCGAGGATCCTGCGCAGGGCGTTGGGGCGTGTCACGACGGGCTCGCCGATCCGGCCTTCCAGCTGCACCTGCTGGCCGGCATCCTCGTAGTCCGCCACCATGCTCTCCAGCAGCGCATCGGCATCGATGCGGCAGGGCGGCTCCTTCGTCCCATGCAGCGTGCGCGCATAGGTCATGCCTTCCCGCACCAGCGCATTCATGGCGTCGAGGTCCTGCCTGAACTTGACCTGGTCCTTCTCGTTGTCCATCAGGTCGGTGCGCAGGCGCATCCGCGTGATCGGCGTCTGCAAGTCGTGCGAGATCGCAGCCAGGATCTCGACGCGCTCCGACATGTAGCCCGCGATCCGGCGCTGCATCGCGTTGAAGGCGCGCGCCGCATGCGCCACTTCGGTCGGGCCTTCCTCGACGAGCATCCTCGGCTTCAGGTCCGGCCCCAGTTCGTCGGCCGCCGAGGCGAGCCGGGCGAGAGGCCGGGTGACGAGGCGCACCGCGAGCCAGCCGCAGGCCGCGAGCACGGCGAGCTGGACCCACAGCATCCACATCACCCAGTCGGACACCGGCATCGGCACGCGCCGCGCAGCGACCGTCACCCAACTGCCGTCGCCCAGCTTGACCTGCATGCGAAGGCTGTCCTGTCCATCGCCGGTCTGCGCCACTCGAACGACCGTGAAGGGCTTCAGCGCGGTGGTGATGGCTGACGCGAATTCCTGCGATGAAGGCTCTGATGGGGCCGGGCCAGACACGTCGTCACCGCCCAGGATGAACTTGTAGTTCCGGCGCTCCAAGCGTCCCAGCCAGGCGTGGCGCTCATCGGCCGGGAGCCGGTCGAGGATGGCGATGGAACTGGCGATATCCAGCTCGATGCCGCTCATCATCAGTTCGCGCATCGCGTTGCCGCGCTCATAGCGGATCGAGGCGAAGGTCAGGAGCTGTGCAATGGCCAATCCCACGACCATGATCAGCATCACGCGCGCGAACAGCGAGCGTGGCACGAGGCGGCGCAGGCGACTCCTCCGCTCGGGTGTCAATCCGGTCTCGGGGCCACTGGCTGGAGCGCGTGAGGTCGACCGGGTCATGGCCCGTTTATAGGCCTCTGCGTCGATTCGATGGGCGCCGCGTGTATTCCAATGTGTTCGAGCGACGGCGTGAAATAGAACTTTACCGATGCCCGGCTGCCGACGCACAACGGCCCGCCCGTTCGCACGGGCGGGCCGCTTGCTTCCGCGATGCGGTCTGGCTCAGACGACGTTGATCGTCACGTCGATGTTGCCGCGCGTCGCCTTGGAGTAGGGGCAGGTCTGGTGCGCGGCGTCGGCAATGGCGCGGGCGATGCCCGGCTCGATGCCGGGCAGGCTCACGTTGAGGCGCGCTTGCAGCGAATAGGCATCGCCGGTGAGGACCAGGTCGACTTCGGCATCGACGGCTGCCGTGGCCGGCATCGCGACCTTCATCTTGCGGGCCGCGAGCCCCATCGCACCGATGAAGCAGGCCGACCAGCCTGCTGCCAGAAGCTGCTCCGGGTTGGTGCCGGTGCCGGGCGTTCCCGGCACCGAGAACTTGATGTCGAGACGGCCGTCGGAGCTGCGCGATGCGCCGCCGTCGCGTCCACCGGTGGTGTGTTCGTGGGCGGTGTAGAGAACCTTCTTTTGGACCTGCGTCATGGTTGCTTGCGTCATGTTGAATCCTTGAATGGGGAGTGAAAGAAACTGACGCGCGGATTCTTGGCCGCCGGGACACCCTGCGGCCCGCTCACCGTATGCCTGTGTATCCGGGGGCGCTTTCCCGACAGTAAATTTCATTCGGCCGGCGATTCGGCCGGTCATTCGGCGATCGCGCCGCAGCCGGTGTTCGCATCAGAGTGTCTCGGGGCAGGGCGCCGGATACCTGGGCATACAAAGCCCGGGACGATTCCGCGCCGGAGGGCTACATTGCGGGCCATGAACACACGTCCTGCCGATCACGTGCTCATCGTCGACGACGATCGCGAGATCCGCGAACTGCTCACCACCTACCTGGTCAAGAACGGCTTGCGCGTGGCCGCGGTACCCACCGGCCGGCACATGCGTGCGGCGCTCGAGTCGTCGGGCCCTTTCGACCTCATCATCCTGGACCTCATGCTGCCTGGCGAAGACGGGCTCACGCTGTGCCGCGACCTGCGCACCGGCAAGTACAAGACCACACCCATCCTGATGCTGACGGCGCGAAGCGAGGAGGCCGACCGCATCCTGGGCCTGGAGATGGGCGCCGACGACTACCTGGCCAAGCCCTTCTCGGCGCGCGAACTGCTGGCACGCATCCGGGCCGTGATGCGCCGCACGCGCATGCTGCCGCCGAACATGCATTCGACCGAGTCGGCGCAGGTGCTGGGCTTCGGGCCATGGCGCGTCGATACCTCTGCACGCCACCTGCTCGATGACACCGGCACGATGGTCGCGCTCAGCGGCGCGGAGTACAGGTTGCTGCGCACCTTCCTCGACCATCCGCAGGTGGTGCTCAGCCGCGACCAGCTGCTCAACCTCACGCAGGGCCGCGAGGCCGAACTCTTCGAGCGGTCCATCGACCTGCTGGTGAGTCGCCTGCGGCAACGCCTTCGCGACGATGCACGCGAGCCGCGCTACATCAAGACGGTGCGCAGCGAAGGCTATGTCTTCGCCTCGACGGTCGAGGCTCGCGACTGAGCATCACGCGACAGGGGCGTCGCGTCGTTTCCCACCGGCGACGTGGCGCGATGCGATGCACTGGCAACGGACGGGGTTGCGCAACTCGTGCGAGATTCCGCCGGCCAGGAACAGCAGTGCGAACCAGAGGCTTCTCATGGTCGCTCAGGACCCGGCCGCGGCGGGTTCTGCCAGCAGCGCCTGGATCTTCTTCTCGGTGGTCTCGTAGCTGCCCTCGCCGAAGTGCGAGTAGACGATGCGCCCCTGCTTGTCGATCAGGTAGACCGCGGGCCAGAACTGATTGCCGAAGGCCTTCCACGTGGCGTAGTCGTTGTCTTGCGCCACGGCGTGCCGGATCCCGAGCTTCTCGATGGCGGCCTGCACGTTCTTCGTCGACTTTTCGTAGGCGAACTCGGGCGTGTGAACACCGATCACGACGAGGCCCTGGTCCTTGTACTTCGCATGCCAATCCTTGATGGAGGGCAGGTGGTTCAGGCAGTTGATACAGGTGTAGGTCCAGAAGTCGACGAGCACGACCTTGCCGTGCAGTTCATCGAGCTTCAGTGGTGGCGAATTGAGCCAGGTGCCGATGCCCTGGAGGGCGGGGGCTTGCTGCTGGTGGGCCACTGGCGTATCGCCGCCGCGCGGCAGGGCCGCCAGGCTGAGGGCAGCCAACGAAGCTGCGAGAGCAACGGCGACGAAGAGGGCGCTGGCGCGAAATGTCATGTGAACTCCTGGTCGGATAGAGGCGGATTCGGGAACGATCGCATCTTCATGTGCGGGCCAGGCTCGCATCACGTTGTTCGTACGCGCATGTATCGGCACGACGAAGTCCACACACTACGTTTCATGCCGAGCCGGTTCCGGGCGCGTGATACGAAGGTGTAGGCGACACCAACGTCCAATGGATCGGGCGCAACGGCTCTGGTTTGATCGGTTCCATGTCGGCCGAGCTGCTCGACCCGTCGCCGAGGCCTTGCCCCGCGGATCGAACTCCCATTTTTCTGAAGGGTCCGAATGAACAATCCCCTGATCGGCGTCATCGTGGGCTCTTCTGGCCAGGGCGGACGCTTTGGCGAGGTGCCAGCGCACTGGATCTACCGCGTGGCCGAGCAGCGGTCTGACATGAGGATCGAACTCATCGACCTCGGCCGCCATCCTCTGCCTTTCTTCGGGGCGCCTGTGCTGCCTGCGTCGCGCCACGACGAGGGCTCTGTCGCCCAGCGCTGGATGGCCGTGCTCGACCGCCTCGACGGCTTCATCGTCGTGGCGTCCGAGGAAGACCCGAAGCGCAGCCCGGGTGCTCCGACAGACGCGGAAGCGCGACTCGGCGCATTCGCAGACAAGCCGATCGCGTTCGTCGGCTACGGAAGGCACGCGGGCGATACCGACAGTGATCCGTTGCGGAACGTGGCGCTCGCACTGCAGATGGCACCCGTGACCCGCGCGGTCCATGTCAGCCGGAGCGAAGTTGTTGGCATCTGGCAGCAGGGGAAGACCTTCGAGGACTTTCCGCACCTGGACCTGGCGGCCGCTGCCATGCTGGATGACTTGGCCCGGTCTGCGCGGGCGTTGATGATGGCGCGAGACGGCGGGATAGAGGCCGTAGCTGCCTCGCCGCTGCCGGTCGCCCCAGCGCGCGCGGCACGGCCGGCGAGGACCGGATTCGTGCGTGCTTTCACCCATCGCCTTCGCCTTGTGGCGTCGCGCGTCGTTGGCGCGAGCGACGCAGCCGCCACCGCGCTGGCCAATCGCCGGACCTCCGACTTCTTCGGCCTGCACCTGCGGTAGCCGGTGCCACGGCGCAGCCATCTGCTTTTCATTTCCACAGGAGAACCCATGACCATTCACACACACGTCGACGTCCCCACGCAGTTCATCGAGGCCGGCGGCATCCGCTTTGCCTACCGCCGGTTTGGCGCCGCCACGGGGGTTCCGCTGCTCTTCCTCCAGCACTTCCGGGGCGGCATGGACCATTGGGATCCGCTGCTGACGGATGGCCTGGGCCGCGACAGGCCGGTGATCCTCTTCCACAACGCGGGCGTGGCCGCGTCTGGTGGCGAGACGCCCCGGACCTTCGAGGCCATGGCGGAGCATGTCGCCGCCTTCGTCGCAGCCATGGGCCTGCAGACCGTCGACGTGCTGGGCTTCTCCATCGGCGGCTTCGTTGCGCAGGCGCTCACGCTCGCCCATCCGAAGCTGGTGCGCCGCCTGATCCTCGCGGGCACAGGCCCGCGCGGCGGCGTGCCCGGATCGGACGCGCGCGTCGGGCCGGCCGCCACGCACGACGTGCCGACCATCGACGACTTCCTGCTGCTGTTCTTCTCGCCCTCGGCAGAGAGCCAGGCGGCCGGACGTGCCTTCTATGACCGCCGCCAGCAACGCACGGCGGACGTCGATCCACCGAGCTCGCAAGCGGCCATGCTTGCGCAACTCGACGCGCTGGCGGATTGGGGGCAGGCCAGGCCCGCCTTGTTCGCGGACCTGCGGCAGATCGGCCAGCCCACGCTGGTGGTCAACGGCAGCAACGACATCATGGTGCCGACGATCAACTCGTGGCACCTCGCGCAGGCGATCCCCAACGCGCAACTCATCATCTATCCCGACGCCGGCCACGGCTCGCAGTACCAGTATCCGGAGCGCTTTCTCGCGCATGCGCGAAGCTTTCTCGACTCGGAAGATCCGGCGGGGGTCGCGCCCTTGGCGGGGTCGGTGACGGCAGCCCTGTCCTCCGGCCAGCCTTCGGCAGAGGCGGCGGGAAGCTGGCCGCCAGCGCACTGACGCAACGTCGAGGCCGGTGTCCGCGGCCTGCGCGGCCTCAGTGGCCTCAGTGGCCTCAGTGGCTTTGCGGCGCGCGCAGGCCGAGCCGCGCGGCCATGTTCACGAGGTCTGGCAGCGAGCCGGCGTTCATCTTCTGCATGACCCGACCGCGGTGCGCCTTCACCGTGATCTCGCTGATGCCCAGCTCACCGCCCACCTGCTTGTTCAGGAGGCCGGAGACCACGAGTTCCATCACCTCCCGCTCGCGGCGGCTCAGTGATGCATGGGCAGCCCGCAGCGATCGCAGTCCTTCAGTCTGTGCCAGCGCCGCGCGGCTGCCCTCGATGGCGTTGCCGATGGCGGCCAGCAGCACGTCGTCATCGAAGGGCTTGGTCAGGAACTCCACTGCGCCGGCCTTCATGGCCTGCACCGTCATGGGCACGCTGCCGTAGCCGGTGATGAAGATGATCGGCATGTCGGTGCGGTCGATGCCGATCAGTTTCTGAAGATCGAGGCCGTTCAGGTCCGGCAGGCCGACGTCCAGGATCAGGCAGCACGGCAATGTGGACCGGTCGCGCGCCAGGAACGCCTGCGCCGACGCGAAGGTCTCCGGCTGCCAGCCCGCGTGGGCGACCATGGATTCCAGCGATTCGCGGACCGAGACATCGTCATCGACGATGAAGACAAGAGGCGTGGTGTGTGTCATGGCATGGACGCATCGATTCGGGATCATGCGCTTTCTGGAAAATGCTTCAGGGCGTTCGCAGGGCGGTGTGGAGCGCGCCCAGCAGGGCACTTTCGCTGAAGGGCTTGAACAGGCACTCCACGGCGCCTTGCTCGAGCATCAGCGGGCGGATGGCCTCATCCGCGTGCGCGGTGATGAAGACGATCGGCACGGTCCGGCCGCGGCCTTTCAGTTCCCTCTGGAGTTCCGGGCCCGACATGCCGGGCATTGCGATGTCGAGGATCAGGCACTGTGTCCGGTCGATGCAATCGGACGCAAGGAAGGCTTCCGCCGATGCGAAAGCCTCGACCGAATAGCCGAACTCCTTGAGCAGATCCGGCAGCGACTCGCGCACGGATTCGTCGTCGTCGACGATGGAGACGAGCGCGGGCACGACCTTCATCGCGAGGCTCCCGCGCGACGGCGCGGCGCTTCCATCGCCATGTCCGTGTGGATCGCGCCTGAACCATGGAAGCGCGCGGTGCTTTCGGGATGGGTCGGGATGGAGAACGCGAACGAAACCCCCGGGCCGTCATTGGCCGCCGCCCACAGCCGACCGTGATGGCTTTCGATGATGGAACGGCTGACCGACAGCCCGATCCCCATGCCCCCGCTCTTGGTCGTGTAGAAGGCGTCGAAGAGACGCTCCATGTTCTGCGGATCGATACCGATCCCCGCATCCTTCACTGTCAATCGCACGCAATCTCCTTCGTCCCGGTTGGTCTTGACCATCAGTTGCCGTGGTCGATCGACCACGGTGCGCATCGCCTCCAGGGCGTTCAGCAGCAGGTACAGGATCACCTGCTGCAACTGCGCGCGGTCGCCCGACACGCTAGGCAAGTCGTCCGCCAGCTCGGAACTCGGAATCACGCGTTCGCGATGCAGTTCGCTTGACGACAACGCCATCACCTCGCGCGTCGCCTCGTTCAGGTCGACCCATTCGGCCGGCGGACTGTGCCGGCCGAAGAGTGCGCGCAGGCGGGTGATGACGTCGGACGCGCGATGACCGTCGCGGATCGTGCGCCGTGCGGTTTCGCGCGCGCCGTCGATGTTGGGCGGGTCGGTGCCGAGCATCCGAAGGCAGGTGCTGGCATTGGTGATGATGCCCGACAGGGGCTGGTTGACTTCGTGGGCGATCGATGCGGTCAAGGCGCCGAGACTCGTGACACGGGCGACCTGCGCCAGTTCCGACCGGAGCTTGCCCAACGCTTCCTCGGCACGCTTCGCATGGTCGATGTCGGTGAGCACGCCGCACCATTTGACGATGGCGCCGCCGGCGTCGCGCCATGCGGCGGCGCGAAACTGGAACCACCGGAAAACGCCGTCGTGCCGGCGCAAGCGCACGTCCATTTCGCATGGCTTGCCCGCCAGCATGGCACTCCATCGCTGCATCCATTCGGCGAGGTCGTCGGGGTGGACGGACGCCGTCCAATCGTGGCCGAGTGCGACGTCGTGGCGCTGGCCGGTGTACGCATGCCAGCGTTGGTTGAGGAAATCGACATGCCCGTCGGGAAGCGCAGTCCATACCAGGCCGGGGAGCGCATCTGCGAAGCGGGAGTACCCGTTTTCCATTCCGGCCCTTTCGTGACGGTCGCCGTGTCACAAGGATGCGCTGGCGGGGTGCATACGTCCATGAGACTTTGGTGTTGGTCGGCATCTCACGGCGCCGCACCGAAGTGCTAAAGGAGTATCGTCGCGCGCGCAGCCGCTGCTGCGAAGGTCGACACGATGCCAAAGCAAGTCGCCAGCCCGCCCGAGGGTGGAGATTTCATTTTCTCGGGCCTGCCGCCCAGTCCGGCACAGAAGCGATTGGCAGGCGTGGTCGTGCTCGCCCTGCTGTCGTTCTTCCTGCTGGTGATTGCGGGGCCCTTTTCCGGAATCCAGTTGGGGCGCATCTCGGCCTTTGTCCCTGCCTATGTGATGGCGATGTTCGTGAACGACCTGATCACGTCGATCCTGCTGTTCTCGCAGTTCTCGATCGTACGCTCGCGCGCCATCCTCGTCATCGCAAGCGGCTACCTGTTCACGGCGCTGATCGTGATCGCGGTGTTCCTGACCTTCCCGGGAGCCATCGCCACCGACGCGCTGCTGGGCGGGCTGCAAAGCACCTCGTGGCTCTATTTCTCCTGGCATGCCGGCTTTCCGATGTTCGTCATCGGCTACGCCCTGACCAAGGATGCGGACGGCAACAAACGCCTCTGGGGCGGCACCGTGCGCGGCGGAATCCTGCTGAGCGTTGCGCTGACGGTGGCCGTCGTCGTCGCCCTGGCCGTCATCTGCATGGCCGGCGAACCGTGGTTGCCCCGCATGCGGCTCGATTCGGTTCGCTTGGGCCCGCAGTGGCCTTATGTGGGCGTACCCGTCTCGTTGCTGAGCGTCGTGGCCATCATGGTGTTGTGGACGCGTCGCCGCTCGATGCTCGACCTGTGGCTGATGGTCGTGCTCTGCGCGCATGCGTTCGAAGTGCCGCTGACCTATTTCCCGGCGCAGATCATCTACGGCGTCGGCTGGTATGCGGGCCGCGTGTTCGGCTTCCTCTCCAGCATCCTGGTGCTGATCGTCCTGCTCTACGAGATCACCACGCTCTATGCCAAGCTGCTCGCCGCGGTGCTCGCCCAGCGCCGCGAGCGCGAGGCGCGGCGCATGACCGGCGATGCCGTCGCGGCAACGATCGCGCATGAAGTGCGGCAGCCCCTGAGCGGCATGATCACGAGCGCCGAGGCGGGCTTGCGCTTCCTGGATCGGGCGCAACCGGATGCCGGCAAGGCCGGCGATGCCTTCAGGCGGGTCGTCGCCGACGGACACCGGGCCGCGGCGGTGCTCCAGAGCATTCGCGCGATCTTCAGGAACGAGGTGCGGCACAGGACAAGGCTCGATGTCGAAGCGCTGATCCGGAAGTCCCTGGCGCTGGTGGTGGGCGACTTGCAGCGCCACCAGATACTGGTTCACAGCGCGCCGGGCAAATCGCTCCCGGAGGTGCATGGCGACCGCATCCAGCTCCAGCAGGTGCTGCTGAACCTCATCATGAACGCCGTCGATTCGATGAGCGCGCGGGACGAGCCGAGAGTCCTGCAAGTGAGCTCCGAGCCCTACGAGGGCGACGGCATCAAGGTGTCGGTGGCGGACACGGGCGCGGGCGTCGGCACGCAGGATGTCGAACGCATCTTCAGCCCGCTGTTCACGACCAAGCCGGACGGCATGGGCATGGGTCTTTCGATCTGCCGCTCGATCGTGGAGGCGCACCACGGGCGCTTGTGGGTCGACCCGAACACCCCACGCGGGGCCGTCTTCCAGTTCACCTTGCGTCCGGGCGTTCCGGCGGCCGCCTGAGCGGCGCATTGCCCGGGGAACTTCAACAGGCCGTGTTCATGGCCTGCTGGATGGCGTGCAGCAGTGCGTCGCCGCTGAAGGGCTTCGTCAAGCACTCGATCGGCCCGGGCTTCATGGCCCTCACGCTCGCCGGCACCTCGTCGTAGCCGGTGATGAAGAGAACCGGCATGCGGGCCGGTTCGCACGCGAACACGGCCTGCAGATCCAGCCCGGCAATGCCGGCCAGCGTCACGTCGAGCACGAGGCAACCGGGTGCGAGCGCCGAAGGTCGCGTGCGGAAGTGCTCGACCGACTCGAAGGTCTGGGCTTCCCAGCCCGCACTGTGGATCAGCAGTTCCAGCGATTCGCGCACGGAGATGTCATCGTCGATCACCGCGATGACGGGCACGTCGATCGCGAAGTGGGGCAGGTCGGTGTCGTCATCACTGGCGGACGCTGTGTTCATGGTTCTTTCGTGTCGGCGACACCATCGTCCAATGGCTCGACGGGCATGCATGCGGTGTGATCGCATCTTTGGGACAAGGCGATGACACTGGCCCGATTTCCTGCGGGACGCATTCTTCTCCACTTGCTTGCCATGCTGGGCAACGGATGCGTGCGCTTTCACATGGCCGGGATCCTGCGGGAATTTCCCCAGCGGGCCCGCTGAGTCCCCGAGGTGCTTCGGTGGATTTTCCAACAAGGTGAGTGTATGAACTTTCAAGAAAAAGCCGACGCGCGCGGCACGGCATCGGTGCTCACCGTGCTGCTGATGGGCGTCTTCATCGCGAACGTCGACGTGGCGGTCGTCAATGTCGCGACGCCGTCGATCCGCGAGGGACTGGGCGCATCCGACAGTGAATTGCAGCTGGTCATCTCTGCCTACACACTGTCCTACGCCATGCTGCTGGTCACGGGTGCGCGCCTCGGCGCGACCCACGGCTACCGGCGCCTGTTCATGGTGGGCCTGGGCCTGTTCACCCTGGCCTCCGGCGCGTGTGGCCTGGCCTGGCGCGCGGACGTGCTGATCGGCACCCGGGTCGTGCAGGGGATCGGCGCGGCCCTGCTGGTGCCGCAGGTGCTGACCGGCATCCAACTGAACTTCACCGGCGCCGCACGTACGCGGGCGATCGGCTACTACGCGCTCGCCCTGTCGATCAGCGCCGCGCTCGGGCAGGTGCTGGGCGGCGCCCTGGTGGCTGCGAACCTGTTCGGTTCCGGGTGGCGCCCGATCTTCCTGGTCAACCTGCCCATCGGCGCGGTTGTCATGGTGGCGGCCTGGCGGATCCTGCCGGTGCATCGCGAAGTGCGGCCGCAACGCCTCGACCTCCTGGGCATGGGCACGCTCTCGCTTGCCGTGCTGCTGGCCGTGTTGCCGTTGATGCTGGGGCACACGCGCCACTGGCCGGCATGGACCTGGCTCAGCCTCATCGCGAGCGTCGCGCCTTTCGTGGCCTTCATCATCGTCGAGCGACGCATCGAACGCCGCGGCGGGCACCCCTTGGTCAACCTGAGCCTGCTGGCGCAGCGCACGATCGGCTGGGGACTTGCTGCGTACGGCGCGGCGCTGTCGACGTACTTCGCCTTGCTGTTCACGCTGGCCCTCTACCTTCAGGAGGGACTGGGGGAGAGCGCGCTGATGTCGGGCATCGCGTTGGTGTCCTGGGTGCTGGCCTTCGGTGTGGGAGGGCTGGCCCTGTCACGACTGCCGCGGCGCATGCTGCCCCAGGCCGCACCTTTCGGATTCGTCATCCTGGCGGCGGCCTACGGCGCCGTCAGCGTCAGCATGTTCTCGGCGCAGTCGAGCGCGGCACTGCTCTTCGTGACACTGGGCTTCGGTGGGTTCGGAACGGGCGTCGGGCTCACCGCGATCATCCGCGCCGTCACGGCCGCGGTGCCGCCACGACATGCCTCCGACATGAGCGGGCTGATCTCCATGACGGCGCAGATCGCCGGGGTCGTCGGCGTCGCGTTCTTCGGCACGGTGTACTTCAGCGGCGCGGAGGCCGCCGGGCGCGCCGGTGCCACCGGTGCGATGCATGCCTTCGGCATCGTCGCGACCTTCTTTGCGCTCACGGCATTGATGGCCGCGGCGGCGGCCTGGTGGTCCGCCGGCTACAGCAGCGCTTCCGGAACGATGGGTGCGATCAGCGAGTTGTAGAAGCGCAGCAGCCAGGTCGACTCCGGTTCATGCGTGAGCACGACTTCCTTGTCGCCGTCGTTCGTCAACCATTCCAGCGTGCCGTCGTCCTTCGAGAGGCGCAGCCGGTACGCGCTCTGGAGCTTGCCGATGCGGATGATCCGCATCAGCTCGCGCGCAAGCTCGGGGCTGTCGATCGCAATCCCCATCTCGGTATTCTGCGTGGCCGAGCGGGGATCGAGGTTCATGGATCCGATGAAGAGATGACGGCTGTCGACGACGACGGTCTTGGCATGCAGGCGACCGATCGACTTGCCGAACATGCCGAGGCGCTCGTGGGACGTGGCCCGCCGAGGGCTGACCTCGTACAGGTCCGCCCCGCCTTCGAGCAGCATGACGCGGTAGCGCACATACCCGGTGTGCACGAGCGGCTCGTCGTTGGCGGCGAGCGAGTTGGTCAGCAGCGTCAGCTTCACCTTGCGCCGGCCGAGGTCGGCGAAGGCGGCCATGCCGCGCACGCCGGGCACCAGGTAGGGCGAGGTCATCTGCACGTCGACCTCCGCGCGCATGAGCATCGACCAGACCTTCATGGTGACGCTGCCCTCATAGGCTTCGGCCTCCGTCATGGCCGCGGGCTTGGTGGGTGGATCGGCAACCACCCGGGCTTCGCCCCAGAGCAGGCCCATGCGTCCGCTGTCCAGTTCCTCCGCGACGGTGCCGTAGCCCAGGAAATCGACCGAAGGCAGTTCGATCTTCGGGGCCTTGGCGGCCATCTCCATGGCCATGCGCATCGATGCCTCGTCGCCCTGCACGATGTCCTTGATGGGCCAGACCTGCCGGGCATTCCAGTAGGTGTCGAAGATCGCCTCCAGCTGGGCGATCGCCTTGCCGACCACGAGGCTGTCGAGGTCGATGAAGTTCTGCATTTCGCCGAGGGCGAAATAGTCGTCGGCGATGTTGCGCCCGCCCACCACGGCCATCACGCCATCTGCAATGAACAGCTTGTTGTGCATGCGGCGGTTGAGCCGCACGATGTCCGCGGGCGATGCGATGAAGCGCGACACGAAACCGCTGCGGCCACAGCAGAACGGGTTGAAGAGGCGCACCTCGATGTTGGGCAGCCTGGAGACCGCGAGCAACAGTTGCTCGCTCTTCGCCGTGTACAGGTCGTCGACGAGGATCCGGACTTTCACGCCGCGCGCGGCAGCCTCCATGAGGGCGCCGACCAGCAGCCTGCCGGTGGCATCGTTCTCCAGCTGGTAGTACTGCACGACGAGGGACCGCTCGGCCCGCCTGGCAAGCTGCAGCCGGGCATCGAGCGAAAACACCCCCAGCGGCAGCAGGCGAAAGCCCGAATGCTCGCCCGGGGGCGTGGATGCCGCCACGACCGCAGCCAGTGCGGTGGAAGGATCGGCGGCGGCGGACACGCCCGCAGGGCGATCCCGCGCCGCGGGAAGCACGCCGCAGGCCATGAGTCCGACGGCGGACGCACAGCACAGCAACGTCCGCAGCAGCGTGTGGACCACGGCTTCAGTCCGTCACTTGGCGCCGTAGTTGTCCCCGAACGACGGCAGCTGTCCCGCCTTGTTCAGATTGGCGACCTCGGCGCGGCTCGCCTTGCGGCCCGCCGAGCGTTCGGCGCCCGACAGCTTGACCCTGGCCTCTGGCTTCGGATCACCTTCGCCAGGCGTGAACTCGCGCGCGGCTTCGGCACCTTCCGGCCTGCGCGCCTGTCGGGCGGCGGCGCGGTCTGCCTTCGACACCTTGGCGTGAGCTTCCGGTTTGGGATTGCCTTCACCGGGCACGAAGGTGCGCGCAGCTTCGGCGCCCTCGGCCTTGCGTTCAGCGCGGACCGCCGCCTTGTCGATGGGCTGCGTCTGCGCGTACGCAGTGGATGCGATGAGCTGGGTTGCGAGGAGGGCGGATGCCCAGACAATATTGTTCATGTCGAACTCCATGGAAGTGAGTGGGAGAGGATGGGGAGCCGGAACTTCGGATGAGCACCGGCCGGGAACGGTGTAGGTGTCGCGACACGCTGCGCGCGAGACAAGCAGGCTCAGCGCAACGGCCGGAACGCGGCCCGAACCTCCGCACTGAAGAGTTCCGGCTGCTCCCATGCGGCGAAGTGGCCACCCTTGTCCACTTCGTTGAAGTAGACGAGGTTGTGATAGCTCTTCTCGGCCCAACTGCGTGGCGCCCGATAGATCTCGCCCGGGAAGACGGTGATCGCCGCCGGCAGCGAGATGCTGACGGCATTGAAGTTGTTGGCGTTGTTCTCCCAGTAGAGCTGCGCCGACGATGTGGCGGTCTTCGTCACCCAGTAGAGCGTGATGTCGTCGAGCATCTCGTCGCGGCTGAATGCCTTGTCCGCGTCGCCGCCGCTGTAGCTCCACTCCGTGAACTTGTCGTAGAAGAATGCGGCCAGGCCGGCTGGCGAATCTTCCAGGGCATAGCCCAGGGTCTGCGGCCGGGTCACCATCAAGGCCGCATAGCCGCCGCCTTTCCGGTACAGATGGTTCATCGCGTCGAACGCGGCCTTCTCCTTCGCAGACAACCCAGCCGGCGCGGGCTCGCCGTTGTTGAGGGCCTTTGCGACGTCGGGTGGCACGGTCGCGGGCATGTTGACGTGGATGCCCAGCAAACCCTCCGGCGCCTGCAACGCCATCTTGTCGGCCACGACCGAGCCCCAGTCGCCGCCCTGCGACACATAGCGCTTGTAGCCCAGGCGCTTCATCAGGACGTCCCACGCTGTCGCGATGCGGTCGGCGTTCCAGCCGGTGCCGCGTGGCTTGCCGGAAAAGCCATAGCCCGGCATCGACGGCAACACCAGGTCGAACGCGTCTTCCGCACGGCCGCCGTGGGCCGTGGGGTCCGTCAGCGGGCCGATGACCTTCAGCAGTTCCATGATCGAGCCGGGCCAGCCGTGCGTCATCACGAGCGGCATCGCGTTGGGATGTCGAGACCGCACATGCACGAACTGGATGTCGAGCCCGTCGATCTCGGTCACGAACTGCGGCAGGGCGTTGAGCTTCTTCTCCGCCTTGCGCCAGTCGTAGCCGGTGCCCCAGTACTGCACGAGCGGCTGGAGCCTTTGCAGCGGCACGCCCTGCGACAGGTCGGTGACGGTCTCGCGGTCAGGCCAGCGCGTGGCGCGCACGCGGCGACGCAGGTCGGCAAGCACCGCCTCGGGCACCTGGATGCGGAAGGGGCGGATCGATTTGTCGCCCGTGGGCGTGCGTTGCACGGGGAAGGCCTCGTCTGCAGATGACTCGGCGGCCGCCGAGCCTGGCTTGGCCAGGACGCCGCCACTGCCCAGCAATCCGAAGCCGGCAGCACCGGCTGCGGCTGTTGTCGCAAAGAAGGTGCGCCGCGTGGGTGGCACCGCAAGGGAGAGGGACATGATGGCTTTCCTTCTGGAGTGAGTGATTCGGCAGTTGCGCATCCATTCAGACGCAAGCGAATCAAATCAGAGGCCTCGTCGCGAGCCCATTGGACGATGGTGTCGGCGGCACCAAGGTATGCCCGACACCATCGTCCAATGGCTATCGGTGCAGAGCTCTGATGCAGTGAAGTCCCGCACTCAACCAAGGAAACGAATCATGAACGACCTGCTCGAACTTGCGATCGAGGGCCACGGCGGCATGACTCGCTGGAAGATGGTGGAGCGCATCCACCTCCAGCTCAGCGTCACGGGCTTTCTCTTCGCCATCAAGGGCCTGCCGGACGGTATGACGGACATCCTCATGTCGATCGATACGAGAAACCAGGCGGTGGTCATGGCACCCTACGCGCGCTCCGACCTGCGTGGCCGTTTCGCGGCCGATCGCGTATGGATCGAAGACCGGGCCGGCAAGTGCATCGAGGAACTCAAGGCGCCGCGCGAGAGCTTCGAGGGACACAAGCTGATGACGCCATGGACGCAATTGCAGCGGCTCTACTTCACCGCCTACGCGTTCTGGAACTACCTCGGCACACCGTTTCTCTTTGCCCAACCGGGCTTCCAGACCGAAGAGCTGTCGCCGCACCGGGAAAGCGGTCAGACGTGGCGCCGCCTGAAGGTGAGTTACCCGCCCGGGATCCACACTCATTGCCGCGAGCAGATCTTCTACTTCAATGCCAAGGGCCTGCTCCAGCGGGTTGACTACGTGACTGACGTCGCTGGCGGCGTGGCATCGCACTACTGCTTCGACCACATCGACTACGACGGCATCGTGATACCCACACTGCGGCGCGTGGTTCCGCGTGTTCCCGAGCCGGACATCTTCGGTGCCTCCGCCGTGTTGATCCGTATCGCCAACGCCGTGGTCGAGTGAGTCGGGCCGCACCGATACCAAGGTATTCCTTACCGGGGGCGTGCAGGAGCGTAGCCTCAACAGGGCCGTTCATGGGCGTCGCAGAATGCGGCGCCGAGCGCTACTTATTCATTCACGATTCCAGCCTGTGCCGGTGAACTCGCGGGGGCGCGCAACAGGTCGCCGTGAACCGCGTTCGAGCAACTCCGGGAGAATCACCGTGATGCCACCACGTTCGCTGGTATCGGTCGTGGACGACGACGAGTCCGTCCGCGAATCGCTGCCGGACCTGCTCAGGGAGTTCGGCTTCACAGCCGAAGCCTTCGCCTCGGCCGAGGCGTTCCTGGCATCGGACAGCATCCCGTACACGCGCTGCGTGCTGCTGGACGTCGCAATGCCCGGCATGTCCGGCCTCGAGCTGCAGCAGATCTTGAACAGCCACGAGCCGCGTATTCCGATCGTCTTCATTACCGCCGAGCGCGACTGTGCCATGCGAGCGCGCGTACTCGGCCAAGGTGCGGTGGAGTGCCTGTTCAAGCCTTTCAGCGAGACCGCGCTGATCGAGGCGCTGCACGCCGCACTGCGCACTGGCTGACCCTGTTCGCGCATCGGTCCAGCAATTGACGCTCGATAGTCAAAGGCATCCAATCGGGCACGCACACAGGGACACGTGGCCACACGCAACCATGAATCTTCGGCGGCGCTGGGCGCCGCGGGCAAGAAATCCTGAAAGGATCCCTGTCGTGACAACCCGTTTCGCTGCCGCCTGCTGGTCTCTGCGCCTGGCGCGTGTCGCATCGGCATCGGTGGTGCTGCTGGGGGCAGTGGTGCTGACGGGTTGGATGTCGGGATCTGCGTCGCTGATCCAGCTCCTGCCCTCGTGGCCGCCGATGCCGCGCAACGTGGCAGCTTCCTTCATGTTGATCGGCATCGGCTTGCTGGCGCTCGCATCCAGGGGACCGCGCTGGCTTGTCGGACTCTGCGCGGGCCTGGTGGCAACCGTGAGCATGCTCCGCATCGCCGAGATCGTGCTGCGCGTCGACGCTGGCATCAATGAACTGCTGGGGCCTTCGTACATCAACGTAGGACTGGTGCGGCGCGGTGGCATGTCGCCCCTTGCCGTGACCTGCTTCGCGATCAGCGCGGGCGCGATGCTCATTGCGATGAAGCAGGCGCCGCACCGGTTCGCCATGATCATGGGTATCTCCGGCTCGGTCGTGGCGGCGCTCGGCATCGTGGCGGCGCTGGGATTTCTCGGCGGCATCACGCTTGCTGCGCTTCACACGGCCTTGGGCCTTTGTTTGCTGGGTACCGGCATGCTTGCGTTGGCATGGCGCACCGAAGGCCGGCCGGCCGGTTCTCCGCGCTGGCTGCCCGCCAGCGCTGGATTGGCTGTGGCGATGCTTACCGCAGGGATGTGGCGCGCGCTCGTGCTGGACGGTCATGCGCCTTTCGCGTTGCTCAACACGGTCGCCCTGGGCGGCGGTGTGTTGCTGGCGCCAATCTTTGCATTGACGGTGTACCTCGCGCAGCGCGGCCACGCCCAGGCGGCGTCGCTACGCCGCAGCGAAGCGCTGTTGGCGGAGGCGCAGCGGTTGAGTTCGACCGGAAGCTTCTCGTGGCGGGTAGCGACCAACATGGTCGAGTATTCGGAACAGACTTATCGCACCTATGACTTCGATCCGGCTGCGCCCGTGACGCTGGCAATGATCGCGACGCGGATCGATCCCGATGATCTGCATCTCCTGGAGGAAATGATCGGCGTGGCTCGCGGCCCCGGCACCGACCTTGACTATGAATACCGTCTGCGCATGGCTGACGGCAGCGTGAAGCATCTGCACCTCGTCGCCCGCGGTACGCGCGACCGGGGTGGCCTCGAATACATAGGGGCGATTCAGGACGTGACACCGCGGCGGCTGGCCGAGGAGGCGCTGGGCAAGGTGCGGTCGGAGCTGGCCCATGTGGCGCGCGTGTCGAGCCTCGGCGCACTGACTGCTTCGATCGCTCACGAAGTCAACCAGCCGCTGTCCGGCATCCTCACCAACGCGGGCACATGTCTTCGCATGCTCGCATGCGACCCGCCCAATATCGACGGCGCGCAGGAAACAGCGCGCCGCACCATTCGCGACGGACACCGCGCGTCGGACGTGATCGCTCGGCTGCGAGCTCTCTTCGCACGGCAGCCCGCGATGACGGAAGCAGTCGACCTGAACGAAGCGATACGCGAAGTGCTTGCGCTCTCACGCAGCGAGATGCAGCGCCAGCGGGTCATCGTTCGCGCCGAACTCGGCACCGACCTTGCGCAAGTCTCCGGCGACAGGGTGCAACTGCAGCAGGTGATCCTGAACCTGCTGCTGAACGCCGCCGATGCCATGAGCGAACTCGACGACCGGCCGCGGCATCTGCTGATCCGCACCGTCGGGGAGGGCGACGATGCCGCGCGGCTCGATGTCTGTGACGTGGGCACCGGACTCGACTCGCAGTCCATGCACCGGCTGTTTGAGGCGTTCTATACCACCAAGGCGAAGGGCATGGGCATTGGCTTGTCAGTGAGTCGTTCGATCATCGAGCGACACGAGGGGAGGCTGTGGGCAACGCAGAACGAAGGGGCCGGTGCGACGTTCTCATTCCGCGTGCCTGCCGCAAGGAGGCTCATGCCAATGCCGGCACATTGAGGTAGTAGGCGGCGTTGCCCGATGAAAGGCTGCCCTGAACTTGACGTGTGTTTTCGTCGACGAGGGCTTCATGCGCACCGCGTTCCAATTCGCCGAGCGTGTACGACGCAGCCTCGCGCGGGTTTGTCTTCTTCAGCTCGTAGCCCTTGGTCATGTCGGTGTCCAGGAAGCCGACATGCATGCCGAGCACATGGATGCCGTGCTCACGCAGCTCGATGCGCGAGGCGTTGGTGAAGCTCCAGGCGGCCGATTTGGAGGCGGCATACGCCGACAGCATCGGGCGTGCGAACCACGTCGTGTCGGATAGCACGTTGACGATCGCACCGTTGCCGTTGGCTGAAAGCACGGGCGCGAAGGCCTGCGTGGTTCTGACGATCCCGTAGAAGTTGGTCTCCATGATCTCTTGCGAACTGCCGATCCAGTCGGGGTCGAGCAGGCTCGGCAAGACCCGCGCAATGCCCGCGTTGTTGATGAGCAGCGTGATGTCGGCACAGCGCGCCGCGGCAGCCGCGACCGACATCGCGTTGGTGACGTCGAGTTGCACTGGCACGATCGCAGGGTTGCTGGCATCGATGCTGCCGATGTCGCGTACGCCGGCGTACACCTTGGTAGCGCCACGTGCCAGCAGTTCATGGGCAAAAGCCAGGCCAAGCCCCCGGTTGGCACCAGTGACGAGTGCGACTGAATGGCGGGTGTTCATATGCTGTGTTCCTGGATGTCGTGGTGGATGAGCAACCGTTTGTAGGTCGGACCCGCCCGCGTGTACGAGGACTGTGTATGCCAGTGTGTGCAAGGGCCATCGGGACACACAACATTGCCTGCCCAGCCGCCATCGATGACGACGCCATCGTCCAATAGTGACCCGCGCGTATGGTGGACACCTTGTCCGTCGAGCAGGTCACCCGGTGGCGTCCTGCTCGACCCGATCTTCAGAGCGTCCGGCGCGTTTTCACAAGCGCCCCAATTGAGTGGCGTCGCCAGGGCGGTTGCCCGCGCGATCTTGTCTGGTCCCGCGCTCCGGTTGCCTCAACGATCAAGTTCCGGCCTGACAGGCCTGCGTCCAGCCGTCATGCCTGCTTCACTTGCCAAACCACTTGAGAATGTGCTGCCACATGCGCAGGAAGAAGCCGGAGCGCTCCACATCGGCCTGCGCAACGAGCGGCGCTTCACCCACCGGCTTGCCGTTCGACTCCGCGACCACCTTGCCGATCACCGCGCCCTTGGCCACCGGCGCCTCCAGGTCTGGCTTGATCTGCACCGACGTGCTCACTTTCTGGCCCCGCGGCACAGTCAGAGCCCAAGTCGAACCCACGCCCGCCGCAACCGTATCGGCCTTCCCGAAGCTGACCTTGGCCGTCGTGACGACCGCGTCGGGTTGAATGGGCGTGGCCTTCTCGAAGTTGCCGAAGCCCCACCCGAGCAACTGGCGCGTCTCGTTGGCACGCGCCTGTGCGCTGTCGGTGTTGAGGATCACTGTGATCAGGCGCATTCCGTTGCGCTTGGACGAGGTGACGAGGCAGTAGCCCGCCTCCTGCGTGTGGCCGGTCTTCAGGCCGTCCACCGTGGGGTCGGTGTAGAGCAGGGCATTGCGATTTCCCTGCTTGATCTTGTTGTATGTGAACTCGCGCTCCGCGTAGATCGGGTAGTAGTCGGAGCTGTCGCGGATGATCGCGCGCGCCAGGATCGCGAGGTCGCCCGCAGACGACTTGTGGTCCGGGTCGGGCAGGCCGGTCGCGTTGACGAAATGCGTGTGCGTCATACCGAGGCGCTGGGCTTCGGCGTTCATGAGCTTGGCGAAGCCTTCCTCAGAGCCCGCCATGTGCTCGGCGATCGCCTTGGACGCGTCATTGCCCGACTGGACGATGATGCCGCGCAGGATGTCAATCACCGTGGCCTGGCTGTTGAGCGGCAGGTACATGCACGATTCGGTGCTCGAGCCGCGGCACCAGGCGTTCTGGCTGACCGACACCAGGTCGTCCTTCTTCAGCTTGCCCGAGCGAAGCGCCTGTTCGACCAGGAAGCTGGTCATCATCTTGGTCAGGGACGCTGGCGGCAGCGGTTCATCAGGATTGGCCGAGGCGAGCACCTGGCCAGAGTCGAAGTCCATCAGGAGCCATGCCTTGGCGGGGAGCGTCGGCGGCCCGCTGTCGACAGCAGTCTGGCCAGCGACTGGCGCAGGCGCGGGCGCGGCGGCAGCGGGTTTCTTTGGCGTTGCAGCCTTGGTGGCGTGCGTGGCCGCGAAGGAGATTGAATTGGGAGCGAACGCGGTCGTGGCAATCGCGAAGACGATCGGAAGGAGGGAAGAAGTATTGCGCTGCATGGGAGTTCGGGAGGCGAAACCGGAATTGTGGCCGATCTGATCGAGGCAGAAAGCGCGCAGGGCTGGGGCAGCAACGGCGGCAAGGACAGCACAGCCTCAACCAACGCAACCTTTATTTAACATAATATACATTGTATTTTGTCGCCATGGGGAAGGCGCCGCGCCGGGCAGTCCCATGCGCCAACGCTCAGCAAGGGCCCACGGCCCGCACACGACACGCCGCAGGGCCATCTGTCGCCACGTTGACCGGGCTACGCACTTCCGTATTCGATCGTCCCGCTCGCCGTGCGAAACTTCCATTTCACACCACAAGAATTTACGGGAGGCATATCCAATGAGCACGCCTAACAGCGCGGCCGCGTCGCGGACCGTGGGCAACCACAAGACATCCACCAGATCCACGGCCTCGAAACCGAGCACCGTCAAGGTCATCACAGCCATTTCCATCGGCAATGCGCTGGAATGGTTCGAGATCGTGATCTACGGCTTCCTGGCCGTGACCATCTCGAAGCTGTTTTTCCCCGCGGACAACGAGAACGTGTCGCTCTTGATCGCGCTCGGCACTTTCGGCGTCACCTTCTTCATGCGCCCGGTGGGTTCGATCGTCCTCGGCGCCTATGCCGACTCTGCCGGCCGCAAGGCCGCGCTCACGTTGTCGATGGCACTCATGCTGGGCGGCACGCTCCTGATCGCCGTGGCGCCGACTTTCTCCAGCATCGGCATCTGGGCGCCGGTGCTCATCATCGTCGCACGGCTGCTGCAGGGCTTTGCGGCAGGCGGCGAGTTCGGCAGCGCCACGGCTCTGCTGGCTGAGCAGGACCCCAAGCGACGCGGTTTCTTTGCCAGCTGGCAGTTTGCGAGTCAGGGCATCACGACCTTTCTCGGCGCCGCGTTCGGCATGGCGCTCAACAGTCTGCTGACCCCCGAGCAGCTGCTTGCCTGGGGCTGGAGAATCCCGTTCTTCTTCGGCCTGTTGCTCGGGCCGGTCGGCCTCTACATCCGCCGGCACCTGGAGGAAGGCGAGGAGTTCGACAAGAACGCCGCCGCCAAGGCTCCGCCGGTGCGCACCGCCCTGCTCGACCAGCTCGGCCGCACGCTCACGTCGATGGGGTTGATCATCCTGGCAACCATCATCTCGTACACGGGCCTGTTCATGCCGACCTTCGCGGTCAAGCAACTGGGCCTGCCGCCCGCGATGTCCTTCGTGGGCACGATCTGGCTGGGCATCCTGCAACTGGCGCTGGTGCCGTTCTACGGCGCCTTGTCCGATCGCATCGGGCGCCTGGCGATCATGCGCACCGCGGCGCTCATCATGGGGGTGATGATCGTTCCGCTGTTCTACATGCTGGTCTCGTATCCCTCGGTCACCACGTTGATGATCGCGCTGACCGCGATCGGGCTGGTGGCCACGGCCTACTGGGGCCCGATGGCCGCCACGATGGCCGAATTGTTCCCGTCGGGAATGCGCGGCACCGGCCTTTCGGTGAGCTACAGCCTGGGCGTGGCCATTTTCGGCGGCTTTGCGCCGTTCATCAGCGCCTGGCTCATCACCGCCACGGGCAGCAAGATCTCGCCCGCGTTCTACATGCTGCTGGGCGTGCTGATCAGCCTTGTGGCGTTGCGGGTGGCGCCGCGCTACGGCATCAAGTAGACCGGCTGCGGCATCTGTGTTCGGCGTTCCGGGCCTGCTAGGCTCGGGCCTTCGATTTTTTTCACCCGCGGGTGCCATTGATGAAGACCGACGACAAGGGCAAGGGCTACTACGGGCGCTATCGCCGGCGCGGTTCTTCTCGCCGCAAGGGATGGCGCGCCTATGTGCCGCCGCTGCTCGCTGTCGTGGTGGTGCTGGCGGTCGGCCTGTACTTCGTCCAGATGTCCGACCGCGAGCCGGCTAGGGCGCCATCGCTCGCATCGGCCGACGCGCCTGGCAAACCGATCGAACGCACCGCCGCCCTGCCCCCGCTGAACCTCCCCGCCGATGACGCACCGCACGCGTCCGGCATGGAATGGTGGTACTACAACGGCATCCTCGATGCGAAGACCGGCAATCGCTACGCGTTCCATGTTGCCGTCTTCGTCGCCAATGGGCTGGTCAAGCACACCGTCATGCACGTGGCGCTGACCGACCTGCAGACCGGCCGGCGCTTTTCCGGGCAAAGCCGCACCGGCGGCCTGCCCTCCAAGAGCACCGCCAGCGGATTCGACTTTCGGCAGGACGGATGGCAAGTCGCGGCCGATGGCAGCGCGCACGTCGTGCAGGCCGAGTTCGAAGGCGTCTCGCTGGCCCTCAAGTTGAACGACGCGGGCCCGGTGGTCGCGCACAAGGCAGCCGATTCGGCCACGCCGGGACTGCTCGACTTTGGCAAGAGCGGCATCAGCTACTACTACTCGAGGCCCCGGATGGCGGCGCAAGGCGAGATCCAGGTTGCCGGACGCCAGATCCCGGTGAGCGGCGACGTCTGGTTCGACCACCAGTGGGGCGATTTCGATGTCCTGAGCTTTGGCTGGAACTGGTTCGCCCTGCACCTGGCCGACGGCTCGGACGTGATGCTCTATGACCTCTTCGATTCCGATGGCCACAAGGTGCTGACCTCCGGCACCGTCTCGACCGCCGCCAAGGGCGCCGTTCCGCTCAAAGCCGGGGAGATCGAACTGACGCCCATCGGCAGATGGACGAGCCCGGATACGAAGATCAACTATGTCGTGGAGTGGAAGGTCAAGCTGCCTTCCGGCACCTACGACATCAAGCCTTTCGTCGAGAACAGCGAGTTCGACGCGCACCAGACGACTGCGAACATCTACTGGGAAGGCCCGGTGAAAGTCACCGGCAGTTTCGAGGGCCAGGGCTTCATGGAATTGAGCGGCTACGACCGCCTAAGCACCGCGCCGGGCCGCAAGTAAGGTCGCAGTTCACGGGCCGTTGCGAGCCGGCGCCACGCAAGGGCTGTGCCCTGCGCCTTGCACTCAAGCTGGGAGATTTGCAGGCGTGGACGAGCGACGCGCTCGTCCTACCACTTGCCTTCCTTGGGCAGCGCCTGAGGCTTCTTCTGCGCAGCCGCGGCGATCATCGCAGCGTCGCTCTCCCGGTGCGCGCGCTTGGCGAAATCGACGGCGGTCATGCCCTGCTCGTTCTTCATCGCCGTGTCGGCGCCCTCTTCCAGCAGCAGCTTGACGGCATCGCTGGAGCCGTACATCGCGGCCATCATCAGCGGCGTGGTGCCATTGGGCGATTGCGCGTCGATGAAGGCGAACTTGTCGAGCAGCAGCTTCATGATCGAGATCTGCCCGCTGGTGGCGGCATAGTGCAGCGGCGTCCAGCCCGTCTTGTTGACCGCGGCGTCGCGCGCGAGAAGCTTTGCCACGATGTCCTGCTGGCCCTTGAGGCAGGCCATCATCAAGGGGCTTTCGCCGCTCCCGTTGACCGCATCGACGTCGGTCTTCGGCGAATCGACGAACACCTGCACGACCCGGGGCGAAGGCTCGCGCAGGGCGATGAGCAGGCCGGTCTGGTTCTTCTCGTCGCGCGTGTTGGGATCGAAGCCGCGCTCGATCAGGCTGCGCACGCCACTCGCGTTGTCACTGCGCACGGCGCGGAAGAAATCGTCGTACGAACCAGCACTGCTTGCGCAGGAAATGATTGCAAAAACAAATAGATAGCTGAACTTCCTGAGAAAATACTTCATGTCTTGATCGCGCTGAAAAGGGTTTCGAAATTGCGACTCGTGGCCTCTGCCACCGCCTCGACGGGCATCTGCCGCACCTGGGCAATCTGCTGCGCCACATATGGCACGTAGGAAGGATTGTTGGTCTTGCCGCGGTACGGAACCGGCGCCAGGTAGGGGCTGTCGGTCTCGATGAGCATGCGGTCCATCGGCACGAATGCCGCCACGTCGCGCAGGTCCTGGGCTTTCTTGAAGGTGAGGATGCCCGAGAACGAGATGTAGAAGCCCAGGTCGAGCGCGGCGCGCGCCACTTCGGCCGTCTCGGTGAAGCAGTGGAACACGCCGCCAGCAGCGTTGCCGGTGCCGGTCTCGCCCTCTTCCCGCAGGATGGCCAGTGTGTCGGCCGAGGCTTCGCGGGTGTGGATGATCAGCGGCTTGCGGGTTTGCTGCGCCGCGCGGATGTGGACCCGGAAACGGTCGCGCTGCCATTCCATGTCGGCCACGCTGCGGCCGCCCTTGCGCTCTTCCATCTGGTAGTAGTCGAGGCCGGTTTCGCCGATGGCCACCACCTTGGGCAGCGCGGCAAGCCGCACGAGATCGTCGAAGGTGGGCTCCCGGATGTCTTCTTCGTCGGGGTGCACGCCGACGCTGGCCCAGAAGTTGTCGTAGCGCGCTGCCAGCGACTGGACAGCATCGAATTCCTCCAGGCGGGTGCAGATGCACAGCGCCCGGTCGACCTGCGCCGCCTGCATGGCCGCGCGAATCCGCGGCATGTCGTCGATCAACTCGGGAAAGGTGAGGTGGCAATGGGAGTCGGTGAACATCCCCTATTGTCGCCAACCCGCCGACGCCTCCCTTGCGCCGGGCTGTCAGTTCGTGAGATACCGCGGAACCGGCTTCGCCGGGCCGCTGGTATTGCCCCCGGTCGGGAAGGAGAGCCGCAGCGCGGCGACTTGGGGGCGAGCCTCAGATAGTCTGCGTCGGCCGGTCCGAGCCCATCGTGCCGCCGAGCGCCTCCTCGATGCGGGCCTTGAGCTGACGGGACTTGTCGTCCGAGGGAAAGCGGATGCCAACGCCAGGTGCACGATTGCCTGCGGCGCGCGCCGGGGTGATCCAGGCTACCTTGCCCGCGACCGGGTAGCGCTGCGGATCCTCGGGCAGCGTCAGCAGCACATAGACATCGTCGCCGAGCCGGTACTCGCGCGCGGTGGGAATGAAGATGCCGCCTTCGGCGAACAACGGGATGTAGGCCGCGTACAGCGCACCCTTTTCCTTGATGGCCAACTGGATCACGCTGGGCCGGGGCGTATTGGCGGCTGGGAGGGCGGTGGTGATGTTCATGGGCGAGGTAGGGCCGAGTGTAGGGTGCTTCGGGCTTCGCTTACAAGCGCCTCCAGCATGAGTCCCGCATTGAAGGGATGCTCGGCGGTGCGCGCCGCGGCCGCAAGCGACTTCGACCAGCGCGCCAGCGCGCGGCTGGAGGGCGGCTTCGGCAGGTCCGCCGGGTCGAAGAAGCGTGGCGCGGCCCCCTGCCCCACCGCCATCAAGTCGTGGCAGAGCTTCTGCAGAGCATCGATGGCCTGGCTCGGCGCTTGGCCGGACAAGGCGGCGACATCGCCCTTGGCCATGGCCTTGGGCAACAGGGACCACGCTTTCGGCGAGCCACCGTTGCGCGCCTGGCGCAGCGCGTCGCTGGGCCTGCCGCCGGCCGCGCGCAGCAACGCCTCGGCATCGATTGCGGGAATGCCTTGCGCCACCAGCCAGTCTTGCGCCTGCCCGGATGCCGGCCAGGGCAAGGTGTAGCCGATGCAGCGGCTGCGGATGGTTGGCAGCAATTGCCAGGCCGCTTCGCTGGCCAGCACGAAACGCACATCGCCGACCGGCTCTTCCAGGGTCTTGAGTAGCGCATTGGCCGTGATCGCGTTCATGCGCTCGGCCGGATACACCAGCACCACCTTCCCGCGCCCGCGCGCGCTCGTGCGCTGCGCAAAGCCGACTGCGTCGCGCATGGCCTCGACGCGGATCTCCTTGCTGGGCTTGCGCTTCTTGTCGTCGATGTCGGCCTGCGACTTCTCGTCAAGCGGCCAGCCCAGTTCCATCATCGCGACCTCGGGCATGAGCACGCACAGGTCCGCATGCGTGCGGACCTCGATGGCATGGCAACTGCCGCAGTGGCCGCAAGCGCCCTGCGCGGAAGGCTCTTCGCACAGCCAAGTGCTGGCAAGGGCCAGGCCGAGTTCGTATTGGCCGAGGCCGGACGGGCCTTGCAGCAACCAGGCGTGGCCGCGCTGGCGCAGCAGTTCGGCGAGCGGGGCGTGCAGCCAGGGCAACAAAGTGCTCATGCCAGTCCCCGCGCCTGCAATGTCGACTCGATCTGCTGCCAGACCTGTTCGCGCGAACAGTCGGCGTCGATGCGCGCGAAACGCGACGCGCCCGCCGCCCTGTCGGCGTAGCCTTGGGCGACGCGTCGGAAGAATTCGACCGGCTGGGCCTCGAACTTGTCCGGCAGCCGAGCGCCCGCCAAGCGCTCGGCCGCGATCTCGGGCGGCAGGTCGAACCACAGCGTGAGTCCGGGTTGCAGCAGCCCATCCGCATGCGCCGGATCGGCCTGGACCCAGCGTTCCAGCATGGCGAGCACGCCCAGTTCGAAGCCGCGGCCCGCGCCCTGGTAGGCGAAGGTGGCGTCGGTGAAGCGGTCGCAAAGGACCACGTCGCCGCGCTTCAAGGCCGGCAAGATGACCTGCAAGACGTGCTCGCGCCGGGCCGCAAACACCAGCAGCGACTCGCTAAGCGTATCCATCGGCTCGTTGAGCACCAGCGTGCGCAGCGTTTCGCCAAGGGGCGTGCCGCCCGGCTCCCGCGTTCGGGTCACTGCGCGGCCCTGGGCGCGAAACAGGGCTTCCAGCGCGTCGATATGGCTCGACTTGCCGGCGCCGTCGATGCCTTCCAGCGAGAGAAAAAGCCCGGTGCTCATTGAAACCCGCTCATTGTCGATTCCGTTGATAGCGGTTGACCGCGTTGTTGTGCTCTTCGAGCGAGTTGCTGAACTGGCTGCTGCCGTCGCCACGCGAGACGAAGTACAGCGACTTGCCTTGCGCCGGCTGCACGGCCGCCAGCAGCGCGGCCTTTCCGGGCATCGAGATGGGCGTCGGCGGCAGGCCGTTGCGGGTGTAGGTGTTCCAGGGCGTGTCTGTCTGCAAATCCTTCTTGCGAAGGTTGCCGTCGAAATGCGTGCCCAGCCCGTAGATCACCGTCGGATCGGTCTGCAGCGGCATGCCCACGCGCAGGCGGTTGACGAACACCGACGCGATCTGCGCACGTTCGTTGGCCTTGCCTGTCTCCTTTTCGACAATGCTGGCCAATATCAGCGCCTCATCGGGCGACTTCAGCGGCAGGTCGGATGCCCGCGCGGCCCAGGCTGCCGCGAGCTTGCGGTCCATGGCCCGCATCGCCCGCTGCAACAAGGCGAGGTCGGTCGAGTTCTTGGAGTAGGTGTAGGTGTCCGGGAAGAAGCGGCCTTCAGGGTGCTGGCCAGCGTGGCCGAGCTTTTCCATCAGGGCCTCGTCCGTCATGGCGGCGGTGTCGGGTCTCAGCTGGTCGGCCTTGGCCAGCGCGGCGCGCACTTGGCGGATGTTCCAGCCTTCGACCAGCACGACGCTGCGCGTGGCCTCTTCGCCGCGCACCAGCACGTTCAGCAGGATCTTTGGTGTCACGCCCGGCTCCAGTTCATAGCTGCCGGCGCGCATCTGCCGGGTCTGCCCGGAGATGCGAAACCACCAATAGAGGAGCCGCGGCTGCACGTCGACACCTGCATCGACCACCGCCTGCGCGATGCCGCGCGGCGTGGTGCCGGGCTCGATCGACAGGTCCAGGGAGGGCGCCGAAAGCTTCAGCGGCTGGTGCACCCACCACAGCCCCCAGGCGCCGATGGCCACCGCGATCAAGGCACCCAGCAGGAAGACATTCAGGAAAAATCGGCGCACTTGGAGCAGGTTGGAAGGGTGAAAAGCGCTTGGCCCTGCGAACCGGAAGGATGCGGGCCGGCCATGATAATTCAGCGATGAACCCTGTTGTCCTCAATGGCGTCGCTGCCCTCCCCCACCTCGGCGTGATCCGCGCGGAAGGCACCGATGCCGCTTCGTTCCTGCACGGCCAACTCACCCAGGATTTCTCGTTGCTGGACGGATCGCAGGCCCGGCTGGCGGCGCTCTGCACCGCCAAGGGCCGGATGATCGCCAGCTTCATCGGCATCCGGCCGCAGCCTGAAACGATCCTGCTGGTCTGCAGCCGCGACATCCTTGCCGCCACGCTCAAGCGCCTGTCGATGTACGTGCTGCGCGCCAAGGCCAGGCTCACCGATGCGAGTGCCGAATTCGCCTTGTACGGCATCGCCGGAACAGCGGTGGCTGCTAACGGCCTCGACGCCTCGACGCCGCCAGGCCAGCGAATTTCGATCGGTGAAGCGAGCGTCGTCTCGCTGTATCCCGCCGACGGCATCCCGCGCGCCCTGTGGATTGCGCCCGCGAATTCGCCCCCGCCCTCGGGCAACGCGCTGGAAACGGATCTCTGGCAATGGGGCGAAGTGCGCAGCGGCGTTGCCACCCTGACGACGCCAGTGCTCGACGCCTTCGTGCCGCAGATGCTGAACTACGAATCGATCGGCGGCGTGAACTTCAAGAAGGGCTGCTACCCGGGCCAGGAAATCGTGGCACGCAGCCAGTTCCGCGGCACGCTCAAGCGCCGCGCCTACGTCGTGCGTGCCGGTGCGCCGCTGAAGGCTGGCGAAGAAGTATTCGCCGCCAACGATGCGGAGCAACCCACCGGCACCATTGTTCAGGCAGCATCGGCCAACGGCGAATGGTCGGCCATCGTCTCGGTGCAGATCGCGGCGCTCGATGCCGGCGGCCTGCGCGCCGGTGGACCTCAGGGTGTGGCGCTGACGGTCGACCCGCTGCCCTACCCGCTGCTGGCGGACATCTGAGGCGCAAGAAAAAGCGGCCCCTGCGTACAGACGCAGGAGCCGCTTTTCAGGTGGACGAAGTCGGTTCAGGCGATCAGTTCCACTTCCAGCCCACGCCGGCGTTCACGCCGATGTCCTTGCCGGTCGATGCCACCCCCACACCCCAGGACATCTTGCCGTCCTTTGCCATCTCCTTGAAGCTGACGGCCACGGCGGAGTAGCCCTTGTAGCTGCCGATGCCGGCGCCAATCGCCTTTTCACCGGCGTTCAGGGTCGGCATGTACGTGCCCGACATCGCCATGCCCATCGCCACGCCCGAGTAGGCGCCCTTCTGCACGTCCGCGACCTGGTTCTGGATCTGGTTCATCTGCGTGGAGAGCGCGTTGACCTGGTTCGAGACCTGGCTCACTTCGCCGCCCACTGCCTTCACTTGCGCCACGTTGGCCGCATCGCTGTCTTCCGAGCCGGCTGCAACGTTGGTGACCTGGCGCGTTTCACCGCTGCTGCCCACGGACACCGCTGCGCGGGTGCTCGTCGTGGCCTGGACGGCCGCCTTCTGCTGGTCCGTCGCGCCCTTGCCCACATAGCCAGCCACGCCGGCTTCACGCGTTGCCACCGAGCCTGCGCCCAAGGCCACGCCGCCGTTGACCTGCACCAGCGCGCCGAAGCCGACTGCGGTGCCTTGCGAAGCCGTTGCCGCGGCACCGTTGCCGATGGCGACGGCATTGCTGGCGGTCGCTTGCGCGCTTTGGCCCACGGCGACCGCGTTGTCGCCGCTGGCGGCGGCCTGCGGGCCGACCGCGATGGCGTTGGCGCCAGTTGCCGACGAATCCGCTTGCGTGGAGTTCGTGTGGAAGTACTTGGTGCCGTTGTTGTTGATGCTGTTGAGCGCATCGCCGACGTTGCTGACCTTCGAGACCGTGCCGTCCGCGTTGCTCACGCTGTACGACGGGGCCGACCAGGTGCCAGTCGCGGCGTCGTAGCTCGAGCCGCCACCGAGGCCGGCAGCTGCACCGTTGCCGACGGTGGCGACGTTGGTGTTGGTCGTGCTCAGGCCGGTCGAGAGCGAGTTGATGTTGGTCGTGAGGTTCGCGACGCCGGTCGATAGCGAACCCACGCCCTCAGCCGACTTGCTCGCGTTCGATGCCAGGTCGCCCAAGCTGGTCGACAGCGAACCCAGGCCGTTCTCCAGGCCGCCAACGCGGTTGTCGAGGCCGTCGACCGTGGTCGACAGGCTGTTCAGGCCGATGGACAGGCTGCCGAGACCGGCTGCCGTCGAGGTCGACAGGCTGTCGAGGCCGTTCGCGGTCGAGGTCGACAGCGAGGACAGGCCGTTGGCCGTGGAGGTCGACAGGGAAGCCACGTCACCCGACAGGCTGCCCACGCCCGTGCTCAGCGAGCCGAGCTTGGTGTCGGTCGCGTCGAGGTTCGATGCCACCTGGTAGAGCTGGCTGCCGTTGACCGCATCGGTGCTCGTGGCCGACATCTGGCCGGCTGCAACGTTCTGCACCTGGCGCTCGGCACCCTTGTCGCCGACGCTGAAGCTGCCTGCGGGCGTGCTGCCGGCGAAGTTGTTGTACGTGGTGTTGCCCACGGTCACGTTGTTCACGACCACGGTGGCGGCCGATTTGGAACCGGCGCCGATGGCGACCGAGTTGTTGAAGCTGGCGACCGCGTTCGGGCCGATGGCCACGCTGTCGGCACCGCTGGCGATGCTGTCCGCGCCGGTCGAGTTGGCGTGGAAGTACTTCGTGCCGTTGGTGTTGATGCTGTCGAGGGCATCGCCCACGTTGTTGGCGGTGCTGGCCGCCGCGCCACCCACCGACGAACCGCCGAGCGCCATCGAGTTGAGGCCGGAGGCCTTCGCGCTGGGGCCGGCCGCCATCGAATAGTCGCCAGTCGCGGTCGTGGCGCTTCCAGACGCATCGCCGCCGATGGCCACCGAGTTGCGCCCGGTTGAGATGGCCCTGTCGCCAAGGGCGACTTGCGAACCCGCCCCGGTGGCATTGGAGTTTGTGCCGATCGCCACGGGCGAACTGTTGGCGGTGGTCGTGCCATTTGCCCTCGCGCCATTGCCGATGGCGACACCGCCCCAGTAGATCGTATTGGGGTTGTAGGCCTGCGAGTTGGCCCCGATGACGGTGGACATTCCTTCGGCGTACGCGTTGGCTCCCACCGCGACCATGCCGTTGTTGCCCGAGAACGGGTTGGCGGTGCGCGCGTTGACGCCCATCACGACGTCGTTGGCGCCGGCGGCCACTGCGGCTTGGCCGATCGCCACGCTGTTGGCGCCCGTGGCCTTGCTGTCAGCGCCCGTGCTGTTGGCGTGGAAATACTTGAGGCCGCTGTTGTACTGGCTCGCGAGCGCCGAGCCCACGTCGCTGACCGTGCCGGTCGAGCCGTCGGCGTTGTGGATGGTGTATGTCGGGGCAGAGACAGTGCCCGTCACCGTGTCGTACGTGGCACCGCCTCCGAGGGCCGATGCCGTGGTCTGGCCCAGCTTGTCCGTCTCGACGCCCAACGCGTTCACGTTGGTCCACAGCGCAGTGACGTTCGTCATCGTCGTGCTGAGGCCCGTGGAGGTCGAGGTCGACAACGAACCGATGCTTGTCGAGAGGCTGGTATTGCTGGTGCTCAACTGCGACACCGTGACGGCGTCTCGCGCGGCGGAGCCGTCGGCGACGTTGGTGATGCGGCGCTGGGTGCTTGCGTTACCCACCGACACTTCGGATGCCGGAGCGGCGGCGCCGGTCATGTAGCCCGTGCCGGTCGGAGCGGCAGCCCCGGTCTGGCTGCCCGCGCCGAGCGCCACGCTGCTTGCGTACAAGGCCTTGGCGGTGTTTCCCAATGCCACGCTCATGTCGCCCGACGCGTTGCTCGCGTAGCCGAGGGCCGCACTCGACAAGCCGCTCGCAGTGGAAGCAGCACCGATCGCCGCCGCGTTGTTGTTCGATGCAGTGGAGTTGGTGCCGATGGCCGTCCCGTTGGTCGTGGTGGCGTTGGACAGGTTGCCCATGGCCAGCGAGTTCTGGCCGGCTGCGGTTGACTGCGAGCCGATGGCCACGGCGCGAATGCCGGTGGCTTGCGCACCGCGAGCGTTGTCGCCGCCAATGGCGACCGAGCCGACGCCTGAGGCCAGCACGCCCATGCCGGCGGCAGTACTGCCCGATCCGCCGATGGCGGTCGACGCTGCGCCCGAAGCGGTCGAGTTGTAGCCCAGAGCCGTGCTGGAGTTTCCGCTGGCCAGCGATTGCAGACCGTAGGCTGATGCAAATCGGCCGGCCGACGAGCCCAAGCCAGTCGCCACTGCGCCGTCGCCGGTCGCCTTCGCAAATGCGCCGAGTGCGGTGACACCGAACAAATTATTGCCAGTGGCACTGCAACCGAGGACTGACGAAAAATAGCCATTGCCGTCGGTGCCGTTGCCTGTGGCGGTGCCGTAGGCGTAGACACCGTCAGGCCCCACGCCTGTCGCGGAGCCCGACGGCGCGCAGGCCATGCCGGCATCCGGGGTCCAGACGCTCGCTTCGCTGGGAAATGCGATCAACATCATCGTCGCGGCAGCACTCAACATCATGAGCCGACGGGTGCCCCCACCGACGCTGCTCGCGACGGCGCCTGACTTGCTGCGCTTGCCACGGGCATGGGTCAGTTCCGAGGCAGCGACCCATGCGCCAAGGGATTCGTTCCAGATGCTCTTGTGTGACTTGTTCATTGCGATTCTTTCAGAGTGCCGGGGGAAAAAATTGCGGTGTGGCCGGCCCGACTGCTTGGCGCGCTCACCGAAATTGCTTTGCAATTTCAAAGAAAATTGCTGGCTCTTCGGTGGCTGGCAACATTCATTTGCGATGTATCAATTAGACCGTTTCAGGGTTTTTCCCGTATGCAGGTTGCGTCGCACACGCGGTGGGAAATTTCCTTGGTGCTCGTCGGAAATGGTCGAGGCGCGCCAACCCGTCACATTGCGTGAGATGCCGAATTGCGACTTCGCGGAACGTACAGGCGAAAAAAATCCCCGGAAACTTTCGCTTCCGGGGATAGGTCCTCTCCCAGCGCACCCTCGAAGAGTGCTTCTTTTTCTACCTCTCTCCCGAGTTCTTCTTGTTTCGCCTCGTGTGACAGCCGATAAATGTATTGGAGCACCCCCGTGGGTTTTGCGCCGCAGGATTGATCCGCTCGCAATGCGGAAATTTCAGATTGGCCATACGGTTAATTCAACGGTGCGACAAACTGCTCGAGGTAATTGTCACTATTGTTTATATCATTGCAATTATCAGAGCACGCGCCGCATTTCGATGTGCGCAATACCTGCCTCGTCAAAAGGCTCGCCACTGGGCGCATAGCCAAGACGCTTGTAGAACGCCTCGGCACTGCGCTGGGCATGAAGCCTGACTTCCTTGTCACCCCGCGCCTTCGCCGCATCCTCCAGCAGCCGCAGCACCGCCGCGCCATGGCCGCCGCCACGCAGGCCCCGGTGCACCGCCATCCGGCCGATGCGCGCGATGCCGGGCGCTTCCGACAGCAGCCGCCCGGTTGCAACCACCTTGCCGAGGCGGTTGCGCGCGACGCCGTGCAACGCTACGGCATCGTGCTCGTCCCATTCCATCTCGGCCGGCACGCGCTGTTCATCGATGAACACCTCGCGCCGCAACGCGCCCGCGCCTTCGCCCATGTCGGCCCACGCGCCCGCAGTGAGTTCGTACACGCGCTCGCCGCGTTCGAAGCCTTGCAGAAGTTCGCGGAGTACCGGAGGCACGGGACGCGAGGTCTGGGTGGCCGGATCGGCGAAGACGTAGACCAGCTCGCTCGACACCAAGAGCTGGTCCCCGCGAAACAGCCCGCCCTCGAACACGATCGACGAATTGCCGATGCGCGCGCAGCCCATCCCGACGTCGAGCATGTCTTCGATGCGCGCCGAGGCGTGGAATTCGATGGTCGCCTTGCGCACGTAGAGGTCGCCACCCATCGCCACCATCGATTCCTCATAAGGCAGCGACAGCGCGCGCCAGTAGTCCGCGATGGCGGTGTCGAAGTACATCAGGTAGTGCGCGTTGAACACGATCTTCTGCATATCGACTTCGGCCCAGCGCACGCGCAGGCGGTGGAAGAAGCGGAAATCACTGCGGGCGGTCATGGGATGTCTCCGGGGTTCGTTGCGTTGTCTGAAAGCGGCCGATTTTCGTCGCGACAATCGCGTGCCACAGACAACATTGGAGACGCTCGCGCATGCTGAAGAAACTGTTCGTCGCCTTCGGGCTGGTCATGCTGCTCGCCGTCGCCTATCTCGCGCTATGGCCCGTTCCGGTCCAGCCCGTCGCGTGGTCCGCGCCGGCCGAGCCGGGCTACGCCGGCGCATTCGCGGTGAACGACAAGCTGGCCAGCCTCAACATGATCGACCTCGGCCGCGAAGAAGGCCCGGAGCACATCGCCATCGGCCCCGACGGCAAGCTCTACACCACGGTCGCCAGCGGCAACATCCTGCGCATGAACCCGGACGGCCGCGCGCAGGAGGTGTTCGTCAACACGGGTGGCCGCGTGCTCGGCTTCGACTTCGACGCCGCAGGCAACCTGGTCGCAGCCGATGCGGTGAAGGGTCTGCTCTCGATCAGTCCGGGCAGGCAGGTTACGGTGCTGGCCGACAAGGTCGGCGGCCAGCCGATCCGCTATGCAGACGCCGTGGTGGTGGCGCGCGACGGTACGGTGTACTTCAGCGATGCGTCCGCGCGCTTTGCGCCGGCGGACTGGGGCGGCACGTTCGAGGCCAGCGTGCTCGACATCATCGAGCAGTCCGCAACAGGACGTGTGCTCGTGTACGACCCGGCCACGAAAGCGACGCGCATCCTGGCCCGGGGGCTCGCGTTCGCGAACGGCGTGGCGCTGAGCGCGGACGAGAAGAGCCTGTTCGTGGCCGAGACCGGCAAGTACCGGATCTGGAAGATCGACGTGCAGGCGCGCGACCTCGACGTGGGCAACGGCACGAATCCGCAGGCAAGTGTGCTGTTCGACAACCTGCCCGGCTATCCCGACAACCTGATGCGCGGCCTCGACGGAAAGGTCTGGGCCGGCCTCGTGAAGCCGCGCAACCCGGCCGTCGACAAGATGGCAGGAATGCCGTTCCTGCGCAGCGTGACGTTGCGGCTGCCGCGCGCGCTGTGGCCGGTGCCCCAGCCCTACGGCCACGTGTTCGCGTTCAGCGAAGAAGGCAAGGTGCTGGCGGACCTGCAGGACGCGACCGGCGCCTACCCCGAGACAACCGCCGTCACCGAGACGCGCGATCGGCTCTATGTGCAGAGCCTGCATGCCAGGGGGCTGGGCTGGCTCAAGCGCATGCCCTAAGGATGCAGCGCCTCGCGCAACGCCCGCGCCGCATCGGCCTGCGCGGCCAGCGCCTCCGGAATGGCGCGGCCCATCTTGATGAATTCGTGGATCACCCCGCGGTAGATCTCCAGGTCGACCGCGACGCCGGCGGCGCGCAGCTTGTCGGCGTAGGCAATGCCTTCGTCGACCACCGGATCGCATTCGGCCAGGCCGATCCATGCCGACGCCACGCCCTCGACATCGTCGGCATGGAGTGGTGCGAAGCGCCAGTCGTCCCGATCCGCGGGCGTGCGCACATAGCCGGCGAAGAACCAGCTGATCATGGCCTCGGTGAGCAAGGGGCCGTCGGCGAAGACGCGGTGCGAATCGGTGTCCTGGTGCGCCGCCATGCCGGGGTAGATCATCAGTTGCAGCGCGACGGGCAAGCCGGCGTCGCGCGCCATGATCGCGCACACGGCGGTGAGCGTGCCGCCCGCGCTGTCGCCGCCCAGCGCAAGCCGGCTGGCGTCGATGCCGAGCGCCCCGCCCTCCTTTGCGATGTGCTGCACGGCGTCCCACGCATCGTTCGATGCGGTCGGGAACTTGTGCCCGGGCGCGAGACGGTAGTCGATGGAGATCACCGCGCAGCCGCTGTCACGGCTGAGCACCCGGCACAGCGAATCGTGCGTGCGGATGTTGCCGACCGTGAAGCCGCCGCCATGGAAGTACACGAGCACCGGCAGCACGTCATGCGAGGGCGCATAGAGGCGCGCGGGCATCGGGTAGCCGTCGCGCGCGGGGATCGTGAAGTCCTCGACGCGCATCAACTGCGGCTTCGGCACCTCCAGCATGCCGGCGCCCTTCTCATAGGCGGCCTTGGCCTCGTCGGGCGTCATGGCGTTGAGCGGTGGATGACCGGCGCGCGCCATGCGCTCGACCACGCCGGCCATCTTCGGCGTGAGCGGCGGCTTGCGCCCTGTCATCGGAAGTTGACGGCCACCGACTGCGCGCCGGGCAAGCCGTCGTAGCTCACCTGCACCGACTGCCCCGCCCTCGGCGTCAGCAAGGTCGAGAAGGAGCCCAGGCTGATCAGGTCGCCGGGCCGCATCGCGAGGCCTTCCCTGGCCAGCGCATCGGCGAGCCAGACCACCGATTCGAGCGGCTGGCCCAGGATGTCGCTGCCCTTGCCGCGCGCCAGTTCCGCGCCGGTGCCGCCATCGGTGATGCGCACCGTCATGTCGCGCAGGGAATCCAGCAGGTAGGCCTGCGCGAAGTCGGCTTGCGGCACGAGGATGGCGATTCCCTTCACGCCGAGCCGGGCCCCCGCGTTGATGGCCGTGACGCCCGGACCGTTCAGGGCGGTGGTCGACTGCACGGTGAGGTCGGCGAGCTCGATGAAGGGCACGATCTGGTCGATGGCAGCCATCACGTCCGCCGGCGTCTTCGCACGGTTGATGGCGTCGCTTCTCACGCGCACCAGCAGGTCGGCTTCGTAGAGCGGGCGCGCGCCGAAGGCCGCGTCCACCGTGGCGCCGTTGTCCAGCACCATGCCCTGGTACAGCACGCCCCACACCGGCTTGTCATAGCCGAAGCGCTTCTGGATGTTGGCATTGGTCAGCCCGGCCTTGTAGCCGATCGGCGTGCCGTACCTGGCGAGCAGCAGCTTGTTGAGCTTGGCGCGCGTGCAACTGGCGTCGGCCTCGCTGAAGTCCTGGGGCGGATTCGGGGCCGGGGTCCTTGCCACCATGGCGGCGGCCATTGCTGCCACGTCGGCATCGCTCATGCACTCGGCCTGCGCGCCTGCAGCCAGGGCAGTGCCCAATGCAACAGCCACGGCGGCGGCAAGGGTATGTTTCATGTTCAAGGAGATATGCGCTTTGTTAGATTGGCGGATCGCATCCTACCGTTGCGCCACTGACCACCACCCCTCATGGCCCTCATCCAATACCTCACCCAAGTCCAGTTCGAGTTCGGCGCCATCCGGCTGCTGTCGGCGGAATGCGCGCGCATCGGCATCGACCGGCCGATGATCGTCACCGACGCGGGGGTGCGGGCCGCGGGCGTCCTGCAGAAGGCGCTCGATGCGCTCGGCGATCTCGAGGTGGCCGTGTTCGACCAGACGCCTTCCAATCCGACCGAGGCCGCGGTGCGCGCCGCCGTGGAGGCCTATCGCAGCCATCGCTGCGACGGCCTGATCGCCGTCGGCGGCGGCTCGGCCATCGATTGCGCCAAGGGCGTGGCCATCCTCGCCACGCATGAAGGGCCGCTCACCACCTACGCAACCATCGAGGGCGGCTCGCCCAAGATCACCGATCGCGTGGCCCCGCTGATCGCCGTGCCCACCACCAGCGGCACCGGCAGCGAGGTGGCGCGCGGCGCCATCATCATCGTGGACGACCACCGCAAGCTCGGCTTCCACAGCTGGTTCCTGATGCCCAAGGCGGCGATCTGCGACCCGGAGCTGACGCTCGGCCTGCCGCCGCGGCTGACGGCCGCCACCGGCATGGACGCGATCGCGCACTGCATGGAGACCTTCATGTCGGCCGCCTTCAATCCTCCGGCCGACGGCATCGCGCTCGACGGCCTGGAACGCGCGTGGGGCCACATCGAACGCGCCACCCGGGACGGCAGCGACCGCGAGGCGCGCCTGAACCTCATGAGCGCCTCGATGCAGGGCGCGATGGCGTTCCAGAAGGGCCTGGGCTGCGTGCACAGCCTGAGCCACAGCCTCGGCGGGGTCGACCCGCGGCTCCATCACGGCACGCTGAACGCGCTCTTCCTGCCCGCGGTGATCCATTTCAACGCCGGCGCGGAGTCAGTGCAGAAGGACCAGCGCCTGCAACGCATGGCGCAGGCGATGCACCTCGATTCGGCCGGCGACCTCGGCGACGCCATCCGCGACATGAACGCACGCCTGGGCCTGCCTGCCGGCCTGGCGGAAGCCGGCGTGACGAGCGACCTGTTCGACAAGATCATCGACGGCGCCATGGCCGATCACTGCCACAAGACCAATCCGCGGCTGGCAACACGGGAAGACTATCGGGCGATGCTGGAAGCGTCGATGTAGGGAGGCGAGCATGGCCCACGACCCGCATCACGACCACGACCACGATCACGACGGCGATCACAGCGAGCTCGGCCCGATGGACCTTCGCGTCCGCGCACTGCAAAGCGTGCTCTCGCAAAAGGGCTACATCGATCCCGCCGCCCTCGACGTCCTCATCGATACCTACCAGACCAGGATCGGCCCCCGCAACGGGGCGCGCGTGGTTGCAAGGGCCTGGCTCGATCCGGCATTCCGCGACTGGCTGGGGCGCGATGCCAGCGCGGCCATTGCATCGCTCGGTTTCGCCGGCCGCCAGGGCGAGCACATGGTCGCCGTCGAGAATACTGACGACCAGCACAACATGGTGGTCTGCACGCTCTGCAGTTGCTATCCTTGGCCGGTGCTCGGCTTGCCACCCACCTGGTACAAGAGCGCGCCCTACCGCTCCCGCGCCGTGAAGGATCCGCGAGGGGTGCTCGCCGAGTTCGGTGTCTCCCTGCCTGACACGACGGCAATCCGCGTCTGGGATTCGACCGCCGAGGTGCGCTACCTCGTGATCCCGCGACGCCCGGACGGCACCGAGGGCTGGAGCGAGGAAAGGCTTGCGGAACTGGTCACGCGTGATTCGATGATCGGCACCGGACTCGCGCGCACCCCGGAGGCCGAGCGTCGGAGCAGGCCATGACCGCCACGGCAACGATGCCCTACACCAGCCACGCGGACCTCGGCGGCCGGGACATGCCGGGCCGCGTCGTGCCCGAGCCCGAAGGCGCCCTCTTCCATCACGCCTGGGAGCCGCGCGTGCTCGCGCTGACGCTGGCGATGGGCGGCACTGGCTCCTGGAACATCGACCAGAGCCGAAGCGTCCGCGAAACCCTTCCTGCCTATGCCCGCATGTCCTACTACGAGATCTGGCTGGCCGCGCTGGAGCGCCTGATGGCCGATCGCCTCCAGGTGATGCCGGATGAAATCGAGGCTGGCCGCATGCTGTATCCGCCGCGTGCGACAAGGCGTGTACTCCAGGCATCGGAGGTCGCCGCTGCGCTGGCCAGGGGCTCGCCCACCTTGCGCCAGGTCGATGCGCAGCCGCGCTTCAAGGTCGGCGACCGGGTCCGCACGCGAGCCGCGCACGTCGACCACCACACGCGGCTGCCCGCCTATGCCAGCGGCAAGACCGGCACCGTCGAGCACCTGCACGGCGCCCACGTCTTTGCCGACGCCAACGCACAGGGGCTGGGGGAGCAGCCGCAATGGCTCTACACGGTCGTGTTCGACGGGCATGCGCTCTGGGGTGCGAATTCCGCGCCGGGCCTGCGCGTTTCCGTCGACGCCTGGGAAAGCTACCTGGAACCGGAGAACACCCAAGTGCCTCGTGTGGGGGCCTCATGACTGACGCCCAGCCCCCTCTTCTCGACGGCATGCCCCGGCAGGACGACAGGCCGGTGTTCCGCGAACCCTGGGAGGCCCAGGCCTTTGCCATGGCCGTGTCACTGCATGCCCGGCAACTGTTCACCTGGCCCGAATGGGCTGCGGCGCTCGCCGCGCAGATCAGCGCCGCGCAAGCGGCCGGCGACGCCGACCTCGGCGACACCTACTACCACCATTGGCTCGCCGCGCTCGAGTCGCTGGTCGCAAGCAAGGGCGCCGGCTCGGCCGAAGAACTGGAGCGCTATCGGCTCGCCTGGGACCGTGCCGCGGACCGCACCCCGCATGGCCAGCCCATCGAGCTGCGCGACCATGATTTCTGAGCCCCCGGGGCCGGGCCGCGCCAGGGCGGCCATCGGCCTGCCCGCCCTACTTGACCTGCTGCTTGCCCAGCTTGCGCGCCAGGGTCCTGCGGTGCATGCCCAGCCGGCGCGCGGTTTCCGAAATGTTGAAGCCGGTATCCGCCAGCGTCTCGTGAATCCGCTCCCATTCGAGCGTCTTGATCGATGACGAACGATTGGTCAGCGCCACCTGCACGTCGCCCATGGAACGACCGAACGCGGCCTCGATGTCGTCCGTGTTCGACGGCTTGGCGAGGTAGTGGCAGGCGCCGAGCTTGATCGCCTCGACCGCTGTCGCGATGCTCGCGAAGCCGGTCAGCACCACGATCAGCGTGTCCGGGTCCCGCGCATGCAGCGCCTGCACGCAGGCCAGCCCGGAGGCCTGGCCGTTCAGCTTCAGGTCGACCACCGCAAAGCCCGGCGAACAGGTCCGCAACAGAAGCTCGACCTCTTCGAGACTGGATGCAAGGACCACCAGGTAGCCGCGGCGCTCGAACGAGCGGCCGAGCGTCCGGGCGAAAGCCGCATCGTCCTCCACGATGAGCAACAGGCGTTCGTCAGCCTTCATTGAAATTGTCTTCCTCAAGCGTAATGGCGGCGAGCGGCAAGGAGATCGTGACAACCGCCCCGCCGACCGCCCGATTGTGTGCGTGGACGCTGCCGCCGAGCGTCCGTGCCACGTTCAGCGACAGAAACAAGCCAAGGCCACCGCCGGGCCGACCTTTGCTGGATTGATAGGGCTTGCCAAACTGTGCCAGCATCTCCGGGGCGAATCCGGGGCCGGTGTCGGTCACCATGATGACCAGCGCGCCCCGCGCGCGGGTGGCTTCGAGACAACACCAGTGCGGCGACGCCTCGAGCGCATTGTCCAACACATTGCAGATCATCTGCTTCACGGTCGAGTCCGACACCATCGGCAGATCATCGGTGAAGCGATTGTCGTAGGTGAACCATTGCACCGAACGTGTGTTGCGCCATTCCGCAATCAGTTCGTCGAGGAAGGTGCACACCGTTGTCTTGACCGACGATTCGCCCCGCGCCTCACCCGCGGACAGCAGGATGCCGGTCACGATGGTCTTGCAGCGTTGCACCTGGGCCTGCATCTCCGCGAGTTCCTGGAGCAACTCATGATCGGCCAAGAACGGACTCATGCGGCGCCAGTCGCCCAGGATCACGGCCAGCGTGGCAAGGGGCGTTCCGAGTTCGTGCGCCGCGCCGGAGGCCAGCAAGCCCATGCGCACCACATGTTCCTCTTCGGCCGCGCGTTGTCGCAAACTCGCCAGGCGCGCATCGCGTTCGCGCAGATTGCCCCCGATGCGGGTGATGAAGATCACCAGCAACGCGCCATCGAGGGCGAAGCAGATCAGCATGCCTTGGACATAGGGGCTCGAAAGTCCGCCGGCTTGGTCGAGCGGCAGGGCCAGAGGCCTGCCGAACAGGGCCAGCCCGCCAAAGCAGGCGATGGTGACCCCCACCAATGTCCAGGTCGCGCGGGGACTCAGCAGCACCGCCCCCAGGTTGACCTGCAACAGGTACAGGAAGACGAAGGGGTTGGAAGCGCCGCCACTCAGGTACAGCTGCGCAGTGAGCGTGGCTACGTCGACCAGCAACGCGACGAAAAGGCGCCGGTTCGTCACCTCCTTCGGGCTGCGCCAACGCACCGTGCTCGCGATGTTGAACACCGCCAATGCGGCCAGCACACCCAGCATCGTCTCGATGGGCAGCGGGATATCGAAGCCGAAGTGAACAACCCCGATGGTGAAGAACTGCCCGACCACGGCGATCCAGCGAAGCTGGATCAGCTGCAGCATGTTCTTGTGGCCGGTGACGTTGACTACGCCCGCGGCGTCAATGGTGATGGACTGGGTTCCCATCCCGCTATCTTGCCGCCGCTTTGCCACCATCCGCTTCGGCTTGCGTCGTGCCATCTCGACTCAATCCCCCACGGATGGCGAGCCGGGGTCGGCCCGGCCCTCGGGCCCCTGTCGCAAGAAGCGCCACGCGGCGGCGACCACCATCAGCGCCAGCGTGTACCAGGTCAGCGCGTAGACCAGGTGGTTGTTCTGGAAGGTGACGACGGTAAGCCCGCCCGCGGGCCATTCGCGCTCCCCCGTGGAAGGCGTCGCATCCGCGTCGATGAAATACGGCGCGACTTCGGCCAGCCCCCTGGCGGCGGCCATGGCTTGCACGTCGCGCGAGTACCAGCGACCGCTCGCCGCGTCATTGCTGCGCAGGAACCCGCCCTTCGGCTCGGTCAGCCGCAGCAAGCCGGTGACGGTCGTCTCGCCTGCGGGCTCCGACCCATTTCGTGTCGCGCGCTGCCGTGCTTCTGGAGGAACGAAACCGCGGTTGACAAACACCACGCGGCCATCGGGCTGGCGCAGCGGCGTCAGCACCCAGAAGCCGCTTCCCAGCGTGGTCACGGCCTGGACCAATGCCTCGCGATCATGAAGAAAAACACCGGTCACACGCACGTGCCGGTATTCGTCGCGCGCCGCGCTGACCTCCGGCCAACTCGCCGGTCCCGGCGCAGCGACTGCGGGTGCATGCACGCGCTGGTCGACCCGTTCAATGAGATCGAGCTTCCAAGCCCTGCGCTCGACCTGCCAAGTCCCGAGCGCGATGAATCCTGCAAGAAGAAGAACTGCAACGGCGGCGGCAGCCGCCCGCGCTCCACCCCTCAAGGCATGTTCTTCATTTCATGCGCTGACATCGGCATCATGTTGTGGTTCAGGTGGAACATCACCCAGATCGAACCGGTCAACGTGATGACGACGAGGATCAACGTGAAGGCCAGCGCGGTCATCGACCAGCCACCTTCGACCTTCGTATTCATGTGCAGGAAATAGATCATGTGCACGAAGATCTGCACAATGCCGAACGCCAGGATCACGAGGATCGTGGTGCTCTGCTTGTCGAATACCTTGCCCATGACGAGCCAGAACGGTATCGCGGTCAGGATCACCGACAGGAAGAAGCCCTTGAGGTAGCCGCTGAGCGTGCTGTGCGGTGCACCACCGCCGTGTCCGTGGTCGTCGTGGGCGTGATCGTGGGCGCTCATCGTGAAATCTCCGTGCAGCGCACTGCGGTGCGAGCTTGCTTGGGCGCGCCGCTCATGGCAACGACCCCATCAGATAGACAAAAGTGAAGACACCGATCCAGACCACGTCCAGAAAGTGCCAGAACATCGACAGGCACAACAGGCGGCGCTTGTTCGCTTCGATGAGGCCGTGCTTTCCGACCTGCACCATCAGCGTCACCAGCCAGATGATCCCGCAGGTCACGTGGAGCCCGTGCGTGCCCACCAGCGTGAAGAAGGACGACAGGAATGCGCTGCGATGCGGCCCGGCGCCTTCATGGATCAGGTGGGCGAACTCATACAGTTCGATGCCGAGGAAGGCCGCACCGAAGAGTCCGGTGACGAACAACCATCGTTGCATCGAAGCCACATTGTTCTTCTGCATCTCGAGGATGGCGAAGCCATAGGTGATCGAGGAGAACAGCAGCATCGAGGTATTGAGCGCCACCAGCGGCAACTCGAACAAGTCGGCGCCTGTGGGGCCGGCGGCATAACTGCGGCCGAGCACGCCGTAGGTCGCGAACAGGACCGCGAAGATGAGACAGTCGCTCATCAGGTAGATCCAGAACCCCAGCATCGTGCCGTTCTCGACGTGGTGCTCCTCCCTGAGGTAGAAGCTCACGTCACCGGACGCCGTCGCGTTGGCGATTGAAGAAGATGCGGTCATGTCAGGTAGTGCTGGCGAGCATGCGGGTGCGGGCGGCTTCGGTCCGGACGACCTCTTCGACGCCGACGTGGTAGTCGCGCTTGTAGTTGAAGGTATGGACGATCACCGTGACGAACAACGCGAAGAACGCGACGCCTGCAATGAGCCACATGTGCCAGATCATTGCAAATCCGAACACGATGCTGAGCGCAGCCAGGATCACCCCGGCGCCGGTGTTCTTCGGCATGTGGATAGGGATGAATCCTTCCAACGGCCGCACATAGCCACGCTGCTTCATGTCATACCACGCGTCGTTGTCGTGGATCACGGGCGTGAAGGCGAAGTTGTAGGCAGGCGGCGGCGACGATGTCGACCATTCGAGCGTGCGGCCATTCCACGGATCGCCCGTCGTGTCGCGCAGCTGTTCGCGACGCATGAAACTCACGACAAGCTGGATGAGGAAACAGGCGATGCCGATGGCGATCAGGAAGGCGCCGAAGGCCGCGACCTGGAACCAGATCTGCAGCGACGGGTCTTCGAAGCGGCTCAGGCGCCGCGTCACGCCCATCAGGCCCAGCGCATAGAGCGGCATGAACGCGAAGTAGAAGCCGATCAGCCAGAACCAGAACGAGCACTTGCCCCAGAACGGATCGAGCTTGAAGCCGAACGCCTTGGGGAACCAGAAGGTGATGCCCGCCATCAGGCCGAACAGCACGCCGCCGATGATCACGTTGTGGAAGTGCGCGATCAGGAACAGGCTGTTGTGCAGCACGAAGTCGGCCGGCGGCACCGCCAGCAGCACACCCGTCATGCCGCCGATGACGAAGGTGACCATGAACCCGATGGTCCACAGCATCGGCACCTCGTAGCGGATGCGGCCGCGGTACATGGTGAAAAGCCAGTTGAAGATCTTCGCCCCGGTCGGGATCGAGATGATCATGGTCGTGATGCCGAAGAACGAATTCACGCTGGCGCCCGACCCCATCGTGAAGAAGTGGTGCAGCCACACGAGGTACGAGAGGATCGTGATCACGACCGTGGCATAGACCATCGACGAATAGCCGAACAGCTTCTTGCCCGAGAAGGTCGAGACGACTTCGGAGAACACGCCGAACACCGGCAGGACCAGGATGTAGACCTCGGGGTGGCCCCAGATCCAGATCAGGTTCACGTACATCATGGCGTTGCCGCCAAGGTCGTTGGTGAAGAAGTTGAAGCCCAGGTAGCGATCCAGCGAGAGCAGCGCAAGCACGGCGGTGAGCACCGGGAATGCGGCGACGATCAGCACATTGGTGCACAGCGCGGTCCAGGTGAAGACCGGCATCTTCATGAGGCCCATGCCCGGTGCGCGCATCTTCAGGATGGTCACGACCAGGTTGACGCCCGATAGAAGCGTTCCTATCCCCGCCAGCTGCAATGACCATATGTAGTAGTCGACCCCGACATCAGGACTGTACGCAAGCCCCGACAGCGGCGGATAGGCCAGCCAGCCGGTACGTGCGAACTCGCCGACGAACAGCGACGCCATCACCAGCACGGCGCCCGTGACGGTCATCCAGAAGCTGAAGTTGTTGAGGAATGGGAATGCCACGTCGCGTGCGCCGATCTGCAGCGGCACCACGAAATTCATGAGGCCCGTGACCAGCGGCATGGCCACGAAGAAGATCATGATGACGCCGTGCGCCGTGAAGATCTGGTCGTAATGATGGGGGGGCAGGTAGCCTTCATTGCCGTTGAACGCGATGGCCTGCTGCAAGCGCATCATGACGGCGTCGGCGAAGCCGCGCAGCAGCATCACGATGCCGAGGATGACGTACATGACACCGATCTTCTTGTGATCGATGCTGGTGAACCATTCGCGCCAGAGGTAGCCCCAGAGCTTGAAATAGGTCAGCGCGCCCAGCACGACGACGCCGCCCAGAACGACGGCCGCAAAGGTCGCGAGCAGGATGGGTTCGTGGTAAGGGATGGCCTCCAGCGTCAGTCGGCCGAAGATGAGCTTGGTGAGATCCATAAGGATTGCGGACGCCTGATCAGTTGGAGCGGGGAGATGCGGTCGACACGACGGGATCTGTCGGATCGTTGATGCTGCACATGGCGGCGACGAAAGTGCGAGCTGGCTTTCCGCCGGGCACGGCCGGTTCCGAGGTCAGGTTGAAGGCACTTGGCTTGCCGAGTCCGCCGCCCTGGTCGATGGCCACCATGTCCTTGATGCACATCTTGCCGGCTTCGACGCAGCGATTGAGGATGGCCTCATAGAGGTCCGGCGCCACGGTCGCGTAGCGCTTCACCGGCACGGCCTCGCTGGGCTTTTCGAGCTGGAGGTAGCCCGGCCTGTCGAGCGCGCCGCCACCGCCGTCCTTGATCTTCTGCACCCAGCCATCGAAGCCATCCGCAGCCAGGCCATGGAACTTGAATTTCATGTGCGAGAAGCCGGCGCCGCTGAAATTCGCGGAGAAGCCTTCGAATTCGCCCGGCTTGTTGATGACGGCATGAAGCTTGGTTTCCATGCCGGGCATGGCGTAGATCTGGCCAGCCAGCGCCGGAATGTAGAACGAATTCATGACCGAGGAAGCTGTGATCTTGAACTGGATGGGCCGATCGACGGGCGCCGCCACCTCATTCACAGTGGCGATGCCTTGCTCCGGATAGATGAACAGCCACTTCCAGTCGAGCGCGACCACTTCGACAACCAGTGGCGTGAGGTTGGGCGCGATGCCGCGCTTCTTGTCGAGGCGCTTGAGTTCGCGGTAGGGGTCGAGCGTGTGCGTGCTGATCCAGGTGATGGCGCCGAGCGCGATGATGATCAGCAGCGGGGCTGCCCAGATCAGCAGTTCGAGCTGGGAGGAGTGATCCCAGTCCGGCTGGTAGTCGGCATCCTTGTTGGACGCACGGTAGCGCCATGCGAAGACCAGCGTCAGCACGATCACCGGGATGATGATCAGCAGCATCAACACGGTCGAAGCGATGATGAGGTCTCGTTGCTGCAGTGCGATGTCGCCTGAAGGGCTCATCGTCACCCAGTCGCAACCGGCCAGCAAGGCGCCGGCCGGGAGCAGAAGGAGACCACGAAGGTACTTGATTGAAGGCATGCCGTGCGGAAGGGTGGTAAGCGTGGGCCAGAACGCGCAGAATCTAAGTCCAATGGCGCGCGAAGGGCATTGGACGTTTTGTCCTATGGCAAGATTTATCAAGCAATGCGACCCTCCGTATTTGAGTGACCACACCCTAATCACAAGCGAGCACGATGTCCAGCATCAGCCAACAACAAAATGACTTGTCGCCCCGTGGCATGGAGCACGACGTGAGCAACCTCAATGCCGGGCATTCCGGCGTTGCTCCGAGCGAAATCGCCGTCGGGGTGATCGTCGGCCGGGCCTCGGAATACTTCGATTATTTCGTCTACGGCATCGCCTCGGTGCTGGTGTTTCCGGGCGTTTTCTTCCCGTTCGAGGAACCGCTGGAAGGCACGCTGTATTCCTTCGTCGTGTTCGCCCTCGCGTTCATTGCGCGGCCGATCGGGACGATCGTCTTCTTCGACATCCAGCGACGCTGGGGCCGTGGCGTCAAACTGACGGCGGCGCTCTTCATGCTCGGCTTCGCGACAGCGGGCATCGCCTTCCTGCCGGGCTACGAAAGCGTCGGACCCTGGTCGATCGTGCTGCTGTCGATCCTGCGATGCTTCCAGGGTTTCGGCCTGGGTGGCTCGTGGGACGGCCTGCCGTCGCTGCTGGCCCTCAATGCGCCGCCCAAGCGCCATGGCTGGTACGCCATGATCCCGCAACTCGGCGCGCCCATCGGCTTCGTCATCGCAGCGGGCCTGTTCCTGTATCTCTATTCCGAGCTGACCAGTGCCGACTTCATGGAATGGGGCTGGCGCTATCCGTTCTACGTCGCCTTCACGATCAACGTGGTGGCCCTGTTCGCACGCCTGCGGATCGTGGTGACCGACGACTATGAAAGGCTGCTCGACAAGTACCAGTTGCACCCGGTCGAGAACGTCAGCGAGCTTCTGGACACCAGCGGTGGCAGTATCGTTATCGGTGCCTTCGCCGCGCTGGCCAGCTATGCGCTGTTCCACCTCGTGACGGTGTTCCCGCTGTCCTGGCTGATCGTGCATTCTTCCCAGGCCATCGACGACATCCTGATCGTGCAAATCTGTGGCGGCGTGCTGGCCTTCTTCGGCGTGATGGCTTCAGGCTGGATTGCCGACCGCATCGGCCGCCGCAACACGCTCGGCACGATGGCCGTATTGATCGGCATCTTCGCTGCGCTCTCTCCCCTGATGCTTGGCGGCCAGATCATCCACCAGAACATCTTCATCCTGGTCGGATTCGCTCTGCTGGGCCTGTCCTATGGCCAGTCCGCGGGCGCCGCGACCGGCAATCTCGAACCCAAGTACCGCTACACGGGTGCAGCCCTGACGTCTGACATGGCATGGCTGATCGGGGCGGCATTCGCGCCGCTTGTCGCAATTGGACTGTCGTCCCGCTTTGGCCTGGTTGCCCTGAGTGGCTACCTGCTGTCCGGTGTGATCGGCACGCTGTTGGCGCTGCGCATCAATCGCTCACTCAACAAGGATTGAGCAGACTCTTTCCGGGCCCAGGCCCGGGCCGCCGCCCGAGGGGTCAGGCGAAGTGTCAAGGCGAGCTGCCGAGCCGCCTCGACCTGGAAACCGCTACAGCGCGCCGACCTCGGCCAGGTCGGGCCGCGCGAGCCACTCCTGCCATTCGTCCGCAAGCCGGTGCGCCTCGGCCGCGGCCTTGCGCCAGGCCAGCACCCTGCCCTGTACGTCGTTGCCGTAGCGCAGGAAGTCATTGCGGTCGGGCAACTTGCCGTTCGGCAGCCTCCTGACCCAGTCCGCGTCGGGCGCGAGCAACACCATGCGGTCGAGAAAGTGTGTCGACTTGTGCCGCCACTTCAGGCCCTTGTCGAGCCAACCTGGCACCACCGCCTTCTGGAAGTGCGGATACAGCACGATGCCCTCGGCATTGCTGTAGTTCAGGTGCAGGTGGTAGTCGGTGATGCCGCCGTCCCAATAGGCCCCGGGGGGCGCGCCAGGGATGTCATGCACGGCTTCGAGCATGAAGGGAATGGAACACGAGGCCTGAAGTGCCGGCGCGAAGTTGGCGTCGTCCAGCGGCACCTGGCGCGTTCGGAAGTCGCGCGTGGCAAAGGGCAGCGTTGCACCGGGGCTGGAGAACACCACGCGTTCCAGCCATGCGCCGAGGCTGCGCCGATGCACGCTGTTGGTGACGAACGCGCCGAGGTATCCCACCGGCGTTCGCGCGCGACCTTCGCGACCGAGGATGTGGCGACCGCGCGACGTGATGACGTGCAGCCTGTAGCGCGAATGGTGCGTGACTTCGGCCACGCGGCCCGCGAAGAAGCCGCGCAAGTCATTGCCGAACTGGCGGCTCACCTGTTGCGCGGTCATGCGCTTCTGCCCCTCGGGCACGTCGAAGTGCTGGTGGATGTAGCCGTGTTCGAACTGCTCGAAGGCGGCAACCGGGTCGTCGAGGCACGCATTGGCCAGGCGCCAGGCGCCGATGGAGGCGCCCACCAGGTCGACCGGCTGTGTCGAGCGGGGCAGCCATTCGCCGAATGTGAAGCGGTCGAGCGGCCCCAGGATCAGGCCCTTCGGCCCGCCTGCCGCGCCGGGGATCGTGCGCACATGTTGAGGCAGCATGCCGTGCCGCGCGATGTGCTCGCGTGCGAGGGGGCCGGCATGAATACGCAGCGCTTTCATGCCGGGAAATCAAGCAAAATCCGTGCGCCCACAAGCATCAAGACAGGCACCCGGCAGCCTACTTGCGCAACCCCTGCAGCTTGGCGAAGGCATTGGCCATCTGGCTGGAGGGCTGCGGCGTGTTGTCGCGGCGCGAACCGTGTTGCTGCTGGCCGCGGCCGGCGCCTTCGAAGCGGTTGTCGCGCGGACCGTCTCGGCCATCGCGGGACTTGGGCGCGGCGTCGAGCTTCATCGACAGGCCGATGCGCTTGCGCGCCACGTCGACTTCCATCACCTTGACCTTGACGATATCGCCGGTCTTCACGACCTCGCGTGCATCGTTGACGAACTTGTGGGAGAGCTGGCTCACATGGACGAGGCCGTCCTGGTGCACGCCCAGGTCGATGAAGGCGCCAAACTGCGCGACGTTGCTGACCGTGCCCTCGAGCACCATGCCTTCGACCAGATCCTTGATGTCTTCAACGCCGTCGTTGAAGCGGGCGACCTTGAAGTCCGGGCGCGGGTCGCGGCCGGGCTTCTCGAGTTCGCCGAGGATGTCCTTGACCGTGATGACGCCGAACTTCTCGTTGGCGAACAGCTCGGGCTTCAGCGACTTGAGCATCTCGGCGCGGCCCATCAGCTCGGTGATCGGCTTGCCGGTCTTGACCATGATCTGCTCGACCAGCGGATAGGTCTCGGGGTGCACGCCGGTGATGTCGAGCGGATTGCTGCCGCCACGCACGCGCAGGAAGCCGGCGCTCTGCTCGAAAGCCTTGGGACCGAAGCCGGTCACTTCCAGCAACTGCTTGCGCGTCGAAAAGGCGCCGTTGGCCTCGCGCCAGCGCACCACGGCCTTGGCCACGCTGGCCGAAAGACCCGACACGCGGCTCAGCAGCGGCACGCTGGCGGTGTTGAGGTCCACGCCGACGGAATTCACGCAGTCTTCCACCACCGCATGCAACGTGCGCGTGAGTTCGCTCTGGTTCACGTCGTGCTGGTATTGGCCGACGCCGATGCTCTTCGGGTCGATCTTCACGAGTTCGGCCAGCGGGTCCTGCAGGCGGCGCGCAATGCTCGCGGCGCCGCGCAGGCTCACATCGACATCGGGCATCTCCTGCGACGCGAACTCGCTTGCCGAATAGACCGAGGCGCCGGCTTCGCTGACGACGACCTTGTCGATGGCCAGGGCTGGTGCGCCGGCTTGCGTGGCCATCTTTCCGAGCAGCTTGATAAGGTCTGCGGCCAGCTTGTCGGTCTCGCGGCTGGCGGTGCCGTTGCCGATGGCGATGAGGTTCACGCCATGCTTTGCACAGAGCTTGCCGAGCGTGTGCAACGAGCCTTCCCAGTCCTTGCGTGGCTCGTGCGGGAACACGGTGGCCGTTTCGACCAGCTTGCCGGTCGCATCGACCACGGCGACTTTCACACCGGTGCGAATGCCGGGGTCCAGCCCCAGCACGACGCGCGGACCTGCCGGCGCGGCCAGCAGCAAGTCGCGCAGGTTATCGGCGAAGACCTTGATCGCGACCTTCTCGGCCTCTTCACGCAGCCGGGTGAACAGGTCGCGCTCCGTCGAGAGCGACAGCTTGACCCGCCAGGTCCAGGCGACCGCCTTGCGGATCAGGTCATCGGCGGCGCGGCCCGCATGGCTCCATCCGAGGTGCAGCGCGATCTTGCCTTCGGCGATCGACGGCTTGCCCGGCTCGGGTTCCACAGGCAGCACCAGCTTGGCGTCGAGGATCTCCAACGTACGGCCACGGAACACGGCCAGCGCGCGGTGCGAGGGCACGCGGCCGATGGGCTCGTCGTAGTCGAAGTAGTCGCGGAACTTCGATACATCTGCATTGTTCTCGTCCTTGCCTGCCATCAGGCTGGACTTGAAAAGGCCTTCGCTCCAAAGCCATTGGCGCAGCGACTGCACGAGCGCAGCGTCTTCGGCCCAGCGCTCCGAAAGGATGTCGCGCACGCCGTCCAGCACCAGTTGCACCGTGGAGAAATCGAGCCCGTCTGCGGCCGGCTTGACGAAGGCAGCCGCTTCTTCCTGCGGGTTGAGCGTGGGGTTGGCAAAGAGCTTTTCGGCCAGTGGTTCGATGCCGGCCTCGCGCGCCATCTGGCCCTTGGTGCGGCGTTTCGGCTTGAAGGGCAGGTAGAGGTCTTCCAGTTCCTGCTTGGTGGGTGCGAATTCGATGGCCGAGCGCAGTTCGGGCGTGAGCTTGCCTTGCTCCTCGATGCTCTTGAGCACCGCGGCGCGGCGGTCTTCGAGTTCGCGCAGGTAGCTGAGGCGGGCTTCGAGCTCGCGCAACTGGATGTCGTCGAGGCCGTCGGTGGCCTCCTTGCGGTAGCGGGCGATGAAGGGAACCGTGGCGCCGCTGTCGAGCAGATCGACGGCGGCCTTGACTTGGTGCTCGCCGACCTTGATCTCCGCAGCCAGCTGGCGAATGATTTTCTGCATGTCTGAACCGTGTCTCCGGCAGCGCCGCCGAGGGCGGCGCGAATAAAGCGGCGAAGTTTGCCACAGGGTCCACGGTCGTCCTGGACGGTAATCCACAGCGCAACAGGGCTATGCTGCCCTCGATGAACGCCCCTCTCCGTCCACGACTGCGCATCCTGCTGCGCGGCATCGTCACGGCGTTGCTGGTACCTGTGTTGCTGTTCGAGGAATGGGGCTGGGGACCGCTGGCGGCACTGGCGGCCCAACTTGGCCGGCTGCCGCAGTGGGCCCGGCTGGAGCGCAAGGTCAGCGCTTTGCCGCCGTGGGGCGCGCTGGTGGTGCTTGTCGTGCCGATGGCTGTGCTGTTTCCGGTCAAGCTGATGGCCCTTTACCTCTTTGGCGAGGGTCACTTCACCACCGGGTTTGCCTTGCTGATCGGCGCCAAGATCGCAGGCACGGCCATCGTCGCGCGCCTGTTCCAGCTCACCTTGCCGGCGTTGATGGAAATACCGGTTTTCGCCACCTGGTATCCGCGATGGAAGGCATGGAAAGACCGCGTCTTGTCGCATGTCCGCCAGAGTGCGCCGTGGCGCGCCGTCCGCGCGTTCAGGGTTGACATGCGGCGTCGGTGGCGTGCCTTGCGGCAGCGTGCCGAGTAAGTCTGCTATCAAATTGGTAGCTGACGGTGGCTGCCACAGCGGGCACGGTGCGCTGAATATTTTTTATCCGGGTAATATGCGAATATTGAATTTTGCCCGGATAGAATGCTGGAATGCCACATGTTGACACTGACACCCCTCCAGACTCCTTGACCGTTTTCGCGGGATTCCACCGCATTGCGGCAGGTCCGCGCGCCGAGGTCATCGCGCAACTGCGATCCCGCACCGACTCCCAGCCGCTGTTCGTCTTCGACGACACCACCGGCGAGCCGATCGATCTCGACCTTCGCGACGACGCGCTCCCCCATGCGACCGCCCCGGAGCCACCGACGCGTACCGTCGGCCGACCGAAGCTGGGTGTCGTGGCCCGCGAGGTCACGCTGCTTCCCCGTCATTGGGACTGGCTCAATCGCCAGCCAGGCGGCGCCTCGGTCGCGCTGCGCAAGCTGGTGGAAGACGCGCGCAAGGTCAACGCCGAGCGCGACACGGTGCGCGCCTCCCGCGAAACCGCGTACCGATTCATGAGCGCCATCGCGGGTCATCTGCCTGATTTCGAGGAAGCTAGCCGTGCGCTGTTTGCCGGCGAGCAGGTCCGCTTCGAAGGGCTTGTGGCTGGCTGGCCCCAGGACGTCAAGGCCCACCTTGCGCGCCTGTCGGCGAATGCCTGGGTGGTCGCATGAACCGGCGCGACGAACTGGAGCCGGAAGACGTGCGCATCGCCGGTGAGATCGCGGCGCCACCCGCCGCCGTGGCCGATCCGGTGCCCGCGCCCGTGTCGCCACCTGTCGCATCGGCGCGAGGACGCGGCTACGTCGAGGGCAAGCCGCTCTGGAAGATCTTCGCGGCCTTCCTCGCGCCGATGCTGCTCAGCAACATCCTGCAGTCGCTGTCGGGCACGCTCAACAACATCTACGTCGGCCAGCTGATCGGCGTCGGCGCCATGGCGGCGGTGTCGAGCTTCTTCCCGGTGATGTTCTTCTTCATCGCCTTCACCATCGGCCTGGGCGCGGGAGCGTCGGTGCTGATCGGCCAGGCCTGGGGCGCGCGCGACACCGACAAGGTCAAGACCGTGGCCGGCACCACCTTGTCGGTGGGGATCGCCTTCGGTCTGGTCATCGCCGTGTTCGGCGGCGCCTTCACGACCCACTTGCTGGAGGCGCTCGGCACGCCGGCGGACATCCTGCCCGAGGCCACGCGCTATGCCCGCATCATGTTGATCGCGATGCCGGGGCTGTTCGTGTTCCTCTTGTCGACAGCCATGCTGCGCGGCGTGGGCGACACGGTGACGCCGCTCTTCACGCTGCTGGTATCGACCTGCATCGGCCTGGTGCTGACACCGGCGCTCATCCTCGGCTGGGGCGGACTGCCAAGGCTCGGCGTGGCCAGCGGCGCAGCGGCCACCGTGGTCTCCTTCGTCGTGTCGACGGTGTGGCTGGCGTTCCGCCTCCGCTCGAAAAAGAGTCCGCTGGCGCCCGACGCGGAGTTTGCGCGACACATGCGCATCAACCCGAGGGTGTTGAAGACCGTCTTGAAGGTCGGCGTGCCGACCGGTGTGCAGATGATCGTGATCTCGCTGGCAGAAGTCGCCCTGCTCTCGTTGGTCAACGCCTATGGCTCCAATGCCACGGCCGCGTACGGCGCAGTGAACCAGATCGTGGCCTACGTGCAGTTCCCGGCCATCTCGATCGCGATCACCTCGTCGATCCTCGGTGCGCAGGCGATCGGCGCCGGTCGCTCCGACAAGCTCGGCGCCATCGCGCGCACCGGCCTGCTGATGAACCTGGTGCTGACGGGCTCGCTGGTGCTGGTCGGCTACCTGTTCTCGCGCCACCTGATGGCCTTGTTCATCACCAGCGAACCGGTGATCGAAGTGGCCCAGACGCTGCTGCACATCATGCTGTGGGGCAGCATCGTCTTCGGCATGGCCTCGGTGCTCTCGGGGATCATGCGGGCCAGCGGCTCGGTGCTGGTGCCGACCGGCATCGCGATCTTCTGCATCGTGCTGGTCGAGGTGCCGGTGGCCGTGTTCATGAGCCACCGCATCGGGCTGAACGGCATCTGGGTCGCGTACCCGGCCGCGTTCGTGGCGATGCTGGTGCTGCAGACTGCCTACTACCGGCTGGTGTGGCGGAAGAAGACGTTCAAGCGCTTGGTGTGAAGCGCGGTCAGGGCATCACCTGCCCGCCATTGACCTCGATGACCTGTCCGGTCACATAGCCGCTGGCCGATTCGCTCGCCAGGTAGAAGAAGGCGCCGACGCATTCCTGCGCCGTGCCGAGCCGGCCCATCGGGATGGCGTTGGCAAAGTTCTTCAACACCTCGGGGCTGGAATGGCCGTCGTGGAACGGCGTCTCGATGACGCCCGGCGCCACGGCATTGACGCGGATCTTGTCCTTCACCAGTTCCTTGGCCATCGTGCGCGTGATGGTCGAGACGAAACCCTTGCAGGCGGCGTACAGCCCGGCGCCCGGCCCGCCGCCGGTGCGCGCCGCCTGCGTCGTGACGTTGATGATGCTGCCGCCGCCGTTGGCCGCCATCAGCGGGATCACGCGGCGGCTGACCGCGACCACCGAGCGCGCATTGAGGCGAAACACCTGATCGATGTAGTCGTCGTCCGCGTCGACGATGGGCGAGCGCTTGATGAAGCCGCCGGCGTTGTTGATGAGGATGTCGATGCCGCCGAAGCTTTGGCGAACCTGGTCCACCATGCGATCCACCGACGCGGAATCGGTGACGTCGGCTTGCACCAGCAATGCCTGGCCGCCGGCCGCGTCGATGTCGCGTGCGACCGCCTCGGCCTGACTGCGGCTGCCGCGGTAGTGCACGGCGACGCGCGCGCCAGCCTGACCCAGTCCACGCGCCACGGCGGCGCCGATGCCGGTGCTGGCGCCGGTGATGAGGACGGCCTTGTTCTTCAGATCGTTCATGGGGCTTCAGGTTTTCTTGTGTTCACAGCGCAGCGGCCGTGGCTTCGAGTTGAGAAAGACGCCGGGCCATGCGCCCGACAAAGTTTTGCGTGACATGCGGAAGCACGCGCTGCGTCGGCACCAGGATGCCGACTTGCAAGTCGTTGAGCGCCGGCAGTTCGAAGGGCCGCCACAGCAGTTCGCCGCGCTTCAGTTCCTCGATGAAAGCGATCTTCGAGAAACAGGAGATGCCCTTGCCGCCCATGATCAGGCGCTTGAGCAGTGGCGTCGAATTGCAGGTGGCGGCTGGTTCCATGTCGTCCCAGAAGGCGGCAAATTCGGGCGACAGCGCCGCACTCAGCACGGGATGCGAGCTGGATCGCAGGAAGGGATAGTTGGCGCAGTCCTTCAGGCTCAGGCTGGCATGGCTTGCCAGCGGGTGGCCGGGCGGCATCACGATGCCGATGGGCAGCCTCGCATTGCTCATCACCTTGACGCCGCCCGGCATCCGGCCCACGAAGGCCAGCCCCACGTCGGCCTGCCCCGTCATGACCAGTTGCGCTACCTCCATCGGCTGGATCGACGTGATGGTGTATGTGACGGCCGGAAAGATCTGGAGGAACTCCTCGACCGCTGACGGCAGCATCTCCTCGAAGAAGGAGTCCATCGCCGCGACCTTCACATGCCCGGTGCGTTCGCCCTTGAGCGCGTCGAGCTCGGTGCGCATCACCTGGAACTGGTGCAGGGTTTCCTGCGCATGCTTGAGCAATCGCTCGCCCGCAGGGTTGAGGCGCAGGCCGGTCGGCAGGCGGTCGAACAACTCGACGCCCAGTTCGTCTTCCAGCTTGTGGATCTGCCGGTTGACCGCGCTGGCCGCCACGAAGAGCCGTTCCGATGCCTTGCGCACCGAGCCGCAACTCGCCACCTCGATGAAGTACTTCAGGACGCTGGCATGCATCAGGCTGCACTCCTCGAAGTTGCTCCTTCATGCGGCCTTGGCGATCGGGATTTCACGTGCGATGGCGGGGTGGTCGCAGGCGACACGCCCTCCTTCTGCGCCACCCGGCGAGCCCAGCCCGCTGACGTCCTTGTCGAAGAACTCCCGGTTGATCGCCGTGAAATGGGCCAGTTCGGGCGGCAACCGATATTCCTCGTAGATGGCCTGCACCGGGCAGGCCGACACGCAAACGCCGCAATCGATGCATTCATCGGGGTGAATGTACAGAGTGCGGGCGCCTTCGTAGATGCAATCGACGGGGCAGCACGGGATGCAGGCGCCGTCCTTGCAATCGATGCAGGCCGTGGTGATGACGTGTGCCATGACATGGACCCTCTTGGCTTTGCTCGGCTCAGCGGCCCAGCCACTGTGGCTTGCGCTTCTGCTGGAAGGCCAGCACGCCCTCGTTGGAATCTTCGGACCGCAGTGCCGCGACTAGCTCCGGCAGCCGCATGCCGTGCGCCTGCGACGGCGACATCTGGCCGGTCTGGCGCACCACCTGCTTGATGGCGCGCAAGGACAGCGGCGCGCAGGCCAGCAGCTGCTGCACCCAGCGGTCGACGGCCGCATCGAGTTCCGAGCGCGGCACGACCTCGTTGATCAGCCCCATTTCGAGGGCGCGCGCGGCCTTGATGCGCTGGCCGGTCAGCATCATGCCCATCGCCTGGCGGTAGGGAATCTGGCGCTGCAGCAGCAACATGCCGCCATCGAGCGGCAGGCGGCCGACGAGCGGCTCGGGCAGGCCGAAGCTCGCTTCCTCGCAAGCCACGACCAGGTCGCAGCCCAGCACCATTTCAAAGCCGCCACCCAGCGCGAAGCCGTTGACCTTGGCGATCACCGGCACGTTGAGCGTCTCGCGCAGCGCGATGCCGCCGAAGCCGCCCGGCCGCGATGCCGCCCAGTACTCGACGCCCTTGAGGTTGGACGTGTTCTTCAGGTCCGCGCCAGCGCAGAAGGAACGCTCGCCGGTGCCGGTCAGCACCACGACGCGGATGTCGTTGCGCTTCTCGATGTCTTCCCAGATGCGGATGAGCTCTGCCTCGGTCGGGAGGTCGACCGCGTTGAGCACGTCTGGGCGGTCGATGGTGACGGTGGCGACGTTGTTCGCGACCTCGTAGCGAACGCTGGTCGATGCAACGCGCTCGCTCGGCATGGCGTGTACGGCGCTCACAGCGTCACCACCTCGATCAATGCGCGTGCCTCTGCCAGCACTTCTTCCGTGTGCTGCCCGAGCCGCGGCGGTTCGCGCAGGATGCCAGTCGCCGCGCCGGACATCTGGATCGGGCTGGCGATGAATTTCAGTGTCCGGTCCGACAGCGTGCTGTCTTCCATGATCATCTTGTTGTGCAGCGTCTGCGGGTCGACCAGGGCCTCGCGCATGTCGCGCACCGGTGCCGACAGCAGGTCTTGCTCTTCCAGGCGACCCAGCCAGTATTCACGCGTGTTGCTGGCGAAGCGCTCCCTGAAGATCGCGTGCAGTTCGGCCTTGTGCTGGAACTGCGCCGGCAGGTCGGCGAAGCGCGGGTCCTGCGACAGGTCGTCGATCTGCAGCGCGGTGCAGATGTCGCGCAGCGGATGCTGCTTGAAGGCGCCGACCAGCACGAGCGGCCCGTTCTGCGTCTCGAAGGTGCCGGACAGCGGCATCGCGGCCCAGTTGACCTCCGAGTCCTCCATCATGATCATCGCGGCCTCCTGCATCTGCATGGCCAGCATCGAGTTGAAAAGCGACACGGAAATCTTCTGCCCTTCGCCAGTGCGCTCGCGCTGCAACAGCGCGAACAGGATGCCCTGCACCATGTGCATGCCGGCGGTGTAGTCGGCCAGCGCGGTCGGGTAGATCGAGACCGGGATCGAATCGTCGGCGCGGCGCGCCATCACGCCGGTGAGCGCTTGCGCGAGCACGTCCTGGCCGCCCTTGTGGGCGTAGGGGCCGGTCTCGCCGAAGCCGGTGCCGACCGCGTAGATGATGCGCGGGTTGAGGCGCTTGCAGTCCTCGTAGCCCAAGCCCAGGCGCTCCATCACGCCGGCGCGGAAGTTGTTGGTGACCACGTCGGCATCGGCGATCAAGGCCTTGACCAGATCGACTTGCGCCGGATCGCGCAGGTCGATCTCGACGCTGCGCTTGTTGCGGTTCAGGCTGCAGAAGATCGGGTTGTCATGGCCGGCGACCGGCGCGAAGGTCGAGCGGCTCAGGTCGCCCGCCCCCTTGCGCTCGACCTTGATCACGTCGGCGCCGTGGTCGGCCAGCATCTGCGTGCAGACGGGGCCCATCATCACTTGCGTGAAGTCGATCACGCGAACGCCGTCGAGCGGCAGGGTTGGTTGGTTCGACATCATACGGCCTCCGCAAAGGAACGGGCAATCTCGGGCACATCGGCATTCGGGCCCTTCTGGTCGCCGGGGTCGGCGCCTTGGGCGCGCAGCGTGCGCTGCAGCTTGGCGATGTCGACGTTGCGCACCAGCACGCCGGCGTCGAGCGATTGCGCCGCGGCCACGCCGGCCGCTTCGCCCATGGCCATGCATGGCGGGATCTCGCGCGAGATCTTCTGCGCGGCGGACGTCGACGAGTAGTGACGGCCTGCGACCAGCAGGTTGTCGACGCTGCGCGGCACCAGCGTGCGGTACGGGTAGTAGTAATCGCGGCCGCGGGCCACGCTGTCTTCGAAGCGCGTGCGCTGGGCCACGTCTTCCTTCGACATGACGTACTCGCCTTCGAGCAGGCGCGTCTGGCGGATGCCGGTCTGCGGCGCCAAGTCGACCAGGAAGCAGTTCCTGAAGCCCGGCAGCTTGCCGCGAATGAACTCGATCACCTTGTGGATGGTGTTGCGGCCCTGCACTTCGGCGCGGGTCAGGTCGGCCACCTTCAGGCCGTCGAGGCCGGCCATGTGCGGGCAGTTGCACCACACGACGCCGGGCAGCGGCGTCTTGAGCCACCAGCTGTCCCAGGCACCGCCGAGCAGGTGCTTGACTTCGCGGTCGATGGCCTGGAACGCGGCCGGCTCTTCGTTCTCGAAGCGCTCGGCTTCGTCGGTGTCGACGCCGCCGAGGCGGAACACCGTCGTGACGATGTAGGCGCCGCTGATGTGCGGCGCGCCGGCCGATGCGGCGACGTCGAGGTCGCCCGTGGTGTCGATCACCACCTTGCCGAGGATCGCTTCACGCCCGCTCTTGGATTCGCAGACCACGCCCTTGACCTTGCCGTCTTCCACCAGCGTGCGCGAGAACCACGAGTGCAGGCGCAGGTTGATGCCGGCCTGTTGCACCATCTCCAGCGACGCGCGCTTGAACGCGTCGGGGTCGAAGGCGGCGGCGAAGCAGATGGGGTGCGGCTTTTCCTTGCTGTGGAAGTCGAAGGTGCCCCAGCGCTTCCAGCGGCGCACGGATTCGGGCAGCGTGCCCCAGTCCTGCTGCCTCGGGTATTCGGCCAGGCCGCGCGAGGCCATGCGCTCGATCATCTCCATGCAGATGCCGCGCACCGAGATCTCCTGCTGGTGACTGTCCCACATGTCGTCGAGCACCAGCACCATGCCGCCCGATGCGAGGCCGCCCAGGTGGTTGTAGCGCTCCAGCAGCGTGACGCTCGCGCCGTTGCGCGCAGCGGCCAGTGCCGCGGCCTGGCCAGCGGGGCCACCGCCGACGACGACCACATCCGATTCGGCTGCCACGCGAATGTCGTGGGCAGGCTCTTGCATCCAATCACCAATACGGCTCATAGAAATCTCCAGTTGATATGTCGAGGTGGGCGGCAGCTCGTGTATCGAGTGGCTGCCGCCCGTTATGCACCGGGGTTCAGTGCGATGTGTCTTCGGGATGCCAGCGGATGATCAAGCGCTCGGCCACCGTGACCAGCAGGAAGAACAGTCCGGACAGCGTCGCGCTCATCACGATCGCGGCATAGAGCAGTGGCGAGTCGAAGTTGAAGGTGGCTTGCAAAATCATCGCGCCGATGCCGACCGTGGCACCCACCCATTCACCCACGACCGCGCCGATCACGCTCATCGAAGCCGCGATGCGCAGCGCCGAGAACAGGTACGGCAGCGCGTTCAGCAGGCGAAGACGGAAGAAGATTTCCATCTTGCTGGCCGACAGCACGCGCATCAATTCCATCGCTTGCGGGTTCACCGATTCCAGCCCGCGCACCATGTTGACCAGCGTCGGGAAGAAGCAGACCAGCGCGGCGATCGTGATCTTCGGCTCCATGCCGTTGCCCATGATCAGCACCAGCACCGGGGCCTTGGCCACCAGCGGGATGGCGTTGAACATCAGCACGACCGGGAAGAAGATGTCCTGCAGCGTCTTGTTGTGGACAAAGATGGTCGCGATGATGATCGCCGCCAGGTTGCCCAGCAGAAAGCCGCCGGCCGCTTCGAGCGCCGTGGGGATCAGGTTGTCGAGCAGCACCGCGCGCTTGGCGTAGAGCGTCTCGACCACCGCCCAGGGGGACGGCGCGATGAAGGGCTTGACCTCGAAGATCGTGATCACGGCCCACCACAGGGCGAGCAAGCCGCCGATGCCGAGCGCCGGCAGGATGCGGCGGCGCCACATGCGGCGGCGACGCGCTGCCGCCCACTTGAGGTATTCGGCGTCGACGGGCGTCTGGGGCATCACGGCCACTGGCGGCTCCAGGGAACTGGTTGTCATGGCAATGGCCTTTTCAGCAGGTTTCCAGCACCCGGCGCAGGTGCGCCGTGAGCTGGACGAATTCAGGCGTCTCGCGGATGTCGAGGGTGCGGTCTTCCGGCAGGTTGACGGGCACGATCTCGCGCACCCGGCCCGGGTTGGCGGCCAGCATCAGCACGCGCTGGCCGAGGAAGGCGGCCTCGTGGATGCTGTGCGTCACGAAGAGGATGGTCACGCCGGTGTCTTTCCAGACCTTGCGGATTTCCTCGTTGAGCCGGTCGCGCGTGATCTCGTCGAGCGCGCCGAAAGGCTCGTCCATGAGCAGGATCTTCGGATCGCTGGCCAACGCGCGGGCAATGGAGACGCGCTGGCGCTGGCCACCGGACATCTCATGCGGCCACGCGTTGGCGCGGTCCTTGAGGCCGACGAGTTCGAGCAGTTCCTGCGGTGAGCGACGGCCCTTGCGGCTCGCGCCCTTCCCCACCTGCAACGGCAGTTCGACGTTCTGCAAGGCGGTGCGCCAGGGCAGCAACGCCGCGTCCTGGAACACGAAGCCGATGTCGCGCTTTTCCCGCGCGGCTTGCGGCGTGCCCGAGAGCACTTCGATCTTTCCGCGGCTGGGTTCCAGCAGGTCGGCCACGACACGCAGGAAAGTGGACTTGCCGCAGCCCGAGGGCCCGAGCAGCGTCAGGAATTCGCCCTGCGCCACGTCGAGATCGAGGCTCTTGATGGCGGTGACATCGCGGCGCTCGGTGAAGAAGCGCATGCCGATGTCGCGGCAGCTGATCGCGGGGGTCGCGTTCATGACGGCGTTCATGACTTTGCTCACGCCACCTTCGTGCGGGCAGCCGCTGTGGCCTTGAGCGGGTCCAGCGAGATCACGTCCTCGAGCTTCGGCGTCTTGGCGGTGAACTGGCCCAGCTCCGAATACATGCTGATCTGCGATTGCCATACCGCCGGATCCATCGTGCCCCAGCCCTGGGTTTGCGCCATGCCGCCGAGCGCGTACTCGAGCATCACGTCGATCGCGGCGCGCTCGTCCTCGCGCTTGAGGTTCGGATATTCCTTGACCAGCAGGTCGGCCGCTTCGTCGCGGTTGGCCTTGACGTGGTGCCAGCCGCGCGACGTGGCGCGCATGAAGGCCTCGATGACCTTGGGTTGCTTCTCCAGCGTCGCGTGGGTCGCGTAGTACGGCAATGCGTACAACTGGACGCCGCCATCCCACAGCGTCAAATCGACACGTCCCGGGCCGAGCGCCTTGAGCGCGGTGGTGCTGGTGAGCCAGCCGGTCACCACATCGACCTGTCCCGTCAGCAACGGCGCCATGTCGGAGCCGACGGTGACGATGGTCACGTCCTTCTCGGCGATCTTGTTCTTGGCGAGCAAGGCGCGCACCAGGATAGCCGCGGTCGACGGAATGCCGACCTTCTTGCCGATCAGGTCCTGCGGCTTCTTCACCGGGTTCTTGGCCAGCGAGAAGAAGGTGAAGGGGTGCTTCTGCGCGCCGACAGCAAAGCACTTGATCGGCAGGCCTTGCGACACCGCCAACATCACCGAAGGGCTTGAAGAAACCTGCCCCACTTCATAGCGGCCGGATGCCACGATGGCCACGCCGTCGATGTTCGGACCGCCGGGCTGGATGGCGAAGTCGATGCCTTCCTGCTCGTAGAAGCCAAGTCGCTTGGCCACCACTTCGCCGATCTGGTTGACGCTCGGGATCCAGCCGAGCTGCATGTTGATCTTTGCCTTGCCCTGCGCGAATGCATCGATCGACAGGAAGCCGCCGGCCGAGAGGCCTCCGGCAACGAGGGAAGTCTTGAGGAGACTGCGGCGACCTGGGTCGCAAACGTGGGCCATGGAGGGAACCTTTCGATGTGTGCAAACGAGTGAATGCGGCAACTGTGGGTGCCTTGCGCCGGGGGCTTGAGGACCAGTGAGGCGAATGTAAGAAGCGAGGGGTGATGCTGCCAAGCACCGTTTTTCGCAACGGGCGATCTAAAAATTCGCCCGCACGGGCCAAATTGGAGCGGCGTGATTTGCCCAATTTCACTGGGGAAACCTGGGAAAAATGTCACATCCGCGGCCCGGCCCCGCGGACGGCCGCGCCCGCTCTGTTGCCGGGTAAACGCCTATCCCGTTGGCGCTCTCCTGCGCCCGCGAACGCTCAAGGCAGGCTGCGTTCCAGTGGATGGCCGGCCTGTTGCGCGACCTGCGCGATGGCGGCTTCGACGGCGGGCGCGTCGTCCAGCTTCGCCGCCAGCACCAGCACGAGTCGCGCGAGCAAAGCGGCCTGTTGCTCGGCTGGAATGCCGTGCGTGAACGCGATCAGCGATTCGAGCAGGTCGTCATGCTGTTGCTGGGTGCTGGCCATGGGAAGGCTCCGTGCGGGAGGGCATGCAGGACGCAAGCGCCTGGTCGAGATCGAATGCGGGATCGTGCGCGCGACGAGACGCAATGTGCTGGTCAGGCCGAACGAGCCATGCCTGTCCGCCCCCCGCCGGCACACCGAGTTGGCGCTGCAGTGCTGCGCGACCGGCTGCGTCGCAGTGCGGGTCCACCGCCACCACCTTCACCAGGGGATGTGCGCACGCAGCCGCACTGCCCGAGAAGCACAGCAGCGTGAACCACGGCCCGAGCAAGCGATGCAGGCTGACGCCGTTCGCATTCAGCATCACATCGGGCAATGCAGCGCCGCCCCCTTCATCGACCAGTGGCGAATCGCCGCCGTACACCGCGGGCGCCGACAGCCGCCCCGTATTGATCAAGCGCGCCGCCCAGGGCAAGGAAGGCGCCAGCGCCATGATCGCGTCGCGCCAGAGCTGCACCGATTCCAGCCCGCGCGGATAGACGAAGCGCGACGATCGCCGCGCCTGCCGGATGTTCTCGAGCGCCGCCTCGCGCCGCTCCAGCGAGTAGCTGTCCAGAAGGCTCGCGTCCGCGCCCTGCTTCACCACCAGCGCCAGTTTCCAGCCCAGGTTGTCCGCGTCCTGCACGCCGCCATTGCCGCCGCGTGCGCCGAAGGGCGCGACCAGATGCGCCGCGTCGCCAGCGAACAGCACCCGGCCGTGGCGCATCGATTCGAGGCATTCGTGCCGGTAGGCCCAGGCGCCCGACCATGCGACGTCGAAGTCGATGTCGCCGCCGATCAGCGCGCGGACCCTTCGACGCATGGCCTCGGGCGTGGCGGCGGTAACCGGGTCTTCGCCCTCGCCAAGCTGGAAGTCGAGCCGCCAGGTGTCGTCCGCCATCTTGTGACGCCACACCGCGCGGCCGTTGTTGGCGCTGGCGTCGAGCCAGGTCCAGCGTTCCTCCGGCCAGGCGCAGTCGCGCAGCGTCACGTCGATGATGATCCAGTGATCTTCCGTGCGGTCGAACACATGCGGCGCGAGTCCGAGCAGCTTGCGGCACGGACTGAAGGCGCCATCGCAGGCGATGACCCAATCGGCTTGCAGCGCGTAGTCGCCTTCAGGCGTGCGCACCTGCAACGCCACATGCACGTCCTGCGCCTGCAGGCCGACCACTTCGCTGCGCCAGCGCAAGTCGGCCAGCGGCTGCGCCTGCAAAGCCTCGACGAGGAATTGCTCGACGTAGTACTGCTGCAGATTGGCGAATCCGTTGTGGCGCAGATCGGGCTGGTCCTGCAGCGTGAAGGAGGTGACCGGCCGGTCTGCGCACAGCACGCGCCCCACGTTCCAGCGCACGCCCTTGGCCGCGATGCGCGGCGCGACACCCAGTCGCTCGAACACGTCCAGCGTTCGCTGCGCCCAGACGATGCCGCGCGAGGCGAGGCCGCGCACGCCGACCGTGTCGTCATCGTCCAGCAGCACCACCGGGACGCCACGTCGCGCCAGGTCCAGCGCCAGCGTAAGCCCCGTCAACCCGCCGCCCACCACCACGACAGGGCGCCGAGGCGATGGCGCACCATCGAGTTCTGCGGGGCGGCGAAACGGGTAGCGCGGCAGTGCATGCATCTGCGGCACTCTATGGAGCCGGCTTGCACTTGTCTGTCCATGCAAACGAGGAGTCTTGCGACCGGCCGCGACCAGGAAGCGCGCTTTCCGGGCCTGCCAGACCACGGACTTCGGAAACCTGAAACAATTTCCGGCCCATGACGATGAAGCCACTTCTCCTTGCAGCCCTCGCCGCCATGCTGGCATTGCTGCAGGGTTGCGCCTCCCTGCCTCCCATGGTCGACCGCACGCCAGTGCTGGCAATTCCTGCCAGCAGCCAGGAGGCGCTCGGGCGTATCGCGGCCCTCAGCGTGCCGGCGGGCAAGGGGTCCGGCTTCAGGCCCTTGCCCTTGGCTGCCTGGTCGATGGATGCGCGGCTCGCATTGGTGCGCAACGCGCAGAAGAGCCTCGACATCCAGTACTACCTGCTGCAAAACGACTTGACCGGCCACGCCCTGGTGCGGGCGGTTCGCGATGCGGCGTTGCGCGGCGTGCGGGTGCGCCTGCTCGTGGACGATCTCTACACCGCCAACACGGAACGCTTGCTGGCAGACCTGGCCGCCTACCCGAACGTGGAGATACGGCTCTTCAATCCGTTTCCGACGGGGCGGGCCTGGCAGTTGACGCGGTGGATCCTGGCGGCTGGCGACTTCTCGCGCGTCAATCACCGCATGCACAACAAGCTGTTGATTGCGGACGGCGCCTTTGCCATCGCGGGCGGGCGCAACATCGCCGACGAATACTTCTTCAACAGCAAGGGCAGCAACTTCGTCGACTTCGACTTGCTGGTCGCTGGCGAGGCCGTGCTCCGATTGGCCGGCATCTTCGACATCTACTGGAACAGCGAACGCGTCTTCCCGCTGCATTCGGTGGAGCCCCGGTTCAAGGAGCCCCCGGCCTTGCGGGACGACTTCGAGAAGCTCACGGCGGACGCCGTGTCCGCGTTTCCGAGCCCGCCGCCCAACGCCAGGGACCTGCTCGGCTATCTCCCGCTGAGTGCGGACCTGAAGCAACCGCCGCTGAAGCTGCTCTACGGGCGCATCGATGCCTTTGCGGACGATCCGGAAAAGGTCAGCGGGCGCGCCTCGCGCGGCGATGATGAAACCACGGTGACGACCCGCGTCATGCGGACGATTGGCGAGGCCAAGGCCGAGGTGGTGCTGAGTTCACCGTATTTCGTTCCCGGCAAGCTCGGCATGGAGGGCCTGGGCCAGGCGCTGAACAACGACGTACGTATCGAGGTCATGACGAACTCGCTGGCTTCCAACGACGAACCATTCGCCAGCGCCGGTTACGCGCGCTATCGCCTCGACATGTTGAAGATGGGCGTCGACCTGTTCGAAATCGACTCCAGCCAACTCAAGAACGACTCGCTCATTGGCGCAGCACTGCACGCCACCATCGGCCGATCGCATTCCAAGCTGATCGTCGTCGACCGGCAGACCACGTTCGTGGGCTCGATGAACCTGGACTTGCGCTCTTCGCGCATCAATACCGAACTGGGCATGCTGGTCTATTCGCCCGAGCTCGCTGAAAACGTCCTGACCCTCGCGGATCGCGTGCGCGACACGGGCAGCTTCCGGCTGCGACTGGCGCAGCCGGGAGACCGGGTCCAGTGGATCGGCGTGGACCACGGTGTCGAGAAGGTCTACGACAGCGAGCCCGGCGTGAGCCTGGGCACGAAACTGCAGTTGCTGCTGTTGTTTCCGTTCATCAGCGAGAGCCTGCTGTAGCGAGGGCCCGACGCCGGTATTCGATGGCGGCGCCTTGTGCAACTCACGTCTTTCGCGTTTCGCCCCTTCCGGATTCAAGCCTTGCCGAACCATCTCGCCGCGGCTTCCGCAACTTCCTGTTCGTCGGGGTTTCCTTCACTGGCCCAGGCCACGATACCGTCCGGGCGCAGGAGCAGTGCGCTCAAGCCGAGGTCATTTGCTGCGTGCCGTGCGGTGTAGTCGATCCGATTTCGCCAACCGGCTGCCAGTGTCTCCAGCCTGGCATCGGAACTGAAATCCAGCAAAAGACCTCTCCCGCTCCTGAGACGTTCGCCAAGTCTCGTCGCGTCGGCGAATTCAAAGTCGGGCGCACTGCGGCCGACCAGCGGGTGACCTCCGCCAAGCTCGTAGCGAAGCGATACGCCCCAGACGCGCTCGGCGAAGTATGTCGCGCCGTCGCGTGTCGCCATGAGGTCGCGGATGATGGCTTCAAGCGCCCGGGAACTGCGACTCGGACGCATGAGCGCAACTTGAGCTCGCGACCAGTCAAGCACTTGTGATCCCACTGAATGCCGCTCCGCGAAATAGCTGTCGAGCAAGGTGTCGGGCATTTGGCCATGGACAACGGAGGCGAGCTTCCAACCGAGATTCATGGCGTCACCGAGCCCCAGATTCAACCCTTGGCCGCCCAGCGGGGAATGGATGTGTGCAGCGTCGCCCGCCAGAAGGACCCGCCCGTTGCGATAGGCCTTGGCGTGAAAGGCGCGATCTGTCCAGGTGGTCGCAAGTCGCAGATTCGTCACGGTGACATCCGTGCAGGAAACGCGCCGGAGCACCGACTGAACCTGCTCCGCCGTGATCGCGTCCGTACGGTGAAAGGCGCCCCCGTCGAAATCGACCATTGCGATGGTCCCGGGCGCCTGGTAGGTGTACATGCCTGTCGGGGTGTACCGGCGGCCCGGCAACAGCTTGTCCGGATCGGCCAGTTCGACCTCCACGGAGCAGCCGGTGAATTCCGGCTCAGTACCGACGAACTCGAAGCCACCGATCTTTCTCACGGTGCTGCGGCCCCCATCGCATCCGACGAGCCATCGTGCGCGAAAAGTCTCGCCGCCAGCCCGAACGTCCACGTTCTCGCTGGACTGGTCAAAGCCATCTACGGCAAAGCCGCGCCTGACCTCGACGCCCAATGCCCGGGCGCGAGCGGCCAGCACGGATTCGATGTGCTCCATCGTGGTTGCCATGTGGGTGCCGGCAGGACTCGGCAATCGGTGCGGCCACTTGGACAATTCGACGTCGTCGAGAAAGAACTGGATGCCTGCGAAATGGCCGCCCGGACGGCGCCCTTGCTGCATCCAATGTGCGGCGGGCGAAGCGCCACCAGCGTCCGACCGGTCCTTCCGGGCTTGGGCCAGCGCGATGTCATTCAGCAACCCGCGCCGGTCAAAGGCTTCGATGGTGGGGGCGGAAAGACCGCGCATTCCGAAAGGCAGCCGCTTCAACGGCGACTCGAGGTCTTCGGCCTGCTCCAGCACCAGCACAGAGACGCCTGCCAAGCGAAGTTCACAGGCCAGGAACAAGCCGACCGGGCCTGCGCCTGCAACTACAACGTCGTGGGATTTCGAATCGTGCATCGACTACTCCTTGGCGATCGTTCGAACGGAGCGGCTTGTCGATTCGACACTGAGCGACGAACAAGAAGAGATGCGTGAGCGTCCCAACTCCGTCGTGGGGCCTGTTGCATCCACTCAGGGAACACCCAACCAAACACAAAAAGCCGCCCGAAAGCAGCTTCTCAACAGGCTCGCCGAAGAAGGCTCAGCCCTTGATGGCTTCGTCGAGTGCCTTGCAGGAAGGCGCACAAACAGCTTGGGACTTGCCGAGCAGGCGCTTCATCTGCAGCGAGGCGCGGGCGCGATGCTTGCCGCACATGTAGCAGGACATCGTGCTGCCGCCGAACGACGAAACCTCGGCGTACGGTGAACCCGAGGGCTTGGATTTATAGCGAAGTCCGCCTTCGATCACGGCTGTTTTGCTGTCGGCTTTTGCCATCTAATGGTTTCCAGGGTTCAGGGGACGCATCAAATGCGAGGCGATGGTTTGGGATGCGTTCAAGTGCGAGAGACCCAACCGGAGAACCCCCGATGATACCCGCCTCGCAAATTCCCATACCTGGGCAATTTCGAAGGCGTGGGGTTATACAGGTCTTTGTCTACGGCTTCGAGGCTATTTCGGGGCCACGGATCCAGCGCCACGCGCTGAAAGCACTGAGCAGCGCCAGCGCCGCGCTGATCCACATGACCCGGCGAAACCCGGCGACGAAGGCTGTCCCGAATTCCAGCGAACCATCGGAGGGGTGTGCACCGGAGGCGAGCGCCATGACCACGCCGAATACGGCAATCGCCAGCACCGCGGCCGTCCGGGACACGGCATTGTTCACGCCAGAAGCCGTACCGGCGAGCTCCGCCCCGACCGAATTCATGACCGTGGTGGTGAGCGGCGCCACTGTCACTGTCATGCCGAGGCCGAGCACCACCACACCCGGCAGGAAGCCCGACCAGTAGCTCGCCCCCACACCCGGCAATGCGGCCAGCAACGCGAACCCCGCAGCCGCGATGGCCGGGCCGATCACCAGCGGGAGACGCGACCCGAACCGGTCCACCAGCTGCCCGGCCCAGCCCGACAACAGGAACATGAGCAGGATGAACGGCAGTAGCGCCGCCCCCGCCGACGTAGCGGAATAGCCCTGGACCTGGATCAGGTTGAGCGGCATGAAGTAGAGCCCCCCGCCCAGCGCCGCGTAGAGGAACAGGGTCAGCAGGTTGGCCGCGCTGAAATTGGCGATGCGAAACAGCCCGAGCGGCAGCATCGGCGCGGCGCTCCTGCGCTCCACCTGCACGAAAGCCGCGCTGGCCGCGAGACCCAGCGCGAGCGCGATGCACACCGGCGCGGCGCTCCAGCCCTGCGTCGGCGCCTCGATGAACGCGTAGACGATGCCGCCGAGCGCCACCGTCGCCAGCACGGCGCCGGGCCAATCGACGGGACTGCGGGTGTCGGGGCCATGGCTTTCCGGCACGTGCCACCACACCAGCACGAGCACCAGCGCGGCCATCGGCAGATTGATGAGGAAGGCCCAGGCCCAGGAATAGTGGTCCACCAGCCAGCCGCCCAGCACCGGCCCGATGGCAGCAGTGATGCCGCTGAAGCCCGACCAGGTGCCGATCGCCTTGCCGCGCTCTTTCTCGGGGAAGGCTGCGCTGATCAGGGCCAGGCTGCCCGGCACCAACATGGCGGCGCCAATGCCCTGCACGGCCCTTGCAGCAATCAGGTGCTGCACTTCGCTCCCGAATGCGCAAGCCGCCGATCCCGCGGCGAACACCGTCACGCCGCAGGCGAAGACGCGACGACGACCAAAGCGGTCCCCCAGTGCGCCGCCGACCAGCAGCAGCGCCGCCAGGAACAGCGCATAGGCCTCGACCACCCATTGCACCTGGAACGGTGTGGCCCGCAGATCGCGCTGGATCGCCGGCAACGCGACATTGACTACGGTGCCGTCGACGAAGGCCATGCTGGAACCGATGATCGCCGCCACCAGCACCCAGCGCCTGGCGCTTTCGGGGCAAGGCACGGCCGGCGGCGCAACCTGGATCAGCGTGTCATCGCAAGGCGACTTGCCGATCCCGTTCATGCGCGCCTACCCGACCCGCGGGTGCCGCAGGGCGATATGTCTTAAATCGGACACGTCGCGTCCGGATTCGACTGCAGCGCTGCCACGCCGCGCGCGATGGCGGCCGAGGCATTGGCTGTGAGCCTCTGGGCGCTTTGCGCCACGGCGTCGATGCCCGGGCCGCTGACCGGTTCGCTCAGGTTGACCTGGCAGACCAGGGCACGCGGTTGTTCGGCCCGGCGTGCCGACCAGCCCAGGCTCGCCTCGACCCGGCTGCCCTCCACGGCGTCGAAGCGCCGCACCTGCACCGAGATGCGCATGACCGGCGCCGAGGCCGGTCGGCCGCCGCGGGTACCGTCGAGCGCCCCCAACTGGCCGGCAATGCCGCTCGACAGCGCATCGCGCAGTTCGCTCTCGAACGAGGATGCCCACCGGCTGTCTTCCAGCACTTCGACCTGCGCATCGACACCGGCGGAACGCACCACCATTTGCGGGCGAGCCAGCCGTTCGGGAACCGCCAGTGGCGCCACCTCGATCCAGAGCGGTGCAGAACCCGCCACCGCAGCGGTGGCAGCCGACGGGGAAGCCAGCGTATAGAAGCGCGGCAACGAAGCGGCGCAGCCCGCGAGCGCCGCTACGATGGCCGCGGCCAGGGGAATCAGGGAAGTCGGGGCTTTCATTTCTTCCTGTCGTCCGGTTTGCCGCGCAGCAGCGACTCGGGATGGCGCTCGAGGTAGTCGGTCAGCACGCGCATCGAGCCGGCCGCACGCGTCAGCTCCTGCATGGTCTGGCGCAGGTCTGACTGCAGGGGCGCGTCCTCCAGCAGCGTGCGGTTGGCGGCATCCACGGTCTTGCGAACGTCCTTCAGCGCTGCCGTGATCTCGGGCGACACGTCGTTGTTGAGCGTGTGGGCCAGCTTCTCGGCGCCGGTCAGCGTCTTGTTGAGCGTGGCCAGCGACACGCGCAGGTCCTTGCCCAGTTCCTCGAACGGGATCTTGTTGACCTTGGTCGCGATCTCCTGCACCTGCGACTGCAGGTCGTCGAAGCTGCCAGGCACCGTGGGGAGTTCGATCGGGTTGGTGGCCACGTCGACCTTCACCACCGGCTGCTTCGGGAAGAAGTCGAGCGCGACGTACATCTGGCCGGTCAGCAGGTTGCCGTTGCGCAACTGCGCGCGCATACCCTTGCCGATGAGGAAGCGCAGGCGCTCCTCCTGCGTCCGGCTCGAAGGCGCATTGGCCCCCACCTCGTTGATGCCGGCGCGGCGGCGCAGGCGGTCGGGATAGACCTGCAGCAGTACCGGCATGCGGAACTCGCGCTCGCTGCGGTCGAACTCCACGCCGATCGACTTGACCTCGCCGATCACGACGCCCCGGAAGTCGACCGGCGCGCCGGGCTCGAGGCCTCGCAGCGACTGGTTGAAGTACATCAGGAGCGTCTGCGAGGGACCGTCCGGCGGCTTCATCGCGGTGGTCTCGTCCGCGGCCAGCACGTAGGCCGTGTTCTCGCTGGCAAGCGGTCCGATCACGTTCTCGGGCGCCTGGAATGCAATGCCACCGAGCACGATGGAGGCCACCGACTGGGTACGCACGTTGACGCCGCCCGCGCTCAGCGACAGGTCGATGCCGCTGGCATGCCAGAAGCGCGTGTTGAGTCCGATGAACTTGTCGTACGGCGTGTTCACGAAGATCCGCAACGTGACCCCGCGGCCGTCGCCGTCGAGTTCATAGGCCGCCACCTGCCCGACCTTGATGCGCCGGAAGTACACCGGCGAACCCACGTCGAGCGAGCCGATGTCGGTGGCATGCAGCAGGTATTGCTGGCCCGACGCATCGCGCGTGACGATGGGCGGGGTCTCCAGGCCGGTGAACTGGTCGGTGGTCTCGTCGGCCGTGCCGGCGTCGGCGCCGATGTAGGCGCCCGAGAGCAGCGTGCCGAGGCCGGAGATGCCCGAGGTATCGAGCCGCGGGCGCACCACCCAGTAGCGCGTGTCGGGTGCGGTGAAGCCGTCGGAGTCCTTGGTCAGTTGCACCGTGACGCGCACCAGCGACCGGTCGCGCGCGAGGCGGATGGTCTTGACCACGCCGATCTGCACTTCCTTGTACTTGACGGCTGTCTTGCCCGCCTCGAGCCCTTCGGCCGACTTGAAGCTGATGACGATTTCCGGGCCGCGTTGCGTGAGGATGCGCGCGACCAGGTACACGCCCACCAGCGCCGCCACGACGGGAATCAGCCAGACCAGCGAGGGCAGCCAGTCGCGCCGCCGCTTCACCGAGGGCGGCTTCAATTCAGGCACGGGCGGATTGGACTGTTCTGGATCACTCATGCGGTGGCGGTTTGCTGCGGCTCGTCATTCTCGTCGGCGGAGGGCCCTGGCGGGGAATCCCATGTCAGGCGCGGATCAAAACTCAGCGAGGCCAGCATCGTCAATACCACCACCGCACCGAACGCCGCGATGCCGACGCCCGCCGTGATCTCCGCGAAGCCATGCAGCCGCACCAGGCCGGCGAGCAGCGCCACCACGAACACGTCGAGCATCGACCAGCGGCCGATGAATTCGATGATGTGATAGAGCTTGGCCCGCTCGGGCCGGCGCCAGGCGCTGCGGCGCTGCGCCCCGACGACGAGGACCAGCAGTGCGGCCAGCTTGAACAGCGGCACCAGGAAGCTGGCGATGAAGACGATGGCGGCGAGCCCATACGCGCCGCTCACCCAGAAATAGATGATGCCGCTCATGATGGTGTCGTCCTGCGAGCCGAACAGCGACGAGGTGATCATCACCGGCAGCAAGTTGGCCGGGATGTACATCGCCGCGGCGGCGATCAGGAAGGCCCAGGTGCGGTTCAGGCTGTCGGGCTTGCGGCGATGCAGGTGTGTGCCGCACCGGCCGCAGGGCTCGCCGTCCTGCGCGTCCGCCCAGACGGTGGCGCAATGGCTGCATGCCACCAGGCCGAGGCTGGCGGCCGTGGTCAGGGGGGCGTCGTCCGGGGGAGTGTGGGGTGTCATGCGCCGCGCTGCCGGTGAAACACCATCTCCCAGAAACCGCGCGGGTCGAACGCCAGCACCGAGGTCAGCAGCACCGTCAGCACCATGAAGGCCCACAGCGCCGGCCCGGCCACCACCGTGGCAATGCTCGACAGCTTGACGATGGCCACCAGCACGCCGAGCAGGAACACCTCGATCATTCCCCAGGGCCGCAGCGTCTGCATCAGGCGCACCAGCCACGCGAAACCAGGCGCCTGTCGCTCGCGCTCCAGCGGAATCAGCAGCCACACCAGGATGCACAGCTGCAGCAGCGGGAACAGGATGGTGGTGGCCAGCACCAGCAAGGCCACGGGCGACATGCCCTCGCTGCCCAGCGCCACCACGGCGCCGGCCAGCGTGGTCTCGCTGCGCAGGCCGCGCACCTCGATCTCGACGATCGGGAAGGCATTGGCAATGATGAAGGTGATCAGGCTCGCCACCGTCAGCGGCAGCACGCGCTTGCGCTGCTGGCCGGCATGGCGCTCGAGTTCGGTGTGGCAACGCGGACAGGTCGCCACGTCGCGCGGGCGCAGCTGCGCACGCTTGTAGATGGCGTCGCAGCCTTCGCAGGCGATCAGGTCGGGCATTTCACGCATGGGGCGACATCATGACCCGGTCGCGCCGTGCGCGATGTCGGACGGCGCCATCTTCAGCCGCATCACGCTGAACACCGCCGCGATGCCGGCGCAACATGCGGCCAGCACCAGCGCGATGACCGGGCCCTTCCCGTCCACCGGGCTCCACACGCTGAACAGGCCCGCCAGGATCACCGCGCCCAGCGTCTGGCCCGTGAGCCGCGCCGTGCCGAGCATGCCGCTGGCCGCACCGCTGCGGTGCGGCGGCGGCGAGGTCACGATGGTGTGGTTGTTGGGCGACTGGAACAGCCCGAAGCCCGCCCCGCACAGCCCCATGCGCCACACGATGTCGGCATTGGCCGGACTGGCCGGCAAGGCCGCGAGCAAGGCGAGCCCGGCGCCCATCAGGCCAAGGCCGACGCCACCGAGCATCCCGTCCGGATAGCGGCCGATCAGGCGCCCGGCCACCGGCGCGGCCACCACGATGGCCAGCGGCCAGCAGGTGATCAGCAGCCCCGCCTCGATATGGCTGCGACCATAGGCGCCGAGCAGCAGGAACGGCAGTGCGATGTAGGCCAGCATCTGCGCCGCGAAGGCCGCGACCGAGGTGCACATCGACAACGCGAACACCGGGATGCGCAGCAGGTCGACCGGAAACAGCGGCAGCGCGAGCCTGCGTTGCCGCCGAATGAACACGTAGCCGATCGCCAGGCCCGCGACCAGCGTCGCCCAGCCCGGCGCAGTGCCGCCCTGCCGCGACGGGTCGCCGACGCCGAGCTGGTCCGCGCCCAGGAAGATCAGCGAGAACATGAGCATGTTGAGCACCACGTCGACAAGCGAGAACCGTGCCCCTGGCGCGGGCGGCGCGCTGTTGGCGGGCAGCGAGCGGCGTGCCATGGCCAGCACCACGACGCCCAGCGGCAGGTTGAGCGCGAACAGCCAGGGCCAGGAAGCCACCGACAGGATTGCCGCCGCCACCGACGGCCCGGCCACGGCAGAGGTGGCTACCACCATCGAGTTGATCGCCATGCCGCGGCCGAGCCGGTTGGACGGATAGATCAGCCGCACCAGCGCCGAGTTGACGCTCATGATCCCGGCCGCGCCGAGCCCCTGCGCCGCGCGCGCCGCGATCAGGGTGCCCAGCGAATCGGCGAAGGTGGCGCCCAGCGAGGCCAGCGTGAACAGCCCGATGCCCGCGATGTAGATGCGCCGGTAGCCGACCAGGTCGCCGAGCGTGGCCAGCGGCAACAGCATCACCAGTGTGGCGATCTGGTAGGCATTGACCACCCAGATCGACTGCGAGGGCGTGGCCTTCAGCTGCTCGGCGATGCCGGGCAGCGCGAGGTTGACGATGGTGCCGTCGAGCACCGCGACCATGATGCCGAGGATGATGACCAGCATGGCCCGGCCGCGGGCTGGAGAAGGCAGGCCGTCATGGACGACGGGTGCTGTGGAAGACGTGGATGACATGTTGTGCACCCGGAGCCTATCGCACCCGCGCGGGCTTCGTGCGCGCGGGGCCAAGGGTGGGCCACAGGTGCAACGAAAGCATTAACACGGCGCCGTCACAATCGCCCCACCCATGCGCATCTCCAGGTTCTTTCTCCTCGCCCTCCTCCCGGCTGGCCTTGCGGCCTGCGAGCCTTCGCGCCCCGCCGAGACCGCGAACATTCGCATGCATCTCGTGGGCACATGGCTCAGCGAGTCCGATGACGAAGGCATCAGGACCCGCACCGTCATCGCGCTGGCCGAGGCTGGCGAGTTCGACGAGGTCGAGAAGATCGACGACGGCAAGGGCACGGCGAGGGAAACGCGGACCGGCGGGGAGTGGTCCTTCGACGGCACGAACTTCAAGCGAAAGTACACGCGCAAGGACGGGCAGCCATTGCCCATGAACTACTTTGCGACCACCACCTATGCGATCAACATGATCGGAGACGACCGCTTCTTCGGCGTGGACAACCTGCGGCACCGGACCGTCAGCTTCGCGCGCGCCCATGGCAGTGTCCGTCCCAAGCACAGCCGTAGTTCTCCCTAGGCCGGTTGGCGCATCCCAAAGGATGTAATCACTCGTGAGGATGCGCTCACATCGCTCGCCCGATAACTTCGATCCCCGTCCCATCAAGTCTTTCGGGGAGATGAAGTCATCGTGGCAAATGCAAGAGCCCTTCACGCGGTTGGCAACTCCATTGCCACCCTCCTGCGCAGCGCTTATCCGCAGCCGGGTGTGGGCGTCGTGTCGATGCCGCCTTGCACCTTCGAGTCGATGGCCCTGCGCCAGGCCACCTCGCTGTCGGATGACGCTGCGCACATCGGGCTGCTGCTGTACCGGGTCACGGTCAGCGAGCACGCCCGGCGCCCGCAGCCAGCCCAGAACCCGAACGCGCTCTCGCTCGACCTGCACTACCTGCTGACCGCCTTCGCGGCCACCGCAGAGGACGAGCAGGTGCCGCTGGCCTGGGCGATGCGGCAACTGCATCTGCATCCCTTGCTCGACGCATCGTCGCTGTCGCCCGAAGCGGGCTGGCAACGCGACGACGTGATCCAGATCGTGCCGCAGGAACTCGGCATCGAGGAGCAGGTGCGCATCTGGGACGCGCTGGAGGCGTCGTACCGGCTCTCGGCCGCCTATGTGGCCCGCGTGGTGCGGCTGGATCCGGATACGGATGAGCAGGCGTTCGCACCGGTGGTGGCGCGCCACTTCGCGTATGGGCCAGGGGGACGGCCATGAGCGCAGCGCCGGGCCGCCCCAAGCAAGCTCGCACCCCCTTGGGGGGCAGCGAGGACACGAAGTGCCGAGCGTGGGGGTCGAAATGAGCGCTGTGTGGGAAGCCATCGAGCACGATGTACGGCGTGTGCTCGGCGCCATCGAATGCGTCGATGGCAGCACGGGTGCACGCATCGGCAATCCGTTGCAGTTGCAGGCGCCGGACGCGCGCTTCGTGCGCAACGTCAGCGGCTTGTACGCGCTGGTCTCGTGGACGCCCCTGGCGGCGCATGCCGATACCTTCGCGACCCCACCGGCCACGCCCGCCATCGGCAGCCAGGTGCTTGACGTTCGCATCACCGACCCGTCCGGCCTCTACGTGCCGCGCGACGCCCGCATGCTGCTGCCGCGCGACCCGGACCCGGCCAACGCCGCGCTGCCCGGCTCGCTGTTCCGGCCGCAGCGCGTGCCCCTGATGCGCAGCGCGATGGCGCCGCTGGGCCACAACTGGTCGACGCTGTTCGTCAACGTGAGCGCAGCCAACGGAGACGCGCTGGGCGGCGCGCTCATCGACGTGTTCGATGCCGGCGCGCAATTGCTCGCACGCGGCGTCAGCGACTGGCGTGGCGAATGCGTGCTGCCGGTGGTCGGCATCCCGGTCACCACCTGGGGCGATGGCGAGGACGCCGTCGTCGTCGACCGTGTCCCGGCAACGGTGCGGGCGCGCTGGCCCGGCACGGTCGGCACGCGTGTCGCGCAGGACCTTGTCGCCGCGGGCCGGCCGCCCGCGCGGCTGCCGATCATCGATCCCGACAACCTGCCGGCCGTGCCCGCGCCGGTCGCTGCCGCCCCCATCGACATCCAGCTGACGGCAGGCCGCGCGCAATCCCTGCGCGTGGTACTCGCCGTGCCGTGATGCCCCCGCCCACCCTCCCGTTTCCTCCACCCACCGCCCCGTCCAAAGGAGCCCCCCATGCCTGAATACCTTGCCCCCGGCGTCTACGTCGAAGAGACCAGTTTCCGTGCCAAGTCCGTCGAGGGCGTGGGCACCAGCACCACGGCTTTCGTCGGCCCCGCACGACGCGGGCCGGTGGGCGTGGCCTCGGAACTGCTGACCAGCCTGACCGACTTCGAACGCGTCTACGGCAGCTTCGAGAACCTGGCGTTCAGCGACGTGACCGATGCACGGCACCAGCTCAATTTCCTGGCGCATGCGGTTCATGGCTACTTCGACAACGGCGGCTCGCGCCTGTACGTGGTGCGCACTGCGGCAGCGGGCGGGGGCGTGGCGACTGCCGCGATCGGGAACGGCGCGGGCGCCGAGGCCATTGCCGCCTTTGCCCGTTCGCCTGGCGCCACCGGCAACGGACGGCTGGTGTTCCGCGAAACGACGCGGCCCGCCACGGCGCGCACGCTCGCCACCGCGCCGGTCGGCAGCCTGGTGCGCGTGACGACGGGGACCGTGGCCGCGCCGGTCTTCACCTTGTTCACCAAGACGACGGCCACCGCGTGGGCCGACGCCGCCGCCGCTGCCCTGACGATCGACGACAGCATCGTCGCGCAACTCGTGACCTTGTCGGTCGAGTTCACCGACGCCGACGGCTACGGCCAGGTCTTCGATGACATCGGCCTGGGCAGCGCGCATCCGCGCTTCATCGGCACGGTGCTGGCGCAGACCCCAGGCAACCGCGCCGACGACCTGCAGAACCTGGTGTGGGTGCAAGTCGGCAGCGGCGTCAGCGCCTTTGAATTGCAGGCGGCCATCACAGGACTGGACGCGGTGCCGGGCGACACCGAAGGCAGGCGCCAGGTGATGCTTGCCACCGGCACCGATGGCGCCGCGCCCGGCGTTGGCAACGAGACCACCGTCGGCAGCTATGCGCATGCCCTGGCGCAGCTGATCGGGCTCGAGGACGTGTCCATCGTCGCGGCGCCGGGCAGCAGCGTGTATGCCGATGCGCAGGCGATCCAGAACGCGCTCATCTCGCATGCCGAGCACCGGCGCGCCTACCGCATCGCCGTCCTCGACACGCCGCGCGCCCAGACGCCCGGCCAGGTGCGCGACCTGCGCGGCCGCGTCGATTCGACACGCGCGGCGCTCTACTACCCATGGGTCATCGCCGCCAACCCGCTGGCACGCCCGGGCCGCGACGACATCCCGCGCGAGATCGCGCTGCCGCCCTCGGGCTTCGTCACCGGCATCTATGCGCGCAACGACATCGAGCGCGGCGTGTACAAGGCGCCGGCCAACGAAGTGGTGCGCGGCGCGCTGCGCTTCGAGACGGACATCAACTTCGCGCAACAGGAGGCGCTGAACCCGCTCGGCATCAACTGCCTGCGCTACCTCTCGGGCCGCGGCTATCGCGTCTGGGGCGCGCGGCTCGTGTCGAGCGACCCCGAGTGGAAATACGTGAGCGACCGGCGCTACTTCAACTACCTCGAAGCCTCGATCGACCGCGGCACGCAGTGGTCGGTGTTCGAGCCCAACGGCGAGCGCCTGTGGGCGAATGTGCGGCAGACCATCAGCGACTTCCTCTACAACGAATGGCGCGGCGGCGCATTGCTGGGCAGCACCGTCGAGGAGGCCTTCTTCGTGCGCTGCGACCGCGGCACCATGACGCAGAACGACCTCGACAACGGTCGGCTCATCTGCCTGATCGGCGTGGCCATCATCAAGCCGGCCGAGTTCGTGATCTTCCGCATCGGCCAGAAGACGGCTGACGCACGCGGCTAATTCCATCCCCCAGGAACACAGGAGCTTGCAGCCATGGCAAACCGCAACACGCCCTACGGCGCTTTCAATTTCACCGTCAACTTCGACGGCGGCGAGGTCTTCGGAGGCTTCTCCGACGTATCGGGCCTCGGCACCGAGGTCACCGTCGCCGAATACCGCAACGGCAACGAGCGCGAGAACCACGTGCGCAAGGTGGCCGGCGTGCACAAGGTCAGCGACGTGACGCTCAAGCGCGGCGTCATCAACTCCAAGACCTTGTTCGACTGGATCAAGCAGACCCGCGTGGCCGGCCCGGATGCGCAACGCAAGAGCGTGACCATCAAGCTGCTGGACGAAGCGCAGCAGCCGGTGCAGCAATGGGTGCTGAGCAACGTGATCCCGATGAAGTACACCGGGCCGACGCTGGCTGGCAAGGGCGGCGGCGACCTGGCGCTCGAAGAGATCGTGCTCAGTGCCGAAGGCCTGACCATCGAAGCCTGACGAGGACGAGGCCCTACATGCCGCTGGTGTTCGCCCCCGCCGAGATCCCGGCCACCGTCGTGACCGAGCGCACCGATGTCGCCTGCTTCATCGGCTTCGTGCATCGGCGCGCGGGCACCGCGTTGTCGGCGGCGCAGCGGGCCGACCTGCGCGATGCCGGCTGGATCGACGGGCCGTGGGCGCTGCCGGCGGATCGGCTCGATGCGCTGGAACAGGTGCCCGTCGCTGTGGAGAGCTGGTCGGAGTTCGACCGCCTGTTCGACAGCGTGGCGCGGCCGGTGAGCGTCGAGGCCGGCCAGCGTTGCGCGGCAATGCTGGGCGCCGCGGTGCGCAGCTTCTTCATCGCGGGTGGACGGCGGGCCATCATCGTGCGGGTCGGCGATCCGTGGCCGGTGTTGGAGCCCGCGCCGCGCGATGCCGCCGAGACCATTGCGCGCGTTGCGCTCGTGCGGGCACGCCTTGCCGCCTTGCTGCCGCAGCGCACGGTCGATCGCTTCGACCCCGCTGCGTGGCAGGGCCTGGAGCACCTGATCGGCCTGGAGCAGGTCGCGCTGCTGTGCCTGCCCGACCTCCCTGCGCTGAATGCGTCGACGACACCCGCGCCGGACGGCGAGCGGCCGATCGTCACGTCGCCGGAAGTGTTCGTCGAATGCAGCGCCAACGATGTCGGTCCGGTGGTAGACCCGGGCTTGCGCCGCATCGCTGCGCCCCGGCTCGACGTGGCCGGCGCCGCAGCGTGGGCCCAGGCGGTCGGCCGGGTGCGGGACTTCCTGCTGCGCTACCGGCGCGACTGCGGCTTCGTCGCCGCCCTGCCCTTGTTCGAAGGCAGCACGGGATGGCAACGCCACCATGTCACCGACCCGCTCGGTGCGCTGTTGGAGGCCACGCTGCTGCTCGCGTCTGGAGTCGAACCGGCGCGAGCCAGCAGCGCCTTCGTGCAACTCGCCACGCCCTGGCTGGAAAGCCCCGCGAGCCAGGACATGCCGCAGGCGCTGATGCCGCCCGATGGCTTGCTGGCCGGCACGCTGGCGCGCAATGCCCTGACGCGGGGCACCTTCCGCAGCGCGGCCGGCACGCGTCGGCCGGAAATCATTCGCGGAGAGCCCACTTCCGCGACCAGCCTGGTGCCGGAACATCCATGGTCCCGGCTGGCCGAGCGCGTGTGCGTCTTCGCACCGGGACCGGATGGCTGGGCGCTGCAGTCCGATGTCACGGGTTCGCCGGCGCCGGCCTGGCGTGGCGGCCAGGCTTCGCGGCTGGTGGCCAGCGTCTTGCGCTCGGCGCGCGCGCTGGGCCAGGCCCATGCGTTCGGACTAAACGGACCGGCCCTGTGGCGCCAGGCCCGCCTCTCGCTCGAACAACTGCTGATGGGCTACTGGCGTGCCGGCGGGCTCGGAGGCGATACGCCGGATCAGGCCTTCGAAGTGCGATGCGACCGCACGACGATGACGCAATCCGACCTCGATGCCGGCCGGCTCATCGTCGAAGTCGTGCTGCTGCCCGCCGCCTCGGTCGAGCGCATCACGGTCAGCTTCTCGCTGCTCGCGGCACAGCATGCCGAAGGCAGTGAAGCAGTGCTCGGGGAGGCGGTCGCCTGACCGAAGACACACCATGGCCGACGCACAAGACCTCCAGGAAAACCTGCTGCAGCCGCTGCAGATGTTCCGCTTCCACGTCACGTTCAAGCGAGCCGTGATCCCGGGCGGCGTGGGGCAGCCGGGGGCGGAGATCAACCTCTGCTCGGGCGCCTTCGCGGAATGTTCCGGGCTCGAAGCCACGATGGAGCCGAAGGTGATCAAGTCCGGCGGCGCCAACTACGGTGCGGCGCAGCGCGTCGGGCCGGTGAGCTTCTCGACGGTGATCCTCAAGCGCGGCGTGACCAGCACCCGCCACGCGTGGGAGTGGTTCGCGCTGGTGGCCGGCGGCGCCAGTGCCTATCGGCTGGATGTCTCGATCGCGGTACAGGACGCGGCCGGCAACACCGCGATGACGTGGCGGCTCGCGCGGGCCCTGCCGGTCAAGTTCAAGGCCGCCGACCTCAACGCGCGCACCGCAGAGATCGGCATCGAAGAGCTGCACCTGGCCCATGAAGGCCTGCAGCTGGAGGCACCGTGATGGCTCTGCAACCCGACATTCGCGCGGTCACCCTCGCCCACTTCAAGATCGATGGTGGCGATGACATCACGGTGCACTTCAACCCGGCGTCGCTGCAGTACAGCGTGTCGAACACGATGGGCGAGGCCAAGGGGCCGAACAAGAAGCAGTACGTCGCCAACAGCAGCGCCAAGCTGACGATGGACCTGGTGTTCGACACCACGCACAACGGCCACGACGTGCGCGAACTCAGCGACCGCATGGCGAAGCTCATGAAGCCCGACGGGCCGAAGGGCAAGCAGGTGCCGCCACAGGTGACCTTCGAATGGGGCACCTACAAGTTCACCGGCATGGTGGAGCAGTACAAGGAAACGCTCGACTACTTCTCACCCGAAGGCGTGCCGCTGCGCTGCGGCATCAACCTGACGCTGGCGAGCCAGGACAAGGTCTTCGCGGACAAGGAGCATGCGCCGGCCGCGTCGGTGGACGCCGCGCCGACCAACGCGCCGCCGGTGATGGTGCCGGCGGGCAACAGCCCCGGATCCCCGAACCCCGCCAGCGTGGCCAACCAGCTCGGGCAGCCGCGCGCGGCGCGGGACATCGCAAGCGCCAACGGCAGTGCAAGCCTGCGCTTCGCGGATGGCGGGACGCTGGCGGTGGGCGGCGCCGGGGTCACGTTGAATGCGGCGGCGGCGTTTTCGACGGGGGCTTCGGCGAGCGCCGGATTCGGTTTCGGGGTGGGCGCGGGGGCAAGTGCGGGTGCGGGCGCGGGATTCAGTCTCAGCGCCGGAGCCGGTGCCGGTGCCGGTCTGGGCGCGAGCGCCGGCGCCGGGTTCAGTTTCGGCGCCTCCGCCGGAGCCAGCGCGGGCGCCACGGCCGGCACCAGCCTTTCGCTTGGCACGGCCGCCAGCGGCGCCTTCGCCGGACTGCGCGTCGATGTCCCGCCCGCGCCGTCGCTGTCGCTCAACGGCAGTGGCGCCGTATTGAACCTCACCGCAGGTGGCTCGGCCAGAGGACTGTCCGCAGGCATCTCGGCCGGCGCATCCATCGGCGTCGGCGGCCAGGCCCAGGCCGGCGGGGGCGCGGGCCTCACGGCGCAAGTCGACATTCCATCGGGGCTGCGCGCCTCGATCAACTTCGAGGGTTGAACACCATGGCCATCGTTTTCGAAGACGTCACCGCGGAAATCGCACCGCCATCCGCGCCCGCCGAGACCGCGCCCACACAGCAGGCGCAAGCGAGCCACGACCCACTTGAAACGATGCGCCACGCACTCGCGCTGATGGCCGAGCGCCAGGCCCGCCTGCACGCCGATTGAGGAGCCCGTCACCATGTCCGAGACATCCGTCAGCCAGGCCGCCATCTACCGCGCGCGGCCGACCTTGCGCTTCGATGGGCAGGAAGACGAGCGCGCCGCCGAGTTGATCCAGTCGATGCGCATGCATGAGCAGGAAAGCGGCCTGAGCGGCATGGAGCTGCGCTTCTCGAACTGGGCCAGCACGCCGGATGGCAGCGCGAGCCTGGCCTTTCCTTCGGGTTCGAAGCTGGCGCTGGGCGCCTCCTTGATCGTGTACCTCGGCGAAGAGGCCAGCCCCTGCGAGATCTTCCGCGGCCGCATCACCGCGCTGGAACTCGAATACGCGACCGGCGACCCACCGACCATCGTCGCGCTGGCCGAAGACGCCTTGCAGGGCGCCCGCCTCGCCCGCCGCAGCCGCACCTGGACCGATGCCACGCCGGCCGACGTGGTCAAGGCCATTGCCAGCGACCTGGGCCTGCGCCCGGTGATCGCCGGCCTGACATCACCGAGCGGCACCTGGGCCCAGCTGGCCGAGAGCGACCTCGCCTTCCTGCGCCGCCTGCTGGAGCGCTTCGACGCCGATCTGCAGATCGTCGGCGAGGAGCTGCAGGTCTCGCCACGCGAGGACGTGAAGCGCAATGCCATCGAACTGCAAATGCATGGCCAGCTCGGCCGCGCCAGGGTGCGGGCCGACCTGGCCGACCAGGCCACCAGCGTCAGCGTGCGTGGCTGGGACGCCGGGCAAGGCAGCGTCGCCGAGTCCACCGCGGAAAGCGGCGCGCATCTCGGCCCGGGCGCCGGCAAGACCGGCGCGCAACTGCTGAAGGACGCCTTCGGCGCACGCCATGAACGCGTCGCGCAGGTCAGCGTCGCCACCAGCGAGGAAGCCACCGTCGTCGCGCAGACCGCCTTCGACCAGCGCGCCCGCCGCTTCGTGAAAGTCGACGGCACGACGGAAGGCAACCCCAAGTTGCGCGTCGGCAGCCACGTCACGCTGACGGGCCTGGACACCCGCTTCGACAACACCTACTACGTCACGCAGGCCTGCCACCTGTTCGACCTGCAGCACGGCTATCGCACCGAATTCAGCGCCGAGTGCGCGTACCTCGGCACCTGAGATGAACATGCGCCATTCCACCTTCGACCGCCCCGCCGCGCTCTACCAGGGTGCGCACCTGGCCCGCGTGGTGTCGCTCGACGATCCCGACAGCGCCAACCGCGTGCAGGTCCGCCTGTTCGCCTTCGACGGCGCCGACAACGACGCGCCGCTGTGGGCGCGCGTGGTGTCGGCCTTTGCCGGCAGCGACCGCGGCGCCTTCTTCATTCCGGACGTGGACGATGAAGTGCTGGTCGTCTTCGCCGGCGGCGACACGCGCTTTCCGCTGGTCGTGGGCGGGCTCTGGAACGGCGCCTCGGCCGCGCCTGCGTCGATCGACAGCGGCGGCCGCAACGTCACCAAGTGCATCGCGTCGAAGAACGGCATCCGCATCACCCTCACCGATGAAAGTGGGCAGGAGACGCTGAAGCTGGAAACCCCCGGCGGCCAGACCGTCACGCTGAAGGACGGCCCCGGTGCGCTGACGCTGGAGGATTCCAACGGCAACTCCGTCAAGCTCGAAACCGCGGGCATCACCGTGACCGCGTCGGCCAAGGTCACGGTGCAGGCCTCGCAGGTGGCCGTGAGCGCCGCCATGGTCACGGTGGACGCAGGCATGTCGACCTTCAGCGGCGTCGTCAAGTGCGACACGCTGATCAGCAACACGGTGATCTCCACCGCCTATACGCCCGGCGCGGGCAACATCTGGTAGGCCCGGCATGGCACAAGCTCTTCAACGGCAACAGCCGCCCCAACAGCAGCACCATCCGGTACTGGTCGGCGCGCCGCGCAACCTGCAACCGCCACCGGTCCCCGGCCGGGGCAGCGCGCCTTTCCTGCTGCAACGCAGCGACGACGACTTCCTCGCCAGCACCTTCGCGCAACTGCGCGATGCCGATGCCCATGCCACGCTGCGCAGCCTCGTCGCGGCGCAGCGCAACAAGTCGGGCGTCCTCAAGCTGTTCCAGCCGGTGCAGCGGCAGTTCCACCTGGCCCTGATCGAAGCCTGGTGCGACACGCCCGGCCTGCCGCGGCTGGACCCGAAGCGCATCGCCTCGGCCGGCTTCGTCGTGCGGCGGCTGCGCAGCGACGCGCACGGCGCCTGGATCGAAGGCTGGATGTCGCGGCGCGGCGTGCTGCAAGGCTGGGCGCGGGTCGAACGCCTCGGCCCTGCGGGTGCGGACCCCGACATGCAACGCCGCCTGCCCGCGCCGCGCCTGGGCGCCGCGCTCGACCGCGCCTTCACGCAGCTCGCCCTCGAACCGGCCGACGCGTGGCTGGAGGAAAAGACCCACCCGCTGTTCCTCGCGCCCCCGGATGTCTGCGCCGCCGCGGCCAAGACGCTCTACTGCGGCATCGTGCCGACCAGCAGTGGCGAGCTGGCTGCAACGCCAGCGCCAGAAAGCGAGACCTTCGGCGACAGCTTCGGCGCCGACTCGGCCGACTTCATCAACCACCTCGTCGAGCCCTTGCGCGGCGACGGAATGGACTTCCCGTTCGCCGGCAACGCGCTCAAGACAGCCTGGGTCGACGCGCTCGGCGAGCCCGGTGGCATCCAGCCGCCAGGCATCAGCAACGCGGACTGGGCCGTGCTCAACGCCAACCCCGGCAACCTCGCGATGAAGCGCTTCGTGACGCTGCTGCGCCAGTTGGCCAGCGAATTCGATGCGTTCGGCACCAGCCCGGCCAGCGCGGCCGTCTATGCGCGGCTTCAAGTCATCCAGTTGCCCTTGAAGCGCCGGGACGGCGAGACCACGGACCACTTCGTCGACGCCGGCAGCTTCCTGCGCGCCGCAGTCCGCCTGGTGATCGAACGCGACCCCGGCGCACCGGCGCCCGAAATGCCACGGGCCTGGCCCGCGCTGTCCGACGCCGACAAGCGCGCCTTGCGCTCCTGCCTGTCCTCCGCCATGCGCGCCCGCTTCGCCACCGTCAAGGGCGCGCCGGGCCGCTACGACGAGCCGGGCGCGAAGTACATCTTGCTTGCCTTCGTCCGCCTCAAGCCAGAGGGAACGTGCCCCGCCCGCACCGTCTGGGCCGAGCCCAGCGAAGCCTTCGTCATCGCCCCGTGGTACGAAGGCGCAGGCGCCCCGCCGGTGCAGATCGCCATGCCGGACCCGACCGATCGCGGCTTCCTCGCCGGCCTCAAGCCGAATGTCTCCTTCGTCGTGCCGCCCTCGCTGCAGAACCTGATGTCGGGCAACCCGAAGGACATGCTGGACGGCAAGGGCTCGACCGGCAACCTCACGCTCGGCTGGATCTGCAGCTTCAACATCCCGATCATCACGATCTGCGCGTTCATTTCGCTGAACATCTTCCTGAGCCTGTTCGACCTGTTCTTCCGCTGGATGCTGTTCATCAAGATCTGCATCCCGTTCCCCAAGCGGAGCGACGGCAATGGCTGAGTTCGACCTCCGCCGCCCCGCCATCGGCTGGCCGCTGTTCGCGGTTCCCGATGCGCATGGCCGCCTCGACTGGCCGGTGCTCGAGCGCAGCGTGCGCGACACCTTGCAGGCACTGCTGGCAACCCGCCCCGGCGAGCAACTCATGCGGCCCGACTTCGGCGCCGGCCTGGATCGCCTGCTGCATGAGCCCAACACGCTGGCCACGCGCCGCCGCATCCAGGTGCTGGTGACCGAGGCCGTCACGCGCTGGGAGCCGCGCATCGTGCTCGACCGCGTCGACGTGCTCGAAGTCGACGGCGAACCCACCCAGATCCGCGTCGAGATCGCCTACCGGCTGCAACGCACCGGCGAGGCGGCCACGCTCGCGCTGACCATGACCCAGGAACCACGGTAGACCCACCATGGCAATCACCCCACCCCGCCTCGACGACCGGCGCTTCGACGACCTTGTCGAAGACCTGCTCGCCCGCATCCCGGCCCACACGCCGGAATGGACCAACCCGCGCCTGGGCGATCCCGGCCGCACCATGGTCGAGCTGTTCGCATGGCTCGGCGATGCGCTGCTGTACCGCGCCAACCTCGTGCCGGAGCGGCAGCGGCTGGTGTTCCAGCAGTTGCTCGGTGCGCCGATGCGCGGCGCCCTGCCCGCGCGCGGCATCGTGCAACTGGCCTACGCGCAGCCGCCCAACGACCTGACCGTGCAGACGCTGCAACCCGGCGCCACGCTGAGCGGCCCCGCGCCCTTCGAGACGCTGTCTGAGACCAGCGTGCTGCCCATCGTGGCCGAGGCCTACATCAAGCGGGCGCTGGACGATGGCGAACGCGCCCGCATGGCCGACGTGGTCGCGGGGCTGGCCCGCATCCATCGCGTCAACGGTGCGGCCGAGCCGTATGAAACCCATCGCGTGTTCGATGCCGACCGCGCCGAGCCCGACGGCATCGACGTCTTCGCGAGCAGCATCGACCGGGTGCTGTGGATCGCGCTGCTCGCGCCCACCGCGGCCCGGCCCACCGAACAGGAAAGCACCAACGAATCCGTGCGCAACGCGCTCGGCGGCGCGGCCGGCACGCCGACGCTGCTGTCGCTCGGCGTGGTGCCGACCATCAGCACGCCCGAGCTGTTCGACGAACTCGAGGCACCGGCGCCGCTGCCCGTGCTGTGGGAACTGGCGACGCGCGGCACCGGCACCTTCGGCACCGAATACCTCACGCTCGATCCGCTGCCCGACAGCAACACCACCGCCGGCCTCACCCGCGCGGGCACGCTGAGATTGCCCTTGCCTGGCAAGGATCGCCTGTGGGTGCCGCCCAACGACGTGCTGGCCAATCCGTCCGCCGGTGTCGGCGACACGCCGCCGCGCATCGACGATGCCGACCGCGCCGCCCGCCTGGTCGGCTGGCTGCGCCTGCGCCCGCGGCCCGGTGCGCAGGTCGAGCACCTGGCGCTGTCGTGGATCGGCGCCAATGCGGTCGAAGTGGACCAGCGCACGACCCTGCGCGGCAGCGTGCTCGGCAGTTCCACCGGTGCGGCGGACCAAAGCTTTTCATTGCCGCAAGGATCGGTCGATGCCGACACGCTGGTGATCGAGGTCGAGGAACCTGGCCAGGGCTACCGCACATGGAGCCGCATCGAGGACCTGGCAACCATCGATGCCAATCCCAACGTCGCGCGTGAAGCCGCGGTCTTCGAATTCGATGCCGCCGCCGGCACGCTGCGCTTCGGCGACGGCATCCGTGGCCGCATCCCGGAGCGCCAGATGCGCGTGCGCCTGGCCTTCGGCCGCTTCGGTGGCGGCGTCGTGGGCAACCTGCCGCCGCAATCACTGACCGCCATCAGCGCCACCCGCATCGAAGGCGGCCGATCCTCGCCCCTGAAGGTCCAGCAGCCGCTGCCGATGCAAGGCGGCGTCGATGCCGAGACGATGGCGCAGGCCGAGGCGCGTATTCCCGCGCTGCTGCGCCACCGCGACCGGGCCGTGACCCCGCTCGACTACCAGCGCCTGGCCTTCGAAGTGCCCGGCATCGCCATGGGCCGCGTCGAGGTGATGCCGCGCTTCAAGCCGCGCGACCGGCGCTTCGAAGTGCCCGGCGTGGTCAGCGTGATGGTGCTGCCGGAGCAGCCGATGACGACCGCGCAGGCACCCAACCCGCGTCCTGACAGGCCGTTCCTCGAGCGCACGTACAGCCACCTGGCCGCACGCTCGCCGCTCGCGTCGGAGCTGTACGTGATCGGCTGCGAATACATCCCGCTCGGACTCGCTGTAGGTGTGGTGCTGCGCGACGGTTTCGGCCGCGACGCCGTGCTGCTCGAAGTGCGCCAGGCCCTGAAGCGGCTGCTGTGGCCGCTGCCGCCCGGCGGCGCCGACGGCAAGGGCTGGACGCTGGGCCGCCATGTGCGCGAGCGCGAGCTGGAGGTCGAGGTCTCGCGCGTGGCCGGCGTGCGCGAGGTGTCGGGGCTGAACCTGTTCGGCAAGGGCGTGTCGGAAAGCGGCCCCGCATGGACGCTGCTGCCGCGCAACCAGCCGGACGGCACGCGCAGCCTCGAACTGGCGCGCTGGCAGTTGCCCGAATTGCTCGGTGTGATCGTCGTCGATGGGGACACGGCCGTGCCCACCTCGCTGGCCGCGCTGCCCAACCCCTTCGCCAAGGCCAACCAGGTCGCGGTGCCCGTCGTGCCGGAACTCTGCTGAACCGCCATGGACGCCAACGGCCTGCGCTTCTTCCTGCTGGCGAATGCCGGTCACTGGCGCAGCCATGACCACACGCGCTACGACAGCGGCTGCCGGGCCCTGCGGCTGGCCAGCGAGCGCGAGGTGGTCTCGCCGATCGATGCCGCCGCGGAGGCCGTGGCGCTGGCCGCGCTGGACGTGGTGCCGCGCGCGGTCGACAGCTTCGGCTCCGTCGCGCGATGGGATGGCGAGGCCATGGCGGTGGTCGTGCACACCGGCCATCTCCCCGGCGACGCGATCACGCTGCCGCTGGACGTCGCACCGACCGACATCTGCGTCGGCACCGATGGCGTGCTGTACGCCGCCTTGCCGGACGCCGTGCTGATGCACGACCTGCGCGGCCGCTTCGCCACGACACGCGTCCCGACGGAGGGCTTCGTGCCCTGGCGCCTCGCGGCCCACGCGGACGGCGGCGTGCTGCTGATGGAGCGCACCAGCGGACGGCTGGCGCGGCTCGAAGGCCGGCCGCTTTCGCTGCAGACGCCGGCACGCGACGAATACGCGCCGCAGGTCTTCCGCCCCGAGCTGGAGAACTGCTTCCCGCCCACCTTGCGCCGGCTGACGCAAATCAGTTGGCCCGCCGACGAACAGCCGATCGCCCTGGCCGCGTACCCCGGCCCCGCGTTGCGCCTGCTCAGTTGGGGGCCGGATGGTGCGGCACGGCTGCGCAGCATCGACGCCACCAGCGGCACCCTCACGCCCGCCGTGCCCCTCGCAGGTGGCCGCTATGCCTACAGCCTGGCCTGGCTCGCGAACGGCGCCATCGCCGTGCGGCTGCCCGGCCGCACCGACGCGCTCTCGTTCGACGACGGCGGCATCGTGCTCGGTGAGGTCTTCCCGTTGGCCACCGGCGCCGTCGAGGCCTCCTTCGCCCATACGCTGGAAATGCCACCGCGCTACCCGTTGAACGACGACGAGGCCGAGCCCTTGCTGCCGCTCTCGCTCGTCAACACCGCGCGCCAAGGCGAGGCCACGAACTGGGCCGACACCGCCGATGGCCTCGCGGCCCAATGGCTCGACAGCGGCCAGCCCGACACCGTCTGGCACCGCCTGATGGCCGAGGCCTCGATCCCGGCCGGCACCGGCTTCATCGTCTGGCTCGCGGCCACGGCCGATCCCGCGCCGCCGCCGCTGGACGATGCAGGCGCTTGGCAGCCGCACGGCTTTGGCCGCGACATCGCCGCGCTCGCGCCGGACACGATGGCCGGCCCGGTGCCGCGCGCCGCATGGGACCGCGCGCCGTCCGAGTTGCCCGGCCACCCCGGGCTGGCATCCTGGACCGCCGAGCGCGACCGGCGCGGCCTGTTCGGCGTGCTGATCCAGGACGCGACACGGCGGGTGCGCCGCTTGGTCGGACGCTACCTGTGGGTGCGCTGCACGTTGCTCGGCGACGGCCGCGCCACGCCCGAGATCCTCGCGCTGCGCGCCTGGGCCGGCCGCTTTGACTACGTCGACCACTACCTGCCGCGCTTCCTGCGCGAGACGCAGTTCGGCGCCGATGCGCAAGCCGCCGGTGAGCGGCTCGCGACCTTGCCGGCGAGCGCGATCGCGTCGCTCGATGCGGGCGGCGCCGCGGCAGCCGCGGTCGTCCAGGCGCTGCAACAGCAACTCCCCGACATCTCCGGCGCGCTGGCCGCCACGCCCATCGAGCCGCAGCAGCGCTGGCGCCTGTTCGACAGTTCGCGCCAGGCCACTTGGCACCTGGTGCGCGACCCGCTGGGCGCACGCGACATCGGCGTCTACAGGCCGAAGGCGACCCCATCCGACTTCCTCTCGCGCATGGTCGCCAACTACGAGGGCGTGCTGACCACGCTGGAAGACCGCGTCGCCAGCGCGCATGTGCTGACCCATCCGGCGACCGTGCCCGAGCCGCAACTCGACTGGCTCGGCGCGTGGGTCGGCGTCGCCTTCGATGCCGCCCTGCCCGCCGACCGCCGCCGTGCCTGGCTGCGCGAAGCCCCCCGGCTGGCGCGCTGGCATGGCACGCGGCGCGGCCTGTCGTTCGCGCTCGACGTGGCCAGTGGCGGCGGCGTGAGCGGCGGCGAGATCGTCGTGATCGAGGACTTCCGCCTGCGCCGCCTGCTGGCCACGCTGCTGGGCGTCGACCTCGTGGACGAAGACGATCCGCTGCTGCCGGGCCTTGGCCACAGCGGCAATTCCATCGTCGGCGACACGCTGTTCCTCGCCGACCAGCAGCAGGCCGAGCTGATGGCGCTGTTCCGCGACGACCAGGCCACCGACGCCGAGAACGACGCGGTGCGCGCCTTCTACGGCCGCCTGGCCCACCGCGCCACGGTGTTCGTGCACCAGGAAGTCGAGCCGCAGGACCTCGGCTTGATCCGCCGCATCGTCGAACTCGAAGCACCGGCGCACGTCGACGTGCGCGTGGTGACGGCGTCGAAGCCGCTGCTGGTCGGCGTCTCCAGCCTGGTCGCCGTGGACACCTACCTCGCGCCGCCCGCGGCGCCGCAGCCGGTGCGCGTGCAGCGCAGCGTGCTCGGCATGGGCGACCTGGTGCGCCAGTCGCCCGCACTCGACCCGCGCGTCGGCGGCAGCACCGCGCCCATCTTGAACCAGGAGCCATGACCATGACCGTGCAAAGCCGCGACCCCAGCGCCGATCCGCTGTACGCCCGCCCGCTGCCCGAGCGACCTTCCTATGCCACCGGCATGATGCTCGCCGCAGACGATTTCAGCGACGAACAGACCTACCACCGCGGCCGGCTCGCGCGCGCCCTGGCGCAGTTGTCCGGCAACGGCACCCTGGCCGGGCTGCGCGTGCACTACGAGCCGGAAGTCATCGGCGGCAATGCGCCGCATCCGGAGGAAATCGTCGTCGACCCCGGCGTGGCGGTCGACCGGCTCGGCCGGCTCATCGAGGTGCCGCGACCTGCCTGCCTGCGCCTCGTGCCGTGGTTCACGCAGCAGTCCGCGACGCAGGGCGGCGGCGCGATGCGGCTGGCCAGCTACGACAACCTGGCGCGCTTTGCCAGCCTGCGCCGCCAGGCCGACGCGACGCCCCTGCCCGCCGCCGCCGTCGTCGCCGATGTCTACCTGCGCTTCATCGCCTGCGCGCATGGCTACACGCCGAGCTTTGCGTCCGGGCCGTACGACGCGCTGGACGCCGTCTCGGTGTCGCGCCTGCGCGATGCCTACGAGGTGGTGGTGACCTTGCGCGCCGGACTCTCCGACACCAACGCCGGCCTGCCCTTGCAAGGCGCCGATCTCAGCGGCCAGGCGCCGGCCGATCGCCGTGCCGCGACGCAGGACGCCGTGCTCGCCGCCTACCCCGCGACCGGCCGCTCCGGCAGCACCGACCCGCTCGACGCCCTGCCCGAGCATCCGCTGGTGTTCGACCACAGCGCGGTGTTCCTCGCGCGCCTTTTCATCCCGGTGCAGGCGCTGGTCGCCACCGGTGCGCCGCTGCGCAGTGCGGAGGCGCCGCAAGTCGACAACTTCGGCCGCCGCTTCCTGCCGGCGGTCAACCTGCTGGCCAACGCCATCGGCCTCTAAGGACTCACCATGCCCTTCCCCAACCTCACCCAGGGCGCCGCGCGCGAACTCGTGGCCCGCTCCGATGTGCAACGCCTGCGCACGGCCGGCGTACTGGTCGAAGACCCGCGGCGCGAGCGCCCGCGCTGGTTCGACGGCCGCTTCCTGGCCGCGCGCGACCTGATCCGCGAGCAGCAATACACGCTGACGCGCGAAGCCGACCTGGGCCGCGCGGCGGGCAGCGGCGTCGCCCAGGGCCTGCGCGTGACCGAAAGCAGCGATTCGCAGTCGCTTCACATCGAAACCGGACACGGCATCACGCCCGCCGGCGAACTGGTGCTGCTGCCGCGCGACCTCGACATCGCGCTGGCCAACATCGCGCAGGCCGAGCAGCTGTCCGCGCGCTTCGGCCTCGGCCGCATCCCCAACCCGCCGATGCGCAGCCGCACCGGGCTGTTCGTGCTGGCGCTGCGTCCGGTCGAATACACCGCCAACCCGATCGGCGCCTACCCGTCGTCGCTGACCGGGCAACGCACCGTCGAGGACGGCGACACCATCGAAGCCACCGCCATCGTGCTGGTGCCCTGGCCCGACGACGGCGCGACCGACGCGCTGGACGCGCGCCGTGGCCGGGTGGCGCGCGACGTGTTCGTGGCCGGTGGCGGCGCGAGCCTGTCGGCCAACGTGCTGCCGCTGGCACTGGTGGCACTGCGCAACAACACGGTCGAATGGGTGGACGAGGCGATGGTGCGGCGCGAACTCGGCGCGGATCGCGGCGACCTGCCGGGGCTGGGCTTTTCGCCACGCGCATTGCGGCTTGCACACCTCATGCAGTACCAGGACCATCTGGCCGCGGTGGTGGAGAACACGCGGGGGCGGACTTTCCCTGCGTCCTCCTGGTTCCCTGCGCTGCCCGGCGCCGGGCCGCTGCCGGCGGGGCTGATCGACATCCGCGACTTCACGCAGGGCTTCTTCCCGGCGGAGATCGACGTCGACTTCAGCCCGGTGCCGGAGGACGAGCTGCCCGCGCTGATCGAGGACGCGCTGCTGCTGCAACCGATCGACCTGCAGGCCTCGGCCGACGCGCTGGATTCCACGGCCGTGCTGATCCTTGCGCCAGTGCCGCGCAATGAATGGCGCGCCGTCACCGCGCGCCTGGCCAGCACCAGCCGTGTCGTCAAGCCGGCGGCGCCGAACCTGATCTCGCAGCGCAAGCCCTTCGAGGTGCTGCAGAAATTGCGGCTGCCGAGCGGTCCGGTCGTGGTGCTCGACCCGACCAGCCCCTCCGACGCCGAATGGCAACGGCTCGCGCGCCTGCCCAACCTGTGGTTCGTGCGGCGCCGCCATCTCGCGGTGCGCGACGACTACACAGGCGCATGGCAGGCCGTGAGCGGCGTGGACGAGCGCACGCTCGACACGTCGCTGCGCACCCGCATGAGCATGCTGGGGCTGAGCGATTCGTTCAACAACCTCGTGTCTCGCTCGTCGCCGGCGGCGGTGGGCACCTTGACTTCGCTGCTGTCGTCGAAGCGACTGGCCGAGTCGCCGGCATTGAGCGCTGCGACCATCGGCGCGCTGACCCAGGCCGCGCGCGATGCCGATGCGGCGGCGCCGGCGACGCAAGCCGGCACGCGGCCCTCGCTGGACCTGGCAACCGTCCTGAAGGTCAGCGCCGATCTCACCGCGCGGGGCGCCGGCCAGGGGCTCGAGCGCGTCGAGAAGGCTGCGCCCGAAGGCCAGTTGCGGCCCGACACGCTGCGCCGCATCGCGACTGGGGTGACGTGGCGCAAGCTCGACCAGAACGCATCCCTGGCGCCGACGCAGGTGGTGGCGGAACTGGCGCGGGTCTTCGATGCGCCGGTGGGTGCGCCTGGGGGGCCGGCGTCGCCGCCTGCGCCGGTTCCGGAGCCCCCCGCGCCGAGCCCTGTGCCGCCCGCGGCACCCGTGCCGACTCCGGCGCCGGTGACGCCTTCGAGCCCAGTGCCGCCGGCTCCGGTGCCAGCTCCAGTGCCAACCCCAGCGCCTGTGCCGCCACCGGCTCCCGTGCCACCACCGGCCCCGGTGCCACCGCCCACGCGCCCGCCGATAACGCCCGCGCCAACGCCAACGCCAACGCCAACGCCGCCGCCCACGCGCCCGCCCGTCGTCACGCCGGTGCCGGGGCCGCGTCCGCCGATCCTGGGGCCCGTCACGCCTGTCCTCCCCGTGACGCCGGTCACTCCTGTCATCACACCCGTCTCGCCCATCGTCTCGCCAGTCATCCGCGGCGCCCCGGTGTCGCCGGTGGTTCGCGCCGCCCGGTCCGTGTCGGCAGAGACGCCGAAGCCCGATCCGGGCGATTCGCCATCACGCAGCGGCCGCAAGGCCAAGCGCAAGGGAGGCTGAGGTGAGCACCATCGTCCCCATCGCCACGCCGCTGCCCGGCGAGCGCGTCATCGCGCTGCAGCCCGGCAACGCGTCCGACGCCGCCACCGACTGGCTGCGCCGCCCGCACCTGTTCGCCGGCCGCACCCTCAGCGCAGCCACGCTCGCCGCGCGCCAGGCCTGGGCGGCCGGACGCATCGCGCAACGCGGGCAGGCGTTCACCGCCGGCGTGGTCGGCGGCCTCGAGGTCAACCACCGGCTGGAGGCGGTTCCCGAAGCCGAAGGCGGCGGCACGCAGTTGCGCCTGTTCATCGAGCCCGGCCAGGCCCTGGCCGCCAGCGGCGAGGACGTGACGCTGATGCGCCCGATCTCCCTGCGCCTGGCCGACCTGCCGGTGCTGGCCCCGGCCGAGTGGTCCACAGCGGCAGGCCCGACACCGCCCGCCCCGCCACCCGACCCGACGGACCCCACGGACCCGACGCCACCCGTCGCGCTGCCCACGCTGAACTCGCGCAGCATCGGCGACCTGCCGCTGTCGCAATTGCTCGCCACGGCCGGCGCCCGCATGTCCCGCGTCGGCATCCTGGTGGCGCAGCCGGTGGTGGTCGATGTCTCCAGCATCGACCCCGACGACCCGTGCGACCTCTGCGCCTGCGGCGGTTCGGCCGAAGACGGCGCGAGCTACGAGGACGTGCGCATCGGCGACGGCCTGCGCCTGCTCTGGTACCCATGGCCCGAGGAATGGCAGCCGCTGCCGACCAGCGTGCTGCGCTTTCGCAATGCGCTGGCCCATGCCATCTTCGAGGCCGAGGCGAGGCTCGCGCCCGGCGAGGTGCTGCCCTGGGCCGATGCCGGCGTGCCGCTGGCCCTGATCGCGCTCGACACCGCTGCAACGGCCACCGATGCCACCCGCGTGATGCCGCTGTTCAGCGACCGCGCCAGCGTGGTGCGCCAGGGCGGCCGTGCGCGCGAGGCCCGTCTCCAGTCCGGGGCCACGCTCGACGGCCGCACGCCCCTGCTGGCTGACAGCCGCCTGCCCGCGCTGTGGCAGGCGCGCATCGAGCAGTTCGCCGAGCAGATCGCGGAACTGGGCGACCCGGCACCGCCGGCCGACCAGATGGGCGACCCTTTCCTCACGCTGCCGCCCTGCGGACTGCTGCCGACCAATGCGTTGAACTTTTCCACATGGCACAGCGACTTCTTTCCGCCGCTGTGCACGCTGGACGCCGTGCCGGTGCCGATCGAGCAACTCGATGCCGCCTTCCACGATGCCGCGGCGCTCGCGACGATCGACCTGTCGGCGCCCAACCGCGTCCGCATGCTGGTGCCCGTGCCGCAGGCCTCGTGGGAACCGCGCCTGCTGAAAACCGATGTGATCGACCCCGAGTTCGACACCACGCTCAACCGCTTCCTGCTGCGCCGCGCGCGTGAACTCGGCGCGCGCCAGGGCCTGCGCCAGGAACTCGCGCTGCTCACACGCGTGCTGACCGGCCAGCCCCAGACCGTGCCGGCCTACAACGACGACCCGCTCGCCGTGGAGACCGAGACCCTGCTGCCCTGGGGCCCGCCGCCGGTCGGTGGCGGCCACCGCAGCACGCTGCGCGCGGGCGCGCACCAGCACTACTTCGACAGCGCGACGGAGATCCTCACGCCCGGTGCCGCCGACGCGATGTCGCAATGGGTCTTCCTCGACCCCGACAACCCGCCGCGCATGCTGATGCTGCAATGGCATGTGCGCGGGCTCGACTGGGAGCATCGGGCGATCTGGGGCGAGGACCTGCTGCCGCAATACGGCGCGCCCAACACGGCCGGCCACCGCCTGATGGGCCCGCTGCCGGACCTCGGGCGCTGGGTGCAGCTCGAGGTGCAAGCCGCGCTCGTCGGCGCGGCCGGCGTCGCCATCGACGGCATGGCCTTCACGCTCTTCGACGGCCGCGCCGCCTACGGCATGGCCGGCACGCGCACGGCCAACCAGCAGCCCAAGTGGTTCTGCAACGTGCTGCCGCTGGGTGCGCGGCGCCAGGGCGACGAGCCCTGGGACCTGCTCACGCAGAACGACCTTTGGGCGCCCTTCGAACCGGCGCGCGGCGTGGTGCCGGCCATACCGGACAGCGTGCCGGCGGCGCCCGGCGTCGCCAACGGCGGCTTCCTGGAGCCTTCGGGCGTCGGCGTCCACCAGCATTACTTCGAAGGCGCCAACCCGCCCTTCACGCCGGGCGCGGCGGAACAGCTCTACGCCTGGGTCTACATCGACCCGAACGATCCGCCGCGCGAAGTGATGCTGCAGTGGCATGCCGCCGGCACCTGGGAGCACCGCGCCTTCTGGGGCGCCGACCTGATCGGCTGGGGCAACACCGACACGGTCTCGCGCCGTCGCAGCGGCGGCTTGCCGCTGCCCGGGCAATGGGTGCGACTGGTGGTGGCTGCAGCCGATGTCGGGTTGGCACCAAGCACACCCATCGACGGCATGGCCTTCGCCCTGCACGGCGGCAGCGCGGCTTTCGCGGCGACCGGCGCGGCGACGATCACGCAGACGCAGACCTCCACCGGCGCCACCCTCACCAACGTCGTGGAGCGACCGTGGTTCGCCTCCACCCTGCCACCGAACGCCCGTCCCTCCGGCCCCTGGGTGCCGATCGAGGCGCGCGACCTTTATGCACCGACGAACACATCGCGCATCGGCCGGGTGGAGTCGGTGGCCAGCCTGCTGGCCGATCCAGTGCTGTCGGTGCTGTCCGAGCAGGAGCGCGCACAACTGACGGTGCGCGGCCTCGGCCCCTTCGTCGACTACCTGCGCGCCCGCATCGACCGCACCGACGACCTGACCGACCACGGCTTCGTCAAGATGCAGACCGACATCTACCGTGTGCGGCAGTTGATGCTCAGCAGCACCGATGCCCTGCGCATTGCCGTGTCGCCCACGCTGGCGTCCATTGCCAAGGCCGAGACGGCGGTCGCCTCGCAGGCGCAGATCGCGAGCTACATCGCGGGCCTGAAGCAGACGACGGCGACCGTGCTGCGCGCCGCTGCTGCACCCGCCGCAGCCGCCGCGGCCGCGCCCCTGGTCGCGACGCCGCCGCAGGCCGCATCGCGCTTCTTCTCCAGTCCCGCCGTCAGCGCGGTCAGCGCGGTGAGCGCGGTGAGCGCGGTGAGCGCGGTCAACCTCAACCTCGCGGGGAAGCTCGATCTCGGGGTGAAGGTCGACGTCGCCCCAAGGATCAACGTGCGCGCCGACCTGTCCGCCAAGGCCGACTCGCCGGTGCAGCGGATCGCCGCGCTGGCGACCTACCAGCCGATCTACACGGTCAACATGCCCAGCCCGGTCGACGTGGTGCTTTCGGCGCCCGTGATCGGCAAGTCGCCGATCCGCACCACCGCCATCGCCGAGCGGCTGAAGGCTTCCGCCTCGCAGGAGGCACGCGACTACGCGCTGGCGACCCGGCGCGACACGGTGCTGAAGCTGGTGGGCCTGCTCAACGAGTTCATGGCCGAGGACGGCGGCGCGCCCTCCGGACTGTTCAGCGCGGTGCCGGGCGTGAGCGACTATTTCTATGTGTTCGGGCTGGAGAAGGACCCCATCCTCACGGGCGGATCCGACGACGACGTGAAGAACCGGCGCCGTCGGCTGCTGGATTTCCGCATCGATCCCAGCCTGCAAGGCAGGCTGGACGACTCGCCACCGCTGCCGGTCAACGCAGCCGGCACGACGCTGACGCTGGACGAATCGACGCTGTTCTCGCAGCTTTCCGACCTGTCCGACAACACCGTCGCGATGCTGCGCCAGCTCGAAGGCCGCATCAACGGCTATCGCAACGCATTGACGCGCTGCGAACTGGCCCTGACGGCGCTGCAAGGCGACCGTGCCGACGCCGCCTTGCGTGTCGGCGCCGCAGGCGACCGGCTGGCCGAGGCACGCCATGACGTGGGTGTCGCCCGCGCGCTCATTGCGGAGGAGCAGGCCCGCATCGACGCGGTCAACGCGCGCCGCGCGCAGGTGCTGGCCGAGGAGGTGCGCTTCCTCGCCTTCATGCGGCCGCGCGAGACTGCCGCGATGCAGGAACTGCCGCGCCGCGCCATCGACCCGGCCCTGGCCGAGGCGCCGGTGCCGGCCTGCCTGCGCGACCATGCCGATGTGCCCGACGAACTGGAGGAAATGCTGCGCGTGGTGCGCGAGGCGCCGGCGAGCTGGTTCGTGCACGCGCCGACCCTGCTGCGCCAACTCGACCGCAGCGACCTGCTGCTGCGCACGCTGCAGAGTTCGCAACTGCGCACCACGCTGGTCGCGCAACGTGTCAATGCCAGCGCGGCGATGACGGCCTCGCTCGGCGGCGCGTTGCGCAGCGCGACGCCGACCCTGGGCGTGTCGGTGAGCAACGTCATCGCCAGGCAGACGCCGTTGCTCGCGGCCCGCGTCAGCGCGGTCAACAGCATCGACCTGGTGCGCGCCGCATCGCTGAGCTGGCAGGCGCTGCATGCGCAGGCGACCGAGGTGGTCTCGCTCGGTGACATCATCGACGGCGACCATGGCCGCAGCATCGTGAGCCAGCGCGCGGCCGACCTCTACGGTTCGATCGCGCAGGTCTGCGCCTGCCTGCATGCCGAGTTCTGCGGCGTCAGCGCATCGATCCGGCTTGACTGGGCCGAGCTGATGTCGCAATACGACGCCGCGCCGTCGCTGCGCAACGGGGCCAACCTGCCGCGCTGGAGCGAGATCGACTCGACCGACCGCCGCCAGATGCAGGCCTACATCGACTGGCTGTTCGCGCAGGTCGACCCGGCGAAGGACGATGCGCAATCGCTGGTCAGCGACGTGGTGCGCATGTGCCTGCTGCTGGCCAGCCATGCGCCCGTCGGCCGCATCGTGGCGGGCCGCATGCCGCGGCCCGCGGTGGGCGTGCGGCCGGGGGTGCGCATCCCGCTGGTCGCGCTCGACGCCGGCGACAAGCTGCGCGTGGGCATGCAGGCGATGCTCTATCGCGGCAGCAGCCTGGTGGCGCGCGCGGCGATCGAAGACGTGGGCAGCGGCGAGGTGTCGGCGCGCGTGCTGTCGACGGTAAGCGCCACGGTGGACCTGGGGCTGGACGTGCGCGTGCAGTTCGCCGCCGGTGAAGTGGTCAGCGCCAAGGCCGCGCGCACCGCGGCGATCGCGGCGCGATAGCCACAAGGGCAAGCCATGACCCGCACCGTGCGCCACCTGCGAATGCGCGTTCCCAGCGAATCGCATGCCTGGCAATTGCAGGCGCGGCTGGACGATGCGCTGCGCTGCGCAAGCCTGCCGGACACGGGCGAGCGCCTGCTGCTGGTGCGACGGCTCGACCTGGGCCGCATGCCCGCGGGATGGGGCGCGCAGCGGCTGTCCCTGCACATCGAGCGGTGCGTGCAGGCGGCGGGTTTGCATTGGGTCCACGGCGACGCGGCGGAGGCAGCCGAGGCCAGTGCGGTGTGGTTCGCGAGCCCCTTCGAGGCGATGCGCTGCTACGCCGTGAGGCTGGCGAGCGGCGCCGGGGCTGCCGCGTGGCACTGGCGTCTGGCGCTGCCTGCGGAAGTGCTTGCGCCGGATGCCGACGCGGGTGAGCGCCTGCGCCGCATCGTGCGGGAGCTGGTGTTGTCGCCGGGCGCGGTCAACACCGTGCCGGCGTTGCTGGAGGCATTGGCCGATGCGGGGCATGCCCGCTGGGCGCGCGCGCAGACGTTGCCTGCGCTGGGTGCGCTGCTGCGGGAGCATGGGGTCAGGCTGCCGCTGTCGTGGGCCGGGGGGCATCTGATGGCCGCCGGTCCCGAAAGCACGCCGTCGCGCGAGCGAGTTGCGGGAGCGGTGGCCTCCGAAGCTGATACGGCCGCGTTTGCAACCCCCATGAAAGCGGCTCCGCAAGACGCACCTCACGCGCAACCGACGCCTGCCACGCCCGCCCGACCCCGAGCGAGCGCACCAAGGCTGTCCCTGGCGGCGCAGGCATCTTTCGAAACTGCGCCGCCCGCGCCGGACGATACGTCGATGCAAGCTGCATTCGTGGTGACGGACCCGGCGATCGCCGACCCCGTCGCGCCGCGAAGCGGCGTGACGCTCACCGCCGCAGACGCGGCGACCCGGGGCCTTCACGCGCCGCCATCGGCCGCCATCGACGCGCCTTCGCCGCCGCCCTCGCGTCTGCACGACGACGGCGAGGCATCGCACCCCCGCATCCTCGAAGCCATCGGCCAATTCACTGCGGCCGGCGGCCTGCTGTGCCTGGTGCCCGTGCTGTCCCGAATGCGCATCGACGCGGTCGACAGCGAGCTGGCGCCCCTGGCGCAACGGCTCCTGCAACGCATCGCCGCCCGGCTCGACCTTCACGGCGACGACGCCACCTGGTCGCTCGCTGCCGCACTCGCCGCACCCGACGCCCCCCGCGCCGCCGATCTGCACGCGCGCACCACGCACTGGCTGAACACCCTTCGCCGCCACCTGCGGCTGCAATGCGGCATCGGCCTGGCCAGCCTCGCCCTGCGCCCCGGCTGGCTCGACTGGGGCCCCACCCACATCGACGTGCACCTGCCACTCGCGCAAGTCGACCTGCGCATACGCCGCGCCGGCCTCGACATCGACCCCGGCTGGGTGCCCTGGCTGCAGCGCATCGTCCGCTTCCACTATTTCAGCGGCAGGCAACCCGAGACCTTTCGATGAAACGCGACGAATCCCTGGCCGGCGCGGCGCCCACCATTGCCAGCGACGACCTCCCGCTGGCGCAACGCCTGCTGGCAATGCTCGCCCCCGGCAGCGCCTTGCCCGACGCCGCGCCGGAGGCCCACTGGCTGATGGCGCAGGCCGGCGCCTCGCCCTGGCTCGACCTGCCGAGCGCGTGGTCCGACTGGCGCGCGCGTCCACCCGCGGCCGACGCCCGCCTGCATCGCCTCGTGATGGCGCTTCGACTCAACGCGAGCGAGGCTTTCGCCCTCGCGCTGTCCCACGCGGCCGACAGTGACGTGATGCACAGCCGCGCGCTGGCCTGGCTGCAGGCGCCGTTGCGCGAGGCCCGGCCCACGCTCGGCCTCATCGCCTGCCTGGATGCGCAACGCGGCCTGGAAGCCGCCGCCTCTCTGACCGCTCTGCTCGACGGCGCTGCGCTCGCCTGCGGCCTCCTGCACATCGAGGAACCGGTGGATCGCGCCAGCTCGCGTGCCGATGCCGCCTTGCGCCTGCCGCTGCCCCTGCTGGTGGCGCTGGCCGGCGGC
>NZ_JAAVVD010000088.1:0-971 GCF_018449755.1 Variovorax sp. dw_954 | reverse complement strand
GGCGGCGTGCCGTCGCGCCATGCGAGGGTGGCGTTGATGGAGAAGTTGCCGGGGCGCGACCATGTGACGCCGAAGCCGCCGCCGCGCAGGCTGTGCCAGTTGGCGCCGTCGAAGATGGTCGGGCCCTTGACGGTCTTGCCGCGCGCCGCGTCGTAGAACAGGAAGGGCGTGAACTCGTCGTTGTACGACCAGCGCCATTCGACCGTGCCGATCACGCCCTGGTCGACCAGCACTTCGCCCGAGGGATAGGCCCGCACCGCGCGCGCGCCGCCGAGTGCCAGCTTCTCCGAGGAGTCCAGGTTCTTGCTGGCCCACTGCCCGCCCACGGAGACGTAGAACGAATGGCGCGGGATGATCGCCTGCAGCCGCGAGATCTGCGCCGTCAGCTTGGTGAAGTCGCCCTCGGTGTTGTGCCCGGCCTCCAGCTTGTCGTTCAGGAAGCTGGTCGGGTCGAGCAGGGTCAGGTCGCCGCGGTAGAAGTTGCCCGAGCTGGCGGTGTAGCCGCCGCCGAACAGCTCGTCGCGCCGCTCCCAGGTCCAGCCCAGCCCGACGCCCTGGACGCGCTTGTGCGAGGTGACATCGACCGCGCGGTACTCGTCGGTCAGGTCCTTGCGGTCCATCGACAGGCGGAGGAACAGGTTCTGCTGGCGCTGGCGGATCAGCGGATAATTCAGCGAGATGTCGTACACGTCGGCCACGCCGTGCGCGTCCAGCGGCTCGAACTGCCCGCCGAGCTCGTAGTTCACCCGCGCCACGCCCATGCCCGCGCGCAAGCCGCTGGTGCCGATCGGCGCCTCGTACGAGAGCCGGCCGAACTGCAGCTCGTTGCTGTTGGACAGCAGCAGGCGCGCATCGAGGTTGTCGCCGATGCCCAAGGGGCTGAGCCAGCGCACCGTGCCGCCAGCGCGGTAGCGGCCCGATTCCTCCGTGCCGTTGTTGTCGGCCTCGGCCTGGAAGGCCCAGCGCCGCGC
>NZ_JAAVVD010000087.1:0-974 GCF_018449755.1 Variovorax sp. dw_954 | reverse complement strand
CGCGCGGACCACACGCTGGTGTTCGCCACGCACTCCACGCACAAGCTGCTCGCGGCGTTCTCGCAGGCTTCGATGATCCACATCCAGGAATCGGAGAAACGCAAGATCGACACGACGCGTTTCAACGACGCCTTCATGATGCACGGGTCGACCTCGCCGCACTACGGCATCATCGCCTCGCTCGACGTCAGCTCGGCCATGATGGAAGGCCCCAGCGGCCGCGCGATCGTGCAGGAAACGCACGACGAGGCAACAAACTTCCGGCAGGCGATGGCCGCCATCGGCACCGGCTTCGGCGCTGACGAAGGCTGGTGGTTCAAGGTCTGGCAGCCCGAGAGACTGGACCTGGACAAACCGCTGAAGACCGCCGACTGGGTGCTCGACCCGAAGGCCGACTGGCACGGCTTCGGCAAGCTGGCCGACGACTACGTGATGCTCGACCCGATCAAGGTCACGCTGCTCACGCCCGGCCTCGGCAAGGGGGCGAAGCTGGACGAGACGGGCATTCCCGCCGCTGTCGTCACGAAGTACCTGTGGGAGCGCGGCCTGGTGGTCGAGAAGACCGGGCTCTACAGCTTCCTGATCCTGTTCTCGCTGGGCGTCACGCGCGGCAAGTGGAGCTCGATGGTCGACGCGCTGGTCGACTTCAAGACCGACTACGACCGCAACGCGCCGCTGGCGAAGACGCTGCCGGGCGTTGCGGGTGCCAGCGCCTACGCCGGCTGGGGCCTGCGCGACCTGTGCGACGCCCTGCATGCCTGCTTCCGCACCAACGACACGGCGCGCGCCATGAACGCGATGTACACCGACCTGCCCGAGCCTGCGATGAAGCCTTCGGAGGCCTATGACCGGCTTGTGCATGGTGCCGTCGAGCCGGTGCCGATCGACGACCTGAAGGGCCGCATCACCGCCGTGATGATCGTGCCTTACCCGCCCGGCATCCCGCTGGTCATGCCCGGCGAGCGCTTCATGAC
>NZ_JAAVVD010000086.1:0-1202 GCF_018449755.1 Variovorax sp. dw_954 | reverse complement strand
GCGCCCAGCCGCGAGAGCTATCTGCAGGCCGACCGCATCATTGCCGCCTGCAAGCAGACCGGCGCTGAAGCCGTGCACCCCGGCTACGGCTTCCTGTCGGAGAACGAAGCCTTCGCCCGCAAGGTCGAGGAAGAGGGCATCATCTTCATCGGCCCCAAGCACTACTCGATCGCGGCCATGGGCGACAAGATCGCCTCCAAGAAGCTCGCCAACGAGGCCAAGGTCAACACCATCCCGGGCTGGAACGACGCTATCGAGACGGCCGAACGCGCGGTCGAGATCGCCAAGGACATCGGCTACCCGGTGATGATCAAGGCCTCGGCCGGCGGCGGCGGCAAGGGGCTGCGGGTGGCCTTCAACGACAAGGAAGCCTTCGAGGGCTTCACCTCCTGCCGCAACGAGGCGCGCAACAGCTTCGGCGACGACCGGGTGTTCATCGAGAAGTTCGTCGAGGAGCCGCGCCACATCGAGATCCAGGTGCTGGGCGATTCGCAGGGCAACGTGATCTACCTGAACGAGCGCGAATGCTCGATCCAGCGGCGCCACCAGAAGGTGATCGAGGAGGCGCCTTCGCCCTTCATCAGCGACGCCACGCGCAAGGCGATGGGCGAGCAGGCCGTGCAACTGGCCAAGGCCGTGAAGTACCAGAGCGCCGGCACGGTCGAGTTCGTGGTCGGCAAGGACCAGAGCTTCTACTTCCTGGAGATGAACACGCGGCTGCAGGTGGAGCATCCGGTCACGGAATGCATTACCGGGCTGGACCTGGTCGAGCTGATGATCCGCGTCGCAGCCGGCGAGGCCCTGCCGCTCACGCAGGCGCAAGTCAAGCGCGAAGGCTGGGCCATCGAGTGCCGCATCAACGCGGAAGATCCGTTCCGCAACTTCCTGCCGTCCACCGGCCGCCTCACGCGCTTCCAGCCGCCGAAGGAGACCATGTTCTCGGCCGACACCGAGCACCTCTACGGTGTGCGCGTCGACACCGGCGTCTACGACGGCGGCGAGATCCCGATGTTCTACGACTCGATGATCGCCAAGCTGATCGTCCACGGCCGTGACCGCGCGCATGCGATCGCGATGATGCGCGAGGCGCTCAACGGCTTCGTGATCCGCGGCGTCAGCAGCAACATCCCGTTCCAGGCGGCATTGCTGGCGCATCCGAAGTTCGTCGCGGGCGACTTCAACACCGGCTTCATCGCCGAGCA
>NZ_JAAVVD010000085.1:0-1224 GCF_018449755.1 Variovorax sp. dw_954 | reverse complement strand
CCGTTGTTCGAGGAGTTCGAGAATTTCTTTCATGATGTGTTTGCCTCTTGGTTGTTCTTGCCCCTGCCGCTGCATGGGCCGCTTGTTCAAAGGGATCAGGATGACGTCAGCGCGTTGGCTGTCGATGCCGCGCGGATCTGCTCCAGCACGTCCTTCGCACTCGCCGGGATCGGCGTGCCCGGGCCGTAGATGCCCTTGACGCCAGCTTCGTACAGGAAGTCGTAGTCCTGCCGCGGGATCACGCCGCCGACGAACACGATGATGTCGTCCGCACCCTGCTTCTTGAGTTCCGCGATGATCGCGGGCACCAAGGTCTTATGGCCGGCGGCGAGCGTGGAGACGCCCACGGCATGCACGTCGTTCTCGATCGCCTGGCGTGCGCACTCTTCCGGGGTCTGGAACAGCGGGCCCATGTCCACGTCAAAGCCGAGGTCGGCAAATGCCGTGGCGACAACCTTCGCGCCGCGGTCATGCCCGTCCTGGCCGAGCTTGGAAATCATCACGCGCGGACGGCGGCCTTGCTCTTCGGCAAATGCTGCGATCTCGTGCTGCAGTGCTTCCCAGCCCTCGGCCGAGTCATAGGCCGCGGCATACACGCCGGTGACCTTCTGCGTGTCGGCACGATGGCGGCCGTAGACCTTCTCCAGTGCATCGCTGATTTCACCGACCGTCGCCCGCAGGCGCACGGCGTCGATGCTCAGCGCGAGCAGGTTGCCCTCGCCGCTCTCGGCCGCAGCGGTCAGCGCATCGAGCGCGGCCTGCGTCTTCGCGGTATCGCGCTTCTCGCGGATCGCATGCAGCTTGGCAATCTGCCCGTCGCGCACCTTGACGTTGTCGATCGACAGGCTGTCGATCGCATCCTCCGTCTTGAGCTTGTACTTGTTGACGCCCACGATCACGTCCTTGCCCGAGTCGATGCGCGCCTGCTTGTCGGCCGCAGCCGCCTCGATCTTGAGCTTGGCCCAGCCGCTGTCCACGGCCTTGGTCATGCCGCCCATCGCCTCGACCTCCTCGATGATCTCCCAGGCCTTGTCCGCCATGTCCTGCGTCAGCTTCTCCATCATGTAGCTGCCGGCCCAGGGGTCGATCACGCTGGTGATGTGCGTCTCTTCCTGGATGATGAGCTGCGTGTTGCGGGCGATGCGCGAGCTGAACTCGGTCGGCAGCGCAATGGCTTCGTCGAGCGCGTTGGTGTGCAGGCTCTGCGTGCCGCCGAACACCGCA
>NZ_JAAVVD010000084.1:0-1494 GCF_018449755.1 Variovorax sp. dw_954 | reverse complement strand
AGACCAACAGCTATGCCGCTGGCTCCTGCTGAGCCTCGACCGCCTGCAGGGCAGCGACCTCGTGATGACGCAAGAGTTGATCGCCAACATGCTCGGCGTCCGGCGCGAGGGCGTAACGGAGGGGGCGCTCAAGCTGCAGCAGGCGGGCCTGATCCGCTATGCGCGAGGTCACATCTCGGTGCTGGATCGCGCGGGGTTGGAGAAGCGCACCTGCGAGTGCTATGCAGTCGTCAAGTCCGAGTACGACCGGTTGCTTCCGGCGACCACCGCGACCTGAGGGCTTGCGAATGCCGCAGGGAAAAGGGACGCACCGGGTCTGTTTCGACTTCTAAGTACGGTGATACGCGGGCGAAAACTGCACGCACTGGTGGTGTGGCCTGGCGAAGCAACAGAGGGCGAGCATGCAACTACGCGTTGGTTTTGAAATGGTGTATCAGTGCCCCCAGCCGACGCCGATGATGCTGACCTTGAGCATCCACTATTCGCGTGCGTCCGACCTGGTGCGGCCCGATCGCCTGGTGACGAGTCCATCGGTACCGGTCACCGCGTACCGCGATCTGTTCGGCAACTGGTGCACTCGCATCGTGGCGCCCGCGGGTCGGTTCGTCCTCAATACCGACGCGCTGATCAACGACAGCGGCGCAGCAGATCTCGTCGCCCCGTGGGCAACGCAGACGCCGGTGGAGAATCTCCCGGAATCGACGCTGGTCTATCTGCTTGGCAGCCGCTATTGCGAGACCGACCAGCTCAGCGAAATCGCCTGGCAGCGCTTTGGCTCAGGCCCAATTGGCTGGGGTCGCGTGCAGGCGATCTGCGATTTTGTGCACCAACACATCAAGTTCGGCTACCAGAATGCAAGTCGGACGCGCACCGCGCTGGGCGGCTACAACGAAGGCCAGGGCGTGTGCCGCGACTACGCCCATTTGGCGATCGCGCTTTGTCGCTGCCTGAACATCCCGGCACGTTATTGCACCGGCTATCTTGGCGACGTCGGCACGCAGCCGCCTTACGCGCCAGGGGATTTTGCGGCGTGGTCCGAGGCTTATCTCGGCGATTGTTGGTACACCTTCGACGCGCGCAACAACACGCAGCGTATTGGGCGCGTGTTGATTGCGCGGGGCCGGGACGCCTGCGACGTCGCGCTATCCAGGGAATCCTTCAAGGTTTGGACAGACGAGGGCGGCAGCCTGAACTTTGGCTCTCAGTTGCGGCCCAAAGCTCAGCAATAAAACCCGCGTCTCACCTTTCAATGTGTCGGTGATTTTGGCCAAACCCAAACAAGGCTAGCGCACTGAGCGGTAGCGTACGGACGCTCGTCGGGACCTCACTACGAGACGAGGAACTGGCACGTGAAAACGGCTGAGCGAGGCTACGGACATTCTGTGCCCCGCCGCTGCCGCCTGAAGAGGAGCGCAGTCGATCCCCGTCCGTGGCGCGAACAATAGCAGAGCGAGATCAAGTCGCCTGACGGGGCAACGACCGAGGATTTCAGCG
>NZ_JAAVVD010000083.1:0-1601 GCF_018449755.1 Variovorax sp. dw_954 | reverse complement strand
GGCGTCGTGGTGGCCATCGGCGAGGGCGTGACCAACGTCGCCGTGGGTGATCGCGTCACCTACACCGGCTTCATCAACACGCTGGGCGCCTACAGCACCGAGCGCCTGATCCCCGCCGCACCGCTGATCCGCCTGCCCGAGGGCATCTCCTACGAGACCGCCGCGGCCATGACGATGCGCGGGCTGACCAGCGCCTACCTGATGCGCCGCATCTATCCGTTCAAGGAAGGCGATTCGCTGCTGGTGCACGCCGCAGCGGGCGGCGTCGGCCTGATCGTGTCGCAATGGGCCAAGCTGCTGGGCCTCACCGTCATCGGCACGGTCTCCACCGCCGAGAAGGCCGAGGTCGCCCGTGCACACGGCTGCGACCACACCATCAACTACAGCCACGAGGACGTTGCCAAGCGTGTGCGCGAGCTCACCGGGGGCGTGGGCGTGAACGTGGTGTTCGACAGCGTGGGCAAGAGCACCTTCATGGGCTCGCTGGATTCGCTCAAGCGCCGCGGCCTGCTGGTGTGCGTGGGCACGGCCAGCGGCCCGATCCCTCCGGTCGACCCGCAGTTGCTCGCCATCAAGGGATCGCTCTACATGACGCGCCCGGCGCTGGCCGACTACATCTTCGACCCGGTCGAGAAGGCGGCGCTGGCCAAGGAGGTCTTCGGCCACGTGGCCGCCGGGCGCATCAAGATCGAGATCAACCAGCACTACGCGCTGGAAGACGCCGTGCAGGCGCACCGTGACCTGGAATCGCGCAAGACGACGGGCTCGTCGATCTTCCTGGTCTGACAGATTCAAAAGAACGAAGGAGACAAGCAAATGAAGATCGAACAACTCACCGCCAGCATCGGCGCCGAACTGGTCGGCGTGAACCTGGCCGATGCCGCCGCAGACGAGGGCCTGTTCAAGGAGGTCTACGCGGCCCTCCTGAAGCACCGCGTGCTGTTCCTGCGCGACCAGGACGACCTCACGCCGCAAGCCCACGTGGCCTTCGCCTCGCGCATGGGCCAGCTCGAATCCCATCCGATGGTGCCCTCGCATCCGGACGCACCGGGCCTGGTGCAGATCTACAAGACCCCGGACAGCCCCGCCGACCGCTACGAGAATGCCTGGCACAGCGACGGCACCTGGCGCGCCGCACCGCCCATGGGCGCGGTGCTGCGCTGCGTCGAATGCCCGCCGGTGGGCGGGGACACCATGTGGGCCAACATGGTCATGGCCTACGACAAGCTGCCCGAGGAGATCAAGGCGCAGATCGCCGACCTGTGGGCCAACCACAGCTTCAACAGCTCCTTCGCCTCGAACATGCCGATGGAAAAGCGCCTGGCGATGCGCGCGCAGTATCCGGACTCGGAGCACCCGGTGGTGCGCACGCACCCCGAGACCGGCGAGAAGCTGCTGTACGTGAACGCCTTCGCCACGCACTTCGTGAACTTCCACAACAAGAAGAACGTGCGCTACGGCCAGGACTACAACCAGGCCGGCGGCGATCTGCTGCAGTACCTGATCGCCCAGTCCAGCATCCCCGAGTACCAGGTGCGCTGGCGCTGGAAGCCCAACAGCGTGGCGATCTGGGACAACCGCAGCACCCAGCACTACGCGGT
>NZ_JAAVVD010000082.1:0-1656 GCF_018449755.1 Variovorax sp. dw_954 | reverse complement strand
TCGGTGGGCACGCGCGCGCAGGATGGCGCCCCGGACCCGGGCAACGCGAGGGTCGAGTTCTACGGGCAGGTGATGCTCGACGCGATCTACGACGCCAAGCGCATGAATCCCGACTGGGCCGCAACGCTGCGGCCATCGCAGATCCCGGTCACCTGCCCCGGCTCGCCCGGTTGCGGCAAGGATGGCTCCACCACCTTCAGCGTGCGGCAGTCCAGCCTCGGGTTCAAGTCGTTCATCCCGACCAGCCTCGGCGAGATCAAGACCGACATGAGCTTCGACCTGTTCGGCACCAACGGCGGCACGCAGATCCATTGGCTCAATGCGTGGGCCGAGTTGGGGATGTTCGGCGCCGGGCAGACCTACTCGAACTTCATGGACATCGACGTGTTCCCCAACACCATCGACTACTGGGGACCGAGCGGCATGGTCTTCGTGCGCAACCCGCAGCTGCGCTTCACGCCGTGGAACAAGGATGGCAATGCCTTCGCGATTTCGCTGGAGTCGCCGAACTCGGCGATCGACACCGGCAGGATCACGCGCGTGGACCCGGCGCTGGGCGCAAACATCACTGGCAGGACCCAGTTGCCGGACCTCGTTGCGTCCTACAAGCTGGAGCGCGACTGGGGCCACCTCAAGGCGGCCGGCATCGTGCGCCAGGTCGGCTACCAGAATCCGGCCTCGATCAACGGCGACCCGTCCGGCACGCGCACCGGCTACGGCCTGAACCTGAGCGGCGCGTTCAAGGTGTTCAGCAAGGACAAGTTGAGCTGGCAGGTCGTCTCGGGCAAGGGCATCGCCAGCTACATGAACGACGGTGGCGTGGACCTCGCGCCCAACCGCGCCTTGCAGGCCGAGACCGTCACCTCGCTGGGCTGGCTGGCCTACTACGGCCACAGCTGGAACGACAAGTGGACCAGTTCCATCGGCTACAGCGAGCACCGCCAGAACAACACCGACGGACAGCTTGTGAACGCATTCCACAAGGGCAGCTACGCGTCGGTGAACCTGCTGTATTCGCTGGCGCAGAACGTCACGATGGGCGGCGAGTTCATCTGGGGCCGCCTGGAAAACAAGCTGGGTCTCTCGCAGGACGACTATCGCTTCCAGTTCTCGACCAAGGTCGGTTTCTGAGCGCAACAACCGGAGCGGCTCCATGCAGTTCAAGTCGACTTTCCCGATCCTGATCGCGCATCGCGACATCGCGGCGCAGACCGTGGCGGGCGTGCGCCTGCGCCAGATCCAGCGCGAGCTGGAGCAATCCGGCTGGAAGACCATCCTCGTCGACAACGAGGCCGATGCCGGCATCATCGCCGGCGCGCACCGCGGGCTTGCCGCGATCGTGTTCCCTGTCGCAGCGGCGAAGGACGAGGCGACGGCGCAGCGACTCATCGACCTGATGAGTACGGTGCACCAGCGCGCACCCGGCCTGCCCATCGTCGCGCTGGGCGAGACCGCAACGCTCTCTGGCAGATCGCCCAAGGCGGTGCAGGGCCTGCGCAACCTGCACAGCATCATGTACCTCTACGAAGACACGGTGCCCTTCCTGGCGCGTCAGATCATGCGTGCGGCAGAGGACTACCTGGACCAGTTGCTGCCGCCATTCTTCAAGGCGTTGACACATCACGCGGAGCGCTCGGCCTACTCGTGGCACACGCC
>NZ_JAAVVD010000081.1:0-1686 GCF_018449755.1 Variovorax sp. dw_954 | reverse complement strand
TGGGCCGAGGCTGTGTAAAAACGCGCGCGCATCAACAAATCGATGACCGCTTCAGTGGCTGGCTGGCCGCATCCGTTTATCCAGTGCGCCGATGCGCCAGAGTGGCGTGTTTGAAGGCGTTTGAGCGTCGTCGAGCGGGCAACCGAGAGTCAAGAAGGGCTCAGGGGCCCACCAATTGCATCGCCTTCATCGTTTTGGCGATACCTAATACGCTGATCACCCGCTTGAAGTTGTAAGCCAGCACGTGAAGGCTCATTTCGGTGTCGACGTGAGCCATCGTCTTCATCAGGAAGTGCGTGGAACCCATCCAGTGCTTGAGTGTCCCGAAGACATGTTCAATCGTCGATCGTCTCAATGTCATCGCATTGGGTTTGCGATCCATTCGATGCTGCATCCGCTCGATCACAGCTTCATGTTCCCACCGGCGAATGCGCCTATAGGATGAGGTTGTGCACTGAGCTTTCATAGAACAGCTTGGGCAAGCACTGGGCCAGTAGAAATCCAAGTTGAGATTGCCTTCAAATCTAGAGAATCGATAGATCGCTCGTTGCCCGGCAGGACACTGGTATTCGTCATCTTTCGCGATGTAAATGAAGTCTCGCTTGTCAAACCGGCCGTGGGCTTTCGCATTCGATGTCATCGCCTTCGGAACGAAGGCTGTGATGCCTGCGTCCTCGCAGGCCTTTATCTCAAGTCCATTGAAGTAGCCTCGGTCTGCGAAGGCTTGCAGCTTGGTCTTGCCCATCGCGTCGCGTGCGGCCAATGCCATCTTGCTCAGCTGCGCCCTGTCGTTGCCGATGTTCGTGACCTCGTGCGCAACGATGAGATGGTGTTTGCCATCAACGGCAGTCTGCACGTTGTACCCGACCAAGCCAGTGCTCTTGCCTGTCTGAAGCATCGAACGCGCGTCGGGATCGGTGAGGGAGAACTGCTGGCCTGGTTCGCTTTTGAGCTGTTCCTTCGTTTCGTCGAGTTGGCGCATCTGCTCGCGCAGCCTCTCGATCTTCTCTTGCAGTCGTTCAGTCTTGGCTTCGAGATCCGCAGGCTGTGTTCGATCAGCAGTTTCCAGTGCGTCGAGGTAGCGCTGGATGCTTTGCTCTATTTGTTCCTTTCGCCCGTCAATCTTGCCGGGAGAGAAATTGCGATCCCGGCTGTTGACGGCTTTGAACTTGCTGCCGTCGATCGCCACTACCGCCTGAGAGAAGAGCTTCAACTGTCGGCACAACTGGATGAAGCGGCGGCACACATTGCGGATGCCCTTGCCGTTGTCGTGACGGAAATCAGCGATCGTCTTGAAGTCGGGCGTCAGGCGACCCGTCAACCACATGAGTTCCACATTACGTTGCGCCTCGCGTTCGAGGCGCCGGCTCGACTGAATGCGATTGAGATAACCGTAGATATACAGCTTGAGCAGAACCGAAGGGTGATACGAAGGTCGCCCGGTGATGGCAGGATCAACGCCCTCAAAGCCCAAGGCTGCAAGATCAAGCTCGTTGACGAAGGCATCGACGATGCGTACCGGGTTGTCTTCACCGACGAAGTCGTCGAGACATTCGGGCAGCAGCGTAACCTGCCTTCTATCCGCGCCTTCAATGAATCGCTTCATGCGCCACCTCGCCAAAACGGGTGGCGAGATTTTATTTTCTACGACGCAAACGGCGAAGTGTTTTCACACAGCCTCGGCCC
>NZ_JAAVVD010000080.1:0-1830 GCF_018449755.1 Variovorax sp. dw_954 | reverse complement strand
ACGGTCCGGGCTTGCCCGTGAGCGGCTGCGCCCTGGCGTTGAGTGCATCGAGCTCGTCGTTGACCACCTGCAGCAGGAGGTCACGTTTGTCCCGGGCGTAGACAAACACGGTCCCTGTCGACACTTCGGCCCGCTGCGCAATCTCGCGCGTGGTGGCAGCGTCGTAACCGTGCTCGATGAACACGGCGCGCGCGGCTTCCATGATGCGGCGCCGCTTGTCAACCTTGCTGCGCGCGCGCAGGCCCACCGGGGGCAGCGGATCGGATTTGGGCTTGGGCATGAGTGGCCGGACTCCTTGGCAAGTGGGCTGAGGGCTGAGATGCGTGCATGACGATATGCGCAAGCGATGTCGGCTGACACAGCCTGCGGGAAACAAGCCGAACCTTAACCCATTGACGCGAATATTGAGCGTGGTTAATATTGAGCACGCTCAAAACAAATCACAACCTGCGGCACCGGGCGTCAATGCCGCAAGGAGACAAGAAATGAACCCCACTGCCACTGCCAGAAGCGGCGAGTTGCGCCGTGCCATCGACGAGGGCGCGATGACGCCATTCCAATGGGCGGCCGTCACGGTCTGCATCATGCTGATCATGCTCGACGGCTTTGACGTGCTGGTGATGGCGTTCACTGCCGCACCCATCTCAGCGGAATGGAAGCTCAGCGGCGCCGAACTCGGCGTGCTCTTCAGTGCCGGGCTGTTCGGCATGGCCGCCGGCTCACTCTTTCTGGCACCCTGGGCGGACCGCTTTGGCCGGCAGCCGATCATCTTGGTGTGCCTGGTAGTGATCGCCCTCGGGATGTTCGCGTCCGGATTTGCCCAGAGCAGCTGGCAACTCGGGGCCCTGCGCGCGCTCACCGGGGTGGGCATTGGCGGCATGCTCGCCAGCGTTGGTGTCATCACTGCCGAATATTCTTCCAACCACTGGCGCAGTACGGCGGTCGCGCTGCAGGCGACGGGCTATCCGATCGGCGCCACCATCGGCGGCAGCATTGCCGCGCTGTTGCTGGCCAAGTACGGCTGGCGCTCGGTATTCATCTTTGGCGGGATCGCCACCGCGGCGATGATCCCGGTGGTCCTGTGGCGGCTGCCCGAGTCGTTCGACTTCCTCCTTGCCAAGCGGCCCCGGGGCGCCCTGCAAAAACTCAATGCCTTGCTCGGCAAGATGAACCGCCCGACGCTGGCGCAACTTCCCCCCGAGCAGGCCGACGTGGCCGACTCAGGCCGCAACAGTTTCTCGGCACTGTTTGCACCGGGCATGCTGGCGCAGACGCTGATGATCTGGGGAGCGTTCTTCCTGCTCATGTTCAGCTTCTATTTCGCGCTCAGCTGGACGCCGAAGTTGCTGGTGCAGGCCGGGCTGTCAGCACAGCAGGGCATCACGGGCGGCGTGCTCCTCAATGTCGGCGGTATCGTGGGGGGCAGCGTGTTCGGCCTGCTGGCCGCACGCATGAACCTCGGCTCGCTCACCGCCTCCAGCATGGTGCTGACCGCGCTGGCCATGGCGGCGTTCGGCTACTTCACCTCGAGCCTGGCAGTCGCCTTCGCGATTGCCTTCGGCATCGGCGCATTCATCTTCGGCTCCATGGCGGGCCTGTACGCCTTTGCGCCGGTGGTCTACCCGGCCGCGATGCGCAGCACCGGGATGGGCTGGGCCATTGGAATCGGCCGCGTCGGCGCGATCCTGGCGCCGTTGACGGCCGGCGTGCTACTCGACAAGGGCTGGAGCCCACCGCACCTGTACTACGCCTTCGCGCTGCCGCTGCTCGCCGCGATGCTCACGGTGCTCGCGTTGCGCGCGCACACCCGCGGCGCAGCCGACGCCGGCG
>NZ_JAAVVD010000079.1:0-1953 GCF_018449755.1 Variovorax sp. dw_954 | reverse complement strand
TTATGAAAAGCTTTCCATAACGGCCAGTTCCGGGCGTTCGCAATGATGCGGGTGATCGTCCGCAATGAAGCGATGAACTGACTGACGATTCGCCGGGCCTTGGGTCTACCGCCCGGGAGCTCGATCCGTTTGACCCCTGCTGCCATCGACGATGCTTCGATCGCGCGTCATGCTCGGATGCTTTCACGGCTCTGGTTTTTCACGTTGCCCTGCGCAGTGACCGGTTCAGAAGCCACTTCGTGCTTTTTCTACTGACGGCGGATGGTCAGTTGCGATCGGGCGTGATGCGAAGCGGCGACGAACAATCTCGATATGGCCACGCAAGTCGTAAAGCTGATCCGTGAAGGCTAAGGGAATGCGGATGCGGCTGACTGTGCTCTCGATTCGCTCGATTTCCAGCAGCCTCTCAGCCATATGCGCACCGCCCGGATCTGCGTCGATGGCGGCCTCCAACAGCTTGAGTTGCTCGTACCAGTAGAGTAGTCGCCGCCGAACGTTCCACTTATAAAGCATCGGCAAGAAGTGAAGCAACGGAAGCCCGAGGGCAACGCCCGCCACGAGCAGCGCGACGGCTCGCTCCGCATGCACGATCAGCCACAAGGGCAGGTATCGCTGCATCAGTGATGGTCCGTTCTTGTAAAAGTCGGCTGCACTCCCGGCTAATGGATAGTCCGAATCAAAAGAACGCGGAAATTCGCGTGCCCCGTGCAAGAGGCCGGGTTCGCCGTGGACTTCGCTCATCGCCTGTAACAAGAGAGTGACGATTGCTGGATTCAGATCGCTGCGCACCAGCACGCTGACCGTCGTGGCCACCAACTGGATGTCAGTCGGCGGAATGTTTCTTTCGATGTCGATCACTCCTTGCGGCAATACGAGCCGAGCCAGACTCGGGAATAGACGGGTATATGCCTCCGCCGTTGGAAAGCTCATGAGCCTTACACGAGGGTCGCGTAGCAATCCCTGCACTGCCGCAGTCTCGGCGGCGCCCTGGACCCATGCTATGTCCACCGTTCCGTTGACCAGCGCGTCCATCGCGTCGCGCCCTGCCAGGGGGACCAGCGTCGCACGTTCGGACGTCACGCCCGCCTTGCCAAGGATGCGCTCCGCCAGAACTCGCGTGCCGCTGCCCGCTGGTCCCACGGCGATTCGCTTGCCCTGCAACTGCGTCAACCTTTCGATAGGCTCCGGCGCGACGTAGAAAACCCAGATCGGCAGATAGTCGACGGTGCCCATCGACAACAGGCCGGGCGAATGTGTGCCGTCGGACACTCCGCCCGCGACGAAGCCAATTTGAACGCCGGCATTGGGATCTTGCAGGAGCCGCAGATTCTCTACGGCCCCTTCGGTCTCACGCAAATCCAGCCGCACCTTCGAGCGGGCGAAAATGTCCTTGTATCGCAGGCCGAAGTATTCGAAGCTCGCACCCTTGAACGCGGTCGCGATGACCACCCGCGACGGCGGCGTCGGGATGAAATAGAGCAAGGCGAGCGATACGATCCCCAGGACGACAACTATCCCGATTGCTGTTGTGATCGGTCGCTTGCGAGTGAACTCCCACATCGGTTTCAAACTCCAGATTGCGAGCGCTCGACCGTGACACCTGCCCCCACTCGGCCGGGAACGAGCGTGTGGATGAACTACAGTTACTACCCGCGCAGATTTGCCGGGCATGATCTGCGCCCGCGTCGAGGCATGTCAATGAAAATCTTTGACTCCGCAGGCTATACAGCCGCAGGCGGACTTCCGCCGAGAAGGACTGAGGGCCTGTACCTGCGCGAAGAAACGCATCCCGGCCTGTGCTGGATGCCACTGACGGTAAAACCCCGCCCCCGTTGCCGGCGTAGTCAGCGGTAGAGCGGCAGCATCCCAAGCGGTGGACACAGTCCCGGGAAACGGCAGTCAGTTCATCGCTGCATTGCAGACGATCACCCGCCGATCGCCAATGCCCGCAAC